>CAJQPO010000073.1 GCA_905480225.1 uncultured Flavobacteriales bacterium | reverse complement strand
TTAAAAATCAATGCGGCAGTTCGTTCTGAAGCTCCTGCACCACCTAACTTCGTTTTCAGCTTTAAATAATCCTGTTTAATTTTTTCATTTTTAGCTTTATCAAACAAAATAAAATCCAATTCTTTTTTTAAATTTGACTCTATTAAGTCTTTCTGAATCAGCTCTTTAACAACTTCTTTCTCCATTATTAAATTAACCAAAGAAATGTAGGCTACATGAATGAGCCTTTTGGCGATTTGATATGAAATCCAGCTGGTTTTATAACAGACTACTTCTGGCACACCGTGCAAAGCTGCCTCCAGTGTTGCTGTACCAGAAGTAACCAAGGCTGCATCAGCACACTTCAAAAGACTATACGTTTGCCCGTGAATAATTTTTGCATTTTCGCCAATCAAATTTCTATAAAATGATTCATCTTGAGAAGGTGCTGCAGCTATGACAAATTGGTGATCTGAATAATGACTTTTCATGGTTAACATGATGGAAAGCATCTTAGATATCTCTTGCTTTCTACTTCCAGGCAACAACGCAATGATTGGCTTAGATTCCAGTCCATTGTTCTTTCTAAAATCGGTCTTATTCTGACTATTTTCCACCGCATCAATCAGTGGATGACCTACAAAATCTACTTCTACTCCTCTTTCTGCATAAAATTGTTTTTCAAATGGTAAAATGCAGTAAAGACGATCTACATCTCTTTTGATTTTTTCAACACGATTTTGCTTCCATGCCCATACTTGAGGTGAGATGTAATAGTGAACAGGAATCTGATTCTTCTTGGCAAATTCTGCAATCCGAAAGTTAAAACCCGGATAGTCTATCAATATCAACGCATCTGGATTGAACGTCAATATATCACGCTTACAGAATTTTAAATTTTTCAGAATGGTTCGGATATTAAGTAAGACCTCCACAAATCCCATAAAAGCCAGCTCCCGGAAATGTTTAACTAGGCTTCCTCCTTGGGCGGCCATAAGGTCTCCACCCCAAAATCTAAATTCAGCATTTGCATCAACTTTTTTCAATGCGGCCATCAAATTAGCCCCATGCAAATCACCAGATGCCTCTCCGGAAATAAGGTAATATTTCATTAGTCTAACATGAATAAGATAGCCCATAGCAAAACAAGAAGCATGGTGACTACCATGACTCCTCTTGCGGTGTATTCTACATATCTCTTTGAAAAGTACTGAGCCGGAACAATATTAGTTGCAATAGCAAATATGACAATTTGACCCATGATCTCCCACGCAAGTACCAGTCCATTTAAATAGAAGGCGAAATAAACTCCAGAAATAATAATAGCAGGCAATAAAAGCCCCCACAAAACTCCCCAGACAATATGATTCTTTTTTAACATTAAATTTCCCAATCTTTAATAACTGAAATAGTTTGGTGAGACGTCATATCAAACTGAGTTGGAACGATCGAAACGTAATTGTTACGCAGTGCCCAAATGTCTGTGTCCTCCTCGGTATCGAAATTTTCAAACTCCCCCGTTAGCCAGTAATACTTTTTCCCGAATGGAGTTTCTCTTTCTTCGAAACCATCCGCCCAGAAAGCACGAGCTTGCCTACAGACCCGATAGCCTTTTATTTCAACAGCCGGCACTTTCGGTATGTTTACATTTAGACAAACATCATTAGGTATTTTCTTTTCTAAAGCATTCTTAACTACCGTTTTGACTGCTATTACAGCTCCTTCAAAATTCGCTTCATGAGAAAAATCCAATAAACTAAATCCGATTGAAGGAATGCCATCCAAACAACCTTCAACAGCTGCTGACATCGTACCACTATACAAAACATTCGTGGACGCATTACTACCATGATTGATACCGCTAACAACCAAATCCGGTTTACGTCCCTTAAGTACGTGCATTGCCAACTTTACACAATCTACGGGAGTGCCTGAGCAAGAATAGGCCTCGTGTCCCGCATGGTAATCTGATGAATTAAGATACAACGGAATATTGACTGTAATCGCATGTCCCATCCCACTTTGAGGCTTGTCTGGTGCGACAATCAACAGGTCCCCAAAATCTTTAACGGAATCAATAAGGTGTTTAATCCCAGGAGCCGTAATTCCATCATCATTGGTTACTAAAATCAGTGGTTTTTGTCCCATAACGGTTATTCAATAGCAAAGCTAACCAAATCCAATAACTCTTTAGATAGAAAGCCATTCATAATTCACAATGAATTGTGACAATCCACGTTATTTATTCTAAATTTGATTTTATATGAAACTATTCTTTTTACCTCTGGTTTTTTTTATCTGTGTGGATAGCTATTCACAAGAGAATGCCATAGTTGCAGCCTCTACAATTGAAAATGTCACTGTATTTCAACGCAAAGCACAAGTCCACCGAGAAGCAAGTGTAATGCTTCTCCCCGGAGACAATCTTGTGAAATTTGAAGGTTTAGCGGCAAACCTCGATGGATCTTCTATTCAAGTAGGTGGCGATACCGAATTTACTATTGTCTCGGTTAAACACAACAGAAATTACATGAAAGACCCTGTAGTTTCTCCACAGCTTAAAATACTCAAGGAATCGTTAAACGATGTGGAATTCAAATTGGAAATGCGCAACAGATACCTTTCGGTATTTGAAGCAGAAAAATCGCTGTTACTTGCTAACAAAAACGTTGGAGGTTCTCAAACAGGTTTAGATGTAGAAGATTTGATTGAAGTTGCCGACCTGTACCGTTCAAGACTGGTGGAATTGGAAATTAAAATACTGGACATATCAGAAGAACGAAAAGAATTTCAAAAAGAAGTAAAAAAATTAAAAAAGCAAGTCAACGAACTTAATGGAAAAGCAACTAAAAACACGAATGAAATAACAATTCGAATCAGTGCAGAAAGCAAAGCAAAAACGAAAATTTTTCTGAGTTATGTTGTCTCTGAAGCCGGATGGAAGCCACTTTATGACATTCGTTCAAAAGGAGCGCCTAACCCTGTCAATTTAAGCTACAAAGGGAATGTATGGCAGCATACAGGATCTGATTGGAATAATGTAACGCTAACCTTATCAACTGGAAATCCGACTCTAAGTAACACAGCACCAACCGTAAAACCGTGGGCCTTGCAATTTCAACCAATCATTAGTAATCAAAATTTCAAAGGCAATTATGGAAATTCTAGACGTCAATATGCTTCTCCCGAGATTAACGATGCGGATGATTATGAAGAAGAGGATGCGGCAGAAACAGCTGACAGTTTTGAACCAACAAGCCTCCGCCCAGATGTGGTTGTTTCTCAAGGAAATGTAAATACGGAATTTGAAATAAAAATCCCGTACACGATACCGAGTAATGGCCAATACAATGCCGTTGAAATTCAATCCCATGCTCTTACTGCCAATTATCAATTTTACGCGGCACCAAAGTTTGATAAAGATGCTTTTTTAATGGCCAAAATAGCAAACTGGAGTAATTTAAATTTACTTAGTGGTAAGGCCAACATTTATTATGACGGCACCTTCATTGGCAGCTCTTTTATAGATGCAGCAATCACTAAAGACACCATGGAACTCTCTTTAGGTAGAGATTTCGCCGTAGTTGTCGATAGAAAAAAAATCAAAGACTATTGCAAAGAATCCACAATAGGCAGTTCTATTAAAAAAACTTTGGGATTACAAGTGAATATTAGAAACACCAAAAACATTCCGATAACGATTTTACTGCAAGATCAAATTCCCATTTCAAAAACCAAAGAAATTGAAATAACTACTGTAGAAACTTCCAATGCGAAATACCAAGAAAGTACGGGAAAATTAGAATGGAAAATTACTTTGCAACCGGGAGAAACAAAAACAGTAGAATTCAAGTACCAAGTGAAATATCCAAAATCAAAAACTATACGTAATTTATAAAGCGATTGGCAAGGCGGATATCGCCATATGTTTAATCCGGTAAATTTGAAGAGTTAATTATTTTTGGTGTATGATTCGTGTTTTCTGCTTCTTAATATTTTCTTTATACAACACAGTGCCGTACGCACAAGAATTAGATTCAGCGGATACAACAAAAACAAAGTTTAAACTGAATATTGTTCCGACCATAAGTGCAGGTATCCATGTCAATTTACAAGATTTCTATCTTGATTTTGGAGCAGGTGCCTTTGAACCCAAATCCAAAATAGGAGCACAATTGAGTTGTAGTTTTAGGCCTTTTTATAAAAAAGTCCAGATTCATCAACAAGCTAACATCATCAGGCAATGGAAAGAAAAGAAGTACTTAGTTAGTGTAGATCTTTATAAAAGAATATTAAAATTCCATCTATCTCAATCATTAAATTCAAGCTTTTTAGCAGGCGCAAAATCAGGTTACCTTTTTGGAGATTATCTAGGAACTCGTGAGCGTCCGAAGGCAGGTTTAACCATCAATCCTTTTTTAGGCTTTTCAATTTGGTTAAACGGCATGAATCTGGACGTAACGTACTTATTATTCAATGACCGCTTAGCCTCTGTTCCTAACAGTCGGCTGATGTTCGCTCTTAATATACCTATTATCCCATGAAATGTATAGTGTATTGCATCCTCGTATTGCTTTCCTTCATTACCATAACCTCTTGCAATTCAGACGGAGACAGTTGCGACCCTGACTTAATTTGCACAACGGTCTCGATTGATTCCAACTGGGTTAATCTTTCTATCACAGAACAACTTTCAGGTGTCCCCATTGCATTGTACAATGGAAATCTAGAGGACAACCTGATCGTATTGCGTGATACGCTATACGGTGATTCATATGATTACTACCTTCCAACCGGAATTAGGTACACAGCTGAAGCTTATTATCGCTCTGGACCGAATATTATTATTGCCGTAGACAGTAAAAAGTTGACGACGGAATCTTTCACAAACTGTGACGACACTTGCTATGAAAGCGATGAAATAACCTTAGATTTGGTACTTATTGAATGAACGTGTTGAACAAAGTAATTTATTATATACTAATTGTGCCCATTTCCATTTTACCAATTTGGTTTTTACATGGTATATCGTCGTTTATGTATGTAGTTATTTACTTTGTTTTCGGGTATCGAAAAAAAGTAATCAGAGGAAACTTAGAACGCTCATTTCCAAAATTTTCTAATAAACAGATTAGGAAAATTGAACGACAGTTTTATCAGCATTTTTGTGATATTATCATTGAAAGTCTAAAGAATTTTAGTATTTCAAAAAAAAGCACCAAAAAACGGTTTGTGATTGAGAATCCTGAAGTAGTTGATCGTTTTGCGAAGGAGGGGCGCGACGTAATCATTGCCGGTGGACATTACAATGCGTGGGAACTCTTTGCCTTAGCTATGCCCCTGTACCACCAGCACCAAGGCGTTGGTATCTACAAACCTCTTTCCAATCAATTCTTTGATATGAAATTGCGGCTGTCAAGAGAACAATTCGGTTTAAAGCTCATTTCTATGAAAGAAAGTGCTCGCTATTTTGCAAATCCTGATGAAAGCAATCGTCGCGCATTTATACTTGGCGGTGACCAATCCCCCAGTAATCCAAAGAATGCCTATTGGATGAATTTCCTGAATCAAGATACAGGTGTGTTATTTGGTACTGAAAAATATGCAAAAGAACATAATTTACCCGTCATATTTGGGATGGCATCCAAAGTAAAACGTGGACACTATAGTTTAACGTATAAAGTGCTATTTGAAAATCCACAAGAAGCCCCATACGGAAAGATCACAGAAGCACATACTCAGGCCTTAGAAAAACAAATCGTAGAAAACCCTCAATATTGGCTGTGGAGTCACCGACGATGGAAACACAAAAGACCCTCAGACCTGAAACAATATGAATAACGCAGAACACAGACCTTTGGCCGATAGAGTTCGGCCCTTAACTCTGAGCGAATACGTTGGTCAGGAGCACATCATAGGTGAAAATGCACCATTGGGAAAAGCGATTGCCAATGGAATTATACCATCAATCTTATTGTGGGGACCACCGGGAGTTGGCAAAACAACTCTTGCACAACTAATTTCTAATCATTTAGACCGGCCTTTTTATACATTGAGCGCAATCAATTCCGGTGTTAAAGACATAAGAGAGGTGATTGATAAAGTAAAGAATCAAGGACTTTTTGGTGGAGCTAATGCCATCCTTTTTATTGATGAAATTCACCGGTTTTCAAAATCTCAACAAGACTCGCTACTTGCCGCTGTAGAAAAGGGAATCATCACTCTTATAGGCGCTACGACTGAAAACCCTTCATTTGAAGTAATTGCTGCTTTATTATCAAGATGTCAAGTATATGTTTTAAAGCACCACACCGTAGCTGAATTAAATACGATATTAAATCGTGCCATTACCAAAGACACGATTCTCAAGGAAAAAAACTTGAACATCGAAGAAAATGAAGCACTATTCAGAATGTCGGGTGGTGACGCTAGGAAATTACTCAATGCTCTCGAAATTGTTGCAAACAACACTGAAGATGGTTTGATAAATGATGAGGTTGTACTAAATACTATTCAGCAGAACATTGCTTTATACGATAAAAGTGGCGAACAACATTATGACATCATCTCTGCTTTTATAAAATCAATTCGAGGAAGTGATCCGAACGCTGCTGTATACTGGTTGGCTCGAATGGTAGAGGGAGGAGAAGACCCTAAGTTCATTGCCCGGCGTTTGCTGGTTTTTGCAAGTGAGGATATAGGCAATACGAACCCAACAGCACTAATAATGGCAAATAATTGTTTTCAAGCAGTCAATGTAATTGGCTGGCCGGAATCAAGAATTATTTTATCTCAATGTGTCCTTTATCTTGCTAGTTCAGCGAAATCCAATTCTGCTTACCAAGCGATTAATCAAGCACAAAAACTGGTGCAATCAACGGGGAATTTACCTGTGCCGATTCCACTTAGAAATGCCGCAACAACACTCATGAAGGAATTGGGGTATGGTAAAGAATACCTGTATTCACACGACCACACAGAAAAATTAGGGGACCAAGAGTTTCTTCCCGAAGAAATTAAAGGCACCCGTCTATTTGAACCCGCTAATACGAAGAGAGAATTAGAGCTCAGAGGATTCTTGAAATCAATTTGGAAAGAAAAATATGGTTATTAAACACCTTATTTATTCCGTTCCTTCATTTTAATGCCGAAAACTTTACAATTTGAGTATTTTTGAGGTAATGAGTAGATTTTTGTGCCTGTCTTTTTCAACCTTGCTGTTATTTTATGGATGCAGAAAAGAATCAACAACGTGGGATGCTGACTACGCACTTCCCTTAATTCATACAAAACTTGACATAGGAAATCTGTTAGGTGATACCAATTTACTGGTTAATGCAGATAGCTCACTTATTCTCAGTATTCAAAGAGAAATTTACCGAATAGATGTGGATTCTTTCTTTGAAACCCCAGATACAACCATTTCACAAGTACATAAACTACCGACCTCAGCTACACTTTCAATTAGCCCAGGGTATACGTTTATTTCAGAAACAGAAGAATCTACCTATAACATAGCAGGAGCCGAGCTCAGGTATTTCAAGCTAAAAGGCGGTAAATTAAATTACGAATTAATCAGCTACGTGACAGGACCAACCATAGACTCTATTATCCTACCCTGCGCTACCAAAGGCGGCATTGAATTTTCGGAAGTGATCTACGTTCCGACATCAGACGGTATAACTCCAGCAATTGCAGTTGGAAGCGTTGATTTAAATGATTATGAATTTGACCTTACTGGAACTAATAGCCTAAAATACAATACCATTACCTCGAAAGCGTCATCGACTATTGACCCAGCATTTTCATCAAATGTTACCATCTCGCAAGCTGATTCTATTAGAATCAATGTTTCATTCGAAGACATTTCACCTGCACGAGCTCTCGGTTATTTTGGGCATGAACTTATTGAAATTCCGCTAGATACTGTTGCCATACCCTTCATGGATAATATAATTTCGGGAAGCCTAGACATCGACCAAGTGCAACTTGATGTAACCATAAAAAGTGGACTTGGCGTGGACATGCAAGTTAACATAGAACAATTGAATAGCCTAAACACCTCATCTATGGTCGCACTTAATCACAGCACTATTGGCGCCCCAATTAATCTTACAAGACCTACTAGAACAGGCTGGACTGTTGCATCAGAAATTCATACAGAATCGTTTTCCAATAGCACTTCTAATCTTGACGAATTTTTAGAGAACTTACCAAAAGAACTTAGCTACTCAGCACAATTACAGATCAATCCTTTTGGAGATGTAAACAGTCATGGGGACTTTTTTAATTATGAATACCCATTACTTGCCAATATCAATTTAGAAGTTCCACTTTGTTTTGCTGCCAATAATTTAACGCTTCAAGACACCTTAAATATTGAAATAGAAGAAGATACAACTAACATTCAAAATGGGTCGATAATCATCAACGCAACTAACAACTTTCCATTAAGTGCTGAAATTAAGGTTTTTGTTTTAGATGAAAACGGTCTCTTTACTGACCCTATCTCGACCTCTACATTAATTGATCCCGCCGTATTAAACCTAGCTAATGAGGTCATTTCAAGTTCGACGTCTCAAGTAATACTGACAGTAAACAAAGATCAAATAACTCGGCTAATTCAAACTAAGCAACTTTTATTAAATGTCGTTTTCAACACGGCAAATTTGCCCAACATGATTAAGATAATGGATTGGCATAATATAGACCTTAATTTAAATGTTATCCTAAACTATCAGCATACAATTAATTGATTCGAATCAGCCTTGTCATAGCGTTATTTAGTTTTTATTTTGGTAATGCCCAAACCCTTTTTATTGCGTCAAACACAATCGATTCTACTAATTCATGTGTTATTGAAGGATATGCCAATGCTTTCTATCAAGGTCAGGGCCTTTCCAACGAATTCATGAACAAACTAATTTTCGGCGGATATATTGACGATCAATTAAAAGACCAAACTGAACAAAAGCTGCTCAATTTTGGGAATCGACTTGCCATTGGTTTTAGTACGGGAATAAAGTGCTATATAGAAACAGATAGTTTACTGAAAAATCCGAATTGGAATTATGCTTTGAATGCGGATTACATTGAGCTAAATTCTAGCTCCTACAGTAAAGATTTATTTCATGTGATTTTTTCTGGAAATGCAGACCGAATTGGTCAAAACATGGAATTGGGACCGTCTTTTATGAATCGTGTCGTTTTTCAAAAATTAGGCTTGAATCTTGCGCACAAATCAAACAACTGCGAATTCGGCGTTTCGTTCATTAAAGGTCAATCGCATTTGGCCTTAGCTGCTAATAAAATGACACTTCATACCGAAAGTGACCTGAGCGCCATTTCCTTAGAAACAAACACCAACATTCAAAGCGCAAATAAACGAGGCAATAATATCGGTGCGTTGAATGGTTTAGGATTCGCACTCAACTTCACGTACTCCCACCCTATAAAAGTTAATAATCACTCATCCTCTAGCCTTTCGAAAGAAACCGTCGCAACAAAAGAAATAGGAACAATCACATTTCAAATGGATAACGTTGGGACCGTTGCTTGGAACAATTACCCCAACACTTACCAAATAGATACAACTTATTCATATGCTGGTTACGAAGTAGATAATTTATTTGATACTGGAAATGCGAATTGGCTCAATGAAAATGTCCTGTCTGATTCTTTATTACCACAGCCAGAAGTATCGAATTATTGGACTTTACTTCCTGCTGTATTTAACATCGTCTATGTTTCAAAATTAACAGCTGCCCATCCGTTAGGCAGTGTTGCAGGTGCGAGGTACCAGATAAATGCCAATATGAAGCCCATGGTTTACGGTGGTGTAAATATTAGACTGCACCGCAAGCTCAACACATCGGTAATCGGCATTGTTGGCGGATACGGAACCATTACTGCTGGAATGAGGATTAATTATTCAAGCAAATTGATTAGTGCCTTTGCCTCTTGCAATAACATGATTGGACTATTTTCTAAAAAAGGATATGGTAAAAATATTAATCTTGGGTTACAATGCAGATTCTAAAATACATCTTTATCATTTCGCTTATTGCAGTTGTTTCGAGAACACATTGCCAGATTGTATTTGAAAAAACTTACGGTAATGTGCAAGAAGAGCGTGGTGAAGGAATCGTTCAATTGCCAGACTCCAGTTATGTGGTAACGGGTTCGACATCAAGTTTTGGAGATTTATCGACCGATTTACTAATACTGAAACTAGACTCTCTTGGCGAAGTTGTTTGGACAAAAACAAGAGGAGGTAGTAATGTAGATAGCGGAATGGAAATCATTGCAACAAGTGACAATCATTTAGCCATCATTGGATATACCAATAGTTTCGGTAATGGCGGCTACGACGTCTATTTCTTGAAAATGGACTTTAACGGCTCGGTTGTGCAGTCTCGAACATATGGAGGAGCCGATTGGGATCTTGGCTATTCTATCGCAGAAACTACCGATGGTGGATTTGTTTTGACTGGGGAAACTTATAGCTCCAGTGTAGGATCAAATGATGCTTTTGTGTTAAAAATAGATGCACTAGGAGATACCGTGTGGTCAAAAACTTATGGAGGGATAGGCAATGAAATTGGATGGTCAATCAAAGAAGCAGCTAATGGAGATTTACTTTTGGCTGGTGAAACCAGTACTTCAAGTGCTGGTGGACAAGACGCCTGGTTAATTCGAATGGACAGCAATGGAACAGTTATTTGGGAGCAAACTTTTGGTGGAACGGATAATGATTTAGGCGCTGACCTGATTGAACTTGACAACGGTAACCTGATGTTTGTTTGGAACACAATTGTACCAGGCAATGATTACTGGAGTACTGTACAGTCAAAGATTGACCCACTAACTGGCAATTCAATGCTCGATCGATGGTTTACCAATCCATACAACTATTTTAGTCATAAAATTATTGCCGTTCAAGGGAAGCCATTAACACTAACCGTTGGATATAATTCTCCATCTTCCAATCTCGATGATGTGATGTTTTATGGTCTTGACACATCGGGAATGTTTTTCGATCTTGTTTGTTTTGGAATTTCATTTGGAGGCAGCGGAATGGACTATGGGAAAGACCTTATTGCCACTTCGGACGGTGGTTTTGCATTAGTTGGAGAAAAAAAGATTGGGGTAGGATACTCGTCTGTATTTGTAATTAAGATGATGGAGAATTGTATCGGCACAGGGTCAGTGATTAATGACTCCATTTTTGTTACTCAAATTGAAACTATAAGTAATGAAAACCCCCTCGTATACCCCAACCCATCTAATGGAACGATGAATCTAAAATCAAATGGGAAATGGAATACAATTCAATTATTTAGTCTTTCCGGAAAACGGTTGGAAGAATATGAGATTCATAATGAAGAAGTAATTATCGAAAGCCAACTTACTAGTGGCGCTTACCTATTCGTGCTTACTGGCGTGAATGACATCCAAACAGGAAAGCTAGTAATCATAAAATAATTATTCGATTATTTTTAGTTCTGTTCTTCGATTCAAGGCTTTATTGGTTGGACTGTTGTTCTTGACTCTTGGCTGCGTTTCTCCGTAACCCTTAAACGATAAACGATTGGCATCAATTCCTTTGGAAACAAGATAGTCTACACAAGCCTTGGCTCGATTTTCAGATAAAACCTGATTCATGTCGTCATCTCCGTCCGGATCTGTATGTCCACCCAATTCAACCTTTATAGTTGAGCTAGACATTAAAAAATCAACGACACGGTCTAATTCATAAATACTTTCTGTTTCTAAGTCATACTTACCAACAGCAAAGAAGACATTTTCTAAAACAATTTTACCCTTTTCCATAGGAACTTCGATGACAAACTCCATGTCTTTCATTTGGTCGGAATTCAATGCGTAGTTTTTGGAATAAAAAAGGTACCCCTTGTGTTCTGCATGCAAGGCATAATTTTTATTTATGGGTAAAGCAACTAAAAATTCACCATTACCAGAATTAGCATATGCCTCTTTAACAATTTGACCTGTTTCTAAATCTATCAGCTTAAAATAAGCTGGAAGATGTTTTTTTGAAATCGCATCAAACACTTTTCCACGAACATAAGTCGTTTTGATCGGTCTAAATTTTAACGGCAATTCGAATGAATACAAGTCTAAACTTCCATATCCCCCTTCCCGATCAGAGGCAAAAAAAGCTAAATCGCCTTTGGCAGAAACCAACAAGCTATTTTCATGATTAAATGTATTGATGGGATAACCTAAATTGATTGGTTCTCCCCATTCGCCATTTAATTGTCGTCTACTCATAAAAATATCTAATCCTCCCATCCCTGGATGCCCATTAGATGAAAAATAAAGGGTTTGGCCATCTGGATGAATAGAAACTGATTCTTCTCTGTAAGGAGTATTAATTTTGCCAGAAACCCTCTTCGGTACAGACCAAGTTCCCTGATCCGTTATTTCAGTAACAAATATATCTTGTTCACCTGGATCTTTCCTCCCTTGTCGAACAATACCTCTTATGAAATAGAGTGATTTTCCATCGGCAGAAAAACTGGGTTGTGATTCCCAGTGATTTGAATTAACTGGCTTTCCAAGGTTGAATGGCTTCATCCATTTTGAACCAACCTTTTCACTCGCAAACAAATCACAAGAACCGTAACCCTGGCGACCTTCGCCATAATTAAATTCACCTCTATAACCTGTTTCACATCCAACGAAAACAACATATTTACCATCTGCTGAATATGTAGGTGCTCCTTCGTTGTACTTCGTATTTATAGGCCCCTTTAAAATTTCACTTTCCTGCCAACTACCATTTTCCCAAATAGTTAAAAAGAAATCTTCTTGCTCTCCATACATGGGCACTCGATCATCCTCAACATTTCGAGTAAAAAGCAAGGACTTATCGTCTGCCGTTAGAGTTGGGAAATACTCTGGTCTTTCGGAATTAATTCCTGCACCCAAGTTTTCGGGATTGTATTTAACAGGAGACTTCAACGCTTGAATGGCAAATTCACAATCGTCAACATATCTTCTTGCTTGGTCTTGAAAATATTCACTGGTACTTCTTCTTGCTAAAAATAGCTTACTGAATTTGAGGCACTTTTCATAATCTCCCAGGCCCATTGCTAAACTTGCTATGTAATAAAATTCATTAGAAGAATATCCTGGATTCATGGCCAAAACACGCTCTTTATAAGCTATAGCAGACAAAAAATCATTTTGAGCAATTTTAACTTCAGACAATAATAATAAGGCGTCAATGAATTGCTCATCCTTTTCTAACGCTTTAAGCGCATTAGACTCTGCACAATTCAGTGATCTTCTCCTCCCTGTTTGAGGATCAAGGTCCTTATAACAAATGTTGGCTTCTTCATACAGCTTGATGGCTTTTTTACTGCTGGTACTATAGATTCCAGGTTGGGCTACGGTACAAGAAGCTAGAAATGAAAAGAAAAAAGCGACTATTAATTGGATTCTCATGGTATATTCATGTATTTATGGGTTTGCAATGATATGCGCCATTTCGGATTTTGTTTCACATAATTAATAATAAGTGGCATCATTTCATCTTGTTTCCCCCATTCAGGTTGCAAATAAAGTACACAGCGGTCATTTACTTTGGCTGCGTGCTCCTCAGCCCACTTGAAATCATGAGCATTAAATATAATAACCTTTAGCTCATTGGCGACTTTGTAAATAGAGGCCTTGGGTGCCTTAAATTTTTTAGGTGAAAAGCAAACCCAGTGCCATTTTCCACTTAACTCATATACACCAGATGTTTCTATTGCAGTTTCTACCCCTTTTTCATTCAGCTCTTCTGTAAGTATATCCAATCGATACATAGCCGGCTCTCCACCCGTTATAACCACAAAATCAATATTTGTATCAATCACGTTCTGAACCAAATGATCCACACTGACTTTTGGATGATCATTCGCATTCCAACTTTCCTTTACATCGCACCATACACAGCCTACATCACACCCACCTAATCGAATAAAATAAGCGCCTCTACCAGTATGGTAACCTTCTCCTTGAATGGTCAGAAACTCTTCCATTAAAGGCAACCCCATATCTTTCTTTGTAACATTCATAGGCATCGGGGCAAAAATAGGTAATTGGGACTTATTAGGATTCAGAAAATCATTAAAGTAGCAATGTGCTCACTAGAAATATTTTAACGGTCTACTTTTCTTTTAGGATATTTTTCGATGAAAAAAAATAATCCTATCTTATATCGTCATCTTTATAAAATGATTCCCATTCTTTTGTGATATGTGACGCCACTGTAAACATACGCCATGATGCGAATCAAATATTACATGCCAATACTAGTTGGTTGTTGTCTTTTACTTTTGAACTGCGGGAATCCCAATTCCATAACTCCAAATGTCAACGAAAAAGATGCACTTGAAAGAACGACAACAAATCCAGGAAAAGTCTTTGACCTTTTACCGGCTTCTTTTACCAATGTTCACTTTAGCAATGACCTGATAGAATCAGAAGAAGTAAATTTTTACAGATATGAATATCTATACAATGGCGGTGGTGTTGGTATAGGAGATATCAATAACGACGGGTTATCAGACCTTTTCTTCACAGGCACCATAGCAAAAGACAGGCTGTACCTGAATCTTGGGAATATGAAATTTGAAGACATTACGGTTTCCGCCGGCATTTCACATAACAATGGACTAAAAACAGGTGTTTCAATGGTAGACATTAACGCAGATGGATTCCTTGACATTTATATTTGTCGATCCGGCTGGTTTGATAATCCAGCAGAAAGAGCCAATTTACTCTACATTAATCAAGGCGACAACACATTCGAAGAGCAAGCGCAAGATTATGGCCTTGCCGAAACGGGGAACACCGTACAAGCCGGTTTTTTTGACTACGACAAAGATGGAGACCTGGACTGTTTTATGGCCAACCATCCCCTTTTTCAAATGACTTCTAAGCAAAGAGAAATGGCTAGAAATAATCCTCCAGAACGATTTCGTGATAAGCTGTATCGTAATGACGGAAATAATTCCTTTTCGGAAGTATCGAAAATTGCAGGGATAAATAACTACGGCCATGGGCTCGGTCTTGCCATAAGTGATTACAATAACGATGGATGGCCAGACATATACATTGCCAACGACTTCAAATCTCACGACTTTTACTACATCAATAATGGAAACGGCACCTTTACGGAAAGAGCCAAAGAGCTAATTGCGCATGTTTCATATTTCGCTATGGGAAGTGATGCTGCAGACATCAATAATGATGGACTTTTAGACCTTTTTGTAGTCGAAATGTTAGCCGAGGACAACAAACGACAAAAAACCAATATGGCAAGTATGAATCCCCAACTATTCTGGGACAATGTGAATTTAGGCTACCATTATCAATTCATGCGAAATACACTTCAATTCAATAATGGAAAAGGTAATTTTTCTGAAATTGCCTACTTAAGTGGATTAGCAAATACCGATTGGAGTTGGGCTCCACTATTTGCTGACTTCGATCATGATGGCCGCAAAGATCTGGCAATTACAAATGGATATCTGCGAGACACGCAAGACAAAGATTATGTGAAAAAAGCAAAAAAAATGGGAGGCGACAAAGGGCTTAAATCTTTTACAGAGTTAGCTTCTATGATGAAATCCACCCGTTTAAGAAATTATGTTTTTCAAAACGATGGTGCGTTGCATTTTTCGGACAAATCTGAGGATTGGGGATTTAATTTTTCTGGTTTTTCGAACGGTATGGCCTATGGGGATTTAGATAATGACGGTGACCTTGATTTAGTCGTAAACAATTTCAATGACCCGGCATCCATCTATCGAAATACAGTAAGTGATAAAAACATAGGGCATTTCTTACTTGTCGATCTGGAAGGCCCTACACAGAATACAAACGGACTGGGAGCAAAACTAACGCTAAACACCTTGAATGGAGAACAATATCAAGAGTTTTGGGTCGCGCGAGGTTTTGAATCATCTTGTCATCAAAAAGTGCATTTTGGAATTGCCAGTAATGACCGTATTAATCAATTGAAAATCGAATGGCCAGATGGTAAAATAGAAAATATAATGAACCCCGAATTTGACCAAATACTTCAAGTTAATTATACTAATGCGAAACAATTAAGTCAATCAAGCGATGAACAAGAGACCTTTTTTAAGCGGGTTGGACCAAAAGATGGTTACATGTTCACGCATAAAGAAAATGAATATGACGATTACCTAAAAGAAGTACTCTTACCTCATAAACAAAGCCAAAACGGACCTAAGATTACGGTAGGAGACGTGAACGGAGACTTGTTGGATGATTTTTATATTGGAGGCGCTGCAGGTCAGGCAGGCTTACTCATCATCCAGGGAGCCTCAATGCGTTTTGAATCTTCTTCCTCCCCCATATTTAATAATGATGCTTCATTCGAAGATTTGGGTGGCGTGTTCTTTGATGCTGATAATGATGGCGACCAAGATTTATATGTAATTAGTGGAGGAAATGAATTCCCGCCTGATTCTCCACTCTTACAGGACAGAATCTATCTGAATGATGGAAGCGGCAATTTCATGAAAAGCACGGACTTATTGCCTAAAATGCATTCGAGTGGGGGAACAGTTACTGCGGCTGATTATGACGGCGATGGTGATCAGGACCTTTTTGTAGGCGGTAGGCTTGTTCCGGGTAAATATCCGTTTGCGCCCCGAAGTTATGTTTTAAGAAACGACAATAAGCGATTCAAGGATGTTACGAAGGAAGTCGCTCCGGACCTGGTTCATCCTGGCTTAATTACATCTGCGATATGGACTGATTTTAATGGAGACAGTCAACAAGACTTAATCGTTGTTGGAGAGTGGACCGGTGTACTTATGTTCAAAAATGTCCATGGAATATTTGAAAACATCAGTAATCAATTTGGGCTAGATGAGCAAACGGGCTGGTGGAATAAGATAATCCCAGTTGACATTGATTCTGATGGTGATGATGATTATGTAATTGGTAATCTAGGACTAAATTATAAGTACCATGCATCTCCGCAAGAGCCCTTTGAAGTATATGCGCACGATTTTGACGATAATGGAAATATTGACATTGTATTGGGCTATTATAATCAAGGCACTTGTTACCCGGTAAGAGGAAGGCAATGTTCATCTGAACAGATTCCGGTGATCGCTGAAAAATTTGAAACCTACGAAGAATTTGGAGTTGCGGATATATATAAGGTTTACGGTAACAAACTGAGCGATGCATTGCATCTGAAAGCACATAACTTTGCTTCATCTATCTTGATAAATAATGGTTCTGATTTCAAACTTGTTCCTTTACCAACAAAGGCTCAGTTTTCTCCTGTCAATGGAATTATAAGTTCCGATTTTGACGATAATGGCACCATGGATTTATTGTTAGCGGGTAATCTTTTTCAAGCAGAAATAGAAACCGGTCGAGCAGATGCCGGCCGTGGCCTATTAATGTTAGGCGATGGAAAGGGTAATTTTAAGCCTGTCTCTCAGCAAACTTCTGGTTTTTATGCTCCGCTTGATGCGAAAGATTTGGCCCTTCTTTATACTGGACCCAACAATGCCCGAATTGTTCTTGTGGCCAACAATAATTTTGGTATGCAAACCTTTGCTGAAACCATGTATTTAAAACAGCCCTAATCGGTTCTTTTTGCTGCTTGTAATGTGTTTTTTAGCAACGATACAATGGTCATTGGACCTACACCACCCGGAACAGGAGTGATAAAAGCACATTTAGGTGCAACCTCATCAAACTTAACGTCACCCAAAAGCTTGAATCCAGATTTTTTAGAGTCGTCTGCAATTCTTGTAATTCCAACATCCACAATAACAGCACCTTCTTTTACGTATTCGGCTGTAATAAATTCTGGTTTACCAAGAGCTACAATAAGAATGTCCGCCGTTCCACAAATCTCCTTTAAGTTGACCGTTCTAGAATGCGTAAGGGTAACTGTGCAATTCCCTGGGTACGCATTGCGAGCCATTAAAATACTCATAGGTGACCCTACGATATGACTTCTTCCAACAACAACACAATGTTTACCGCTCGTTTCTACTTGATATCTTTCGAGCATTTGAACAATTCCGAATGGAGTTGCCGGTAAAAATGTCGGCAAATTAAGTGCCATTAACCCAATATTTTCAGGATGAAAACCATCCACATCTTTTTTTGGATTGATTGCCATAGTTACTTTACTTTCATCAATATGATCTGGGAGTGGCAATTGTACAATAAATCCATCCAAAGAAGCATCCTTATTCAACTTGTCAATTTCAGATAAAAGCGCCTCTTCTGAAATAGATACTGGCAACTGGACTAATGTAGAGTCGAATCCAACCTGTTCGCATGCTTTAACTTTTGCATTAACGTATGTTAAACTCGCACCATTTTCACCGACCAAAACAGCTGCCAAATGCGGTTTTCTTCCACCACTTGCAACGAACTTTGCTACATCTTGTGCAATTTCCTCTTTAATAGACGCCGAGGTTAATTTACCATCTAGAATTTCCATAATTACATCCTTCCTCTTCCTGCGCCCTTCATTTGACGCATCATATTCATCATGTTCTTTTTATTACTCATCATTTTCATCATCTTACGCGTATCCTCAAATTGTTTTATCAACTTATTCACTTCTTGTATACTCGTTCCACTTCCTCTAGCGATTCGCTTTCGTCTTGAACCATTCAATATTTCTGGCTTTGCTTTTTCAGCCGGGGTCATAGACTGAATAATTGCTTCTACTCCTTTGAAAGCATCATCTTCAATTTCAACATCTTTCATGGCCTTGCCCATCCCCGGAATCATTCCCATTAGGTCCTTCACATTACCCATCTTCTTTATTTGCTGTAGCTGGTCAAAGAAATCATCAAAATTGAATTGATTTTTCTGAATTTTCTTTTGCAGTTTTTTCGCTTTTTCCTCATCAAACTGTTCTTGTGCCTTTTCAACTAAAGACACGACATCTCCCATCCCTAAAATACGATCGGCCATACGATCTGGGTGGAAAACATCTATTGCATCCATCTTTTCGCCAGTACCTACGAATTTAATTGGCTTATTGACTATTGACTTGATAGACAAGGCCGCACCACCGCGAGTATCACCATCTAGTTTTGTAAGAACGACACCATTAAAATCAATTCGATCATTAAAGGTCTTCGCAGTATTTACTGCATCTTGACCAGTCATCGAATCAACTACGAAAAGTGTTTCAGTGGGACGAATTGCTTTTTTTACTCGCTCAATCTCTTCCATCATCACATCATCAACTGCAAGGCGACCTGCTGTATCCACAATCACTACATTGAACCCATTGCTTCTGGCGTAGTTTACTGCTTTCTGAGCAATTTCAACTGGATTTTTATTGTCTTTCTCGGAATAAACTTCGACCCCTATTTGTTCCCCGACAACATGCAGTTGGTCAATCGCTGCAGGTCTATAAACATCACAAGCAACAAGAAGGACTTTTTTACTCTCCTTTTTGGTGAGCATATTCGCAAGTTTCCCTGAAAAAGTTGTTTTACCTGACCCTTGCAAACCCGACATCAAAACAATCCCAGGGCTTCCAGCAACATTAATACCCTCTTTTTGCCCACCCATGAGTTCCGTAAGTTCCTCTTGAGTAATCTTTACCAGTAATTGGCTAGGCGAAATTGAATTAAGCACATCTTGTCCAAGTGCTTTTTCCTTTAGTTTATTGGTAAAATCCTTGGCCGTCTTAAAATTGACATCCGCATCTAAGAGTGCCCTACGAACTTCTTTAAGAGTCTCTGCAACATTAATTTCTGAGATTTGACCTTGCCCTTTTAAAACCTTAAATGCCCGGTCGAACTTATCTGATAAATTTTCAAACATAAACTTTACTAATTAAGAGTTGCAAATATAATCAAAGATGAGTATCATGAGTTTCATTTTGCAATAGAGCATGTAGAATTACAATACTGACTAATTAATGACGTAAAACAAGTTGTTTCTCAGGTATAATTACCCGTAGATTACTCGAAAAAAAGCGTCTTACATCTGAGTTGGCACATCAATACCTAAAAGACGCATGGAATTAGCAATCACTACCGAAGTCATTCTACTGAGTTCAATACGCATGTTTTTAGTGCATTCGTCGACTTCTTTAAGAATAGGAACACTTTGATAAAACGAATTAAATTGTTTTACTAAATCATAGGTGTAATTAATCAGTAAAGAAGGGTTGAGTTGTTTACCGGATTCGTTAATTGCTTGAGGGAAATTTAATAGCTCTATGATTAATTTTTTTTCTATCAGAGACAAATCCGTGTCAAGGCGAATGTCCTTCCTGTCCCCAGCTTTTTTCAAAAGCGATTGAATCCTGGCAAAAGCATATTGAATAAAGGGACCTGTATTCCCATTTAAATCAATCGATTCTTTTGGGTCAAACATCATCCCTCTTTTAGGATCTACCCGCAAAAGATAATATTTCAAACCTCCTAGACCAATGGTATTATAAAGAGCTTCTTTTTCGATCATTGAAAGAGACTGCAGATGACCTCTTTCTTCAGTCATCTCACGAGCGTCATTGATAACGGTAGCAATCAAATCATCTGCGTCTACAACGGTTCCTTCTCTAGATTTCATCTTGCCAGAAGGAAGATCAACCATTCCGTAGGATAAGTGAGAGCATTCTTTTGCCCAATCGAAACCTAAGGTTTCTAAAATTGCAAACAACACTTTAAAGTGATGCTCTTGTTCGTTGCCAACGGTGTAAATCAATCCAGATAATCCTGGAAAATCTTTGTGTCTTTGAATAGCTGTTCCAATATCTTGCGTCATATAGACAGATGTTCCATCTGCCCTCAGCAGAAGCTTGTCATCTAGCTTCCAAGCAGACAAATCCACCCACACCGAGCTGTCTTCTTTTTTATAAAAAAGGCCTTCATTTACTCCTTTTTCAACCACTTCTTTTCCCCCAATGTATGTGTCAGATTCATAATAGAGTTGGTCAAACTCTACATGCATGGATTGATACGTCTTAGAAAAGCCTTCGTAAACCCAGCTATTCATTTTTTTCCACAAATTATAGATCTCAGAGTCTTTTGATTCCCAACGTACAAGCATTTTCTGTGCTTCTAAAATACTCGGAGCGGTTTTTTTTGCTTCTTCTTCCGTGATGCCCGATGCAATCAAATCTTCAATCTCTTGCTTGTATATTCGGTCAAATTCTACATAATACTTACCAACTAGCTTGTCGCCTTTTAAACCTGTTGTTTCTGGAGTTTCGTTATTCCCAAACTTTAGCCAAGCATACATACTCTTACAAATATGAATACCACGATCATTGATGATTTGTGTTCTATAGACTTGATGGCCGTGTGCCTTAAGAATATTGGTTACTGAATCACCTAAAAAAATATTTCTAAGGTGCCCTAAGTGCAGTGGCTTATTTGTATTCGGTGATGAATATTCCACCATATAAGTCTTTCCACTATTCTGTTTAGCATATCCAAAATCAATATCGTTACTAATCTCAGACAAGGAGCTCAACCAATAAGAGTTGGCAATTTCCAAGTTTAAAAATCCTTTAACTACATTAAATGCATTAACCGAATTACAATGCGTACTGATGTAGTTCCCTAATTCCAATGCCGTATCTGCAGGACTTTTTTTTGATTGTTTTAATAAAGGAAAGACAACAATGGTCAAATCCCCTAAAAACTCTTTTTTAGTTTCTTGGATTTGAATAGCTGATGTATCCATTTGCACACCATATAGGTCAAGTACACCAGCTACTGCAATCTCTGCTAGAAGGACGTTAATCATTTATCCTCTTTTTTCAATGATATTAGTAGCATTCTCTAGTATGCGCATAGCAGACTCAGCCATCGCATTCTGCTTATTATCTAGGCATGGATTAATTTCTACCATTTCAAAACAACATACCCTTTTATCAATTAAAAAATGATTCACTAGACCCCCTGCCTCATTCTCTGTAAGTCCATTTGGAACAGGTGTACCCGTTCCATACGAAACGAGATCACAGTCCATGGAATCGACATCAAAAGACATGTATATTAAATCACAGTCTTTTAAATAATCCAAAACTTCATCAGATATTTCTTTCGCCCCCCTCTTTCTGACATCTTCTACATAAACATGTTTGACATTATGCTCTGAAATGAAATATTCCTCTGCTTCCTCCGCATCTCTCACAGAGATATAAACCAAGTCACTTGGATTAATTTTTGGTCCTTCACCACCAACAGACTTTAGTTCCGACCAGATGCCAGCCGTTTCATGATCTACTACATTGTTGCGATGTTCGACATTATCAATGTTCATGCTCATCGCTAATGGCATCCCATGTATATTTCCTGAAGGTGTTGTATAAGGGGTGTGCACATCAGCATGAGCATCTATCCAAATCACTCCTAAACGTTGATTTGGATAGGCACTTTTAATACCCGATATGGTTCCTGCCGCACTCGAATGGTCTCCGGCTAGAACAAGCGGGAATTTGTTCCTTTCTAAAATTGAAACGACTTGATTATGAACCTTATTTAAAATATCCAATACCCCTTTAGAATTTATAGCCAATGAATTTTGATCATAATCATGAAGAAGCGCATTGTTGTCTATTATTGTTTCAGATTTGTACTTTACGAAATAATTTTTTTTCAATTTTAATGCTGCAATTTTAAGAGCAGCAATACCCAAACTAGAACCTCTGGTACCAGCGCCTATTTCCGAATTATTTTCAAGTATTACAATTTTATTAGAACTCATACGACTTAGATAAATTTCAAAGGTGTACAAAATTAAAAATTAATGCGGTTATTGACTGAAAAAAATCAAAAGGCTTAGGAATAAAAAATTATATCTTTGTCTTCCATCGAATTTTCGGTTACTATTATCTAATCAAACTTGGTGCTTAGTGTTTAAAAATTGCCTTCTAAAAACTACGTTATACACGATGAGTGTATTGGCTTTGGCTTGTTTCATCACAGGATGTGATTCAACTGGAGGGAATGTGGTTATATCCGAAGGAACAATAAGTTATGACATCAGCTATCCAGGCCGTGTAGAAGGCGGATTACTAGACGGAGTACTTCCTAAAGAAATGAAGATGGAATTTCAAAATTTCAGATACGTTAATACCATTTCGGCAGCAGGCATGTTCGAGACCAAACTGATTACTAACTGTAAAGACAAAACAGTAACCTTCACGTTTAACTTTGGTCCAAAAAAAATATACGCTGTTATGTCTGAACAAACAGCTGATTCCTTAATGCATGAGCAGTTCAAAATTCCGACACTATTTGATGTCCCCGGAACTGATATGGTGGCTGGATACAGATGTAACAGAACATTTGCAGTATTTGATGAATTGGAAGAAGGTCCTGACTTCGAAATTAAATTCACGGATGATATTCAAATTAAACAACCTAATTGGTGCAATCAATTCAGCGATTTAGATGCAGTACTTCTAGAATACGAATTGAAACAATACGGCTTGAGGCTTAAATTGAAAGCAAATGCAGTTGAAGAAGGTTCAATCCAAGAAAGCAGTTTTGAAATACCTGCTGGCTTTAAACAGGTATCTATCGAAGAAATGGTCTATCAGTTTGAAGAAGTTTTTAAAAACTTTCAGTAAAAAAGAATGCGTATGTTAAGGTTTGTTGGTCTACTGTTTTTCTTATTTCTTTTTAACGATCATTTTCGTTCTCAACAAACAGAAGCTTCCGTGATTTATTCAGTTGCCATAGATTCTGACGAGCCTACTCTATCTCAGCAACTAGGTGCAATGACTGGCAGCACCATGTCCATTACGTTTAAAGATGAAAACTTTAGGCAAGATATGAATATGGTTATGATGAAATCATCATCTATTCATAATGCACAAAAGAAACGAGGAATTATGTTGGTAGATCTGATGGGAATGAAGCAAGCTGC
>CAJQPO010000072.1 GCA_905480225.1 uncultured Flavobacteriales bacterium | reverse complement strand
GTTACTTATCGATTGTAGAAAGAAGGGCCTGTGATGAACTTAAAAAGGAATCGAAAGAGGCTTCAAGATGAAACTTTTGAGCAGCTGCATAAAATCGTCGAATAAAGGACTCCAAATGCATGGGAATAGCAGCATACTGTCATGCATCACCAAATACGAAGAAATTAGATAGAATCAGATAAGTCAATAGTCGGATGAAAGTAGAGGAGAGGTATTAAAAAGATGCCTTAATTTTGCGACTTCCGCCTCGATATCTTCCTCGGGTGGTTGCCCGTGGTCGATAATAAACGCCTAAAACAGCATACATATAACCATCACGGTCGGTAGGATCTCCACGTTGCATCCCTGCTTTTGTAGGGTCGTAAACGTAGGCGCCATCCGTCCAAGTTGGGATGAGGTTTAACGTAGGATTTGCAAAATAGGCAGCTTCTCCTCCTGTAGCGTTAGCAATTGCATCATTGTCGTAATAGACTGTACTCACATCATCGATGTAATCTGTAAACGTAAAACGGTGAGACAATTCTAACTTAATTCCCCATTCTCTAGACAAACCGTAGCGAAAACCAATTCCCATAGGAACTATCATTCCGTATTGCTTGTATGGTTCAGGACCATCTGGTAATCCTTGACCTTCTGTTCTTAATGGAGCCAAGTCGATCCAAACCCCTGGTGCATTTCGTCTTTCTGCTTGCGGATTAAAATAAAATCCACCTATACCAAAAAACGTGTAAAAACCGATGTTTAATTTTTTTAGTCCAAGCTTTTTACCAAGATTACTTTTCAAGTTGTAGAGGTTACCATATTTCTCTTTGATAATGTGAAACTCTATGGTCGTGGTAAAATCGTAAATATTAGCTCTGAAATGTAAATTTCTATTTTGCCTAAACACTTCGGTGGTGGTATTGTCATTGCCCGCTACTCGCTGAATGCCACCTTGAAACCTAAGTCCAGCTCTTTCACCTAAGTAAAGCATGTAGCTCATTCCACCCGCAAACTTTGTTTGATTAAATTCTAAATCCCAAATAAAGTCAGAACCAATCATGTCACGACCACCAAGCTCTCCGAGAAAATTGGATGCTCCAAAATAAGCAGTGTACTCATGTTTTTGAGATTTCCACATTCTACTGCTGTAGAATCCTTGTGCACAGATATCGTGTGCGCAAAAAGCGATAAGGACAGTGGCTATTATAAGTGGTTTGAACATCAGTATTGATAAGCTCTTTTAACGCGAGTATCCAAAAATAGGAAATTCAAATGAATTACCATCGTTTTTATGTTTTAAAGGATGTGTTACGCCCTATAGGGTTAAACACTTAACAGAGTCTATAGTTACAATACGACAGGTAGAAATCTTAATGTTGCCGCATTTGTTTTGAGATTTCACTCAAAATTATTCCTGCACAAACGGAAACATTTAAGGAGTGTTTGGTTCCAAATTGTTCGATTTCTAAACAGAAATCTGATTCATCAATAACTTGTTGTTCAACACCTTCAACTTCATTGCCAAATACGAGTGCCAGCTTTATTCCTTTCGATAAGACTAAACGGTTTAGTTTTTGGGTATTTTTAGTTTGTTCGATAGATGAGATGATATATTGTTCTTTTTTCAACATTGAAACTGCTTCTTTGGTCGTATCGTAATATTTCCAATCGACGCTTTGCGTGGCGCCGATGGCTGTTTTCGTTATTTCTCTATGTGGAGGTGTTGCAGTAATGCCGCATAAATAAATGGCTTTAATTCCAAAGCAATCGGCTGTTCTAAAAATCGATCCTACATTGTTCAGGCTACGAATATTATCGAGAATCACGATTACCGGTATTTTTTCTGCCTGCTTATAACCCTCAATAGAAAGTCGGTTTAGTTCATTCAGTTTAAGTTTTCTGTTCATAACTTGATTTGTGGTGTGCATAAATTGCTAAAATCTTGAATGTATAGCGTTGTACCTTTAGGTCCAATTAGACGAAGTTATACTATTGGCTGCAAAAACGAAATCAAAAAATGCTCCAAAGGAAACCCCTTTGATGGCTCAGTACAATCAAATCAAGAGAAAGCATCCTGATGCATTGCTCTTGTTCCGTGTAGGAGATTTTTACGAAACTTTTGGCAAGGACGCAATTAAGGCTTCTAAAATTCTAGGAATTGTGCTCACTGCAAGAAACAACGGCGGTTCTAAAATTGAGCTCGCTGGATTTCCCCACCATTCAATGGACACGTACTTGCCCAAGTTAGTGCGTGCTGGTCATCGCGTTGCCATTTGCGATCAGCTTGAAGATCCAAAGCTGACCAAGAAAATAGTTAAGCGAGGTGTTACAGAGTTGGTTACACCGGGAGTATCGTTTAACGATCAGGTACTGGAACAAAAGAGCAATAACTTTTTAGCCGCTATTCATTTCGATGGAACTGGCGGTGGAGTTTCCTTTTTAGATGTTTCAACAGGAGAGTTTTTATTGGCAGAAGGGAGCTTAGAATACATTGACAAACTCATGCAGGGTTTTCAGCCGAAAGAAGTACTCTACGAAAAACACAAAGATCAATTGTTCACCACTCATTTCGGGAATAGGCATTATTCTTATCGGCTTGATGATTGGGTCTTTAAGGAAGATTACGCAAGGGAGTCGCTTCAGCAACAATTCGGAACGAATTCATTAAAAGGATTTGGCGTTGCAGATTTATCAAAAGGCATCGTCGCATCGGGAGCCATATTGCAGTATTTATCCCAGACTGAGCACAAGCGGTTAGATCACATTACAAACCTCTCTAGAATTGAAGAAGAAAAGTATGTTTGGCTTGATCGATTTACCGTTCGAAATTTGGAGCTTTTGTATAGCCCTAATCAAGATGCTAAAACCCTCATTGAAGTTTTGGATGAGACCATTTCACCGATGGGCGGACGGCTACTAAAGAGGTGGCTACTGTTACCGCTAAAGGATAAAAAGGCGATAGAAGAAAGGCTAAACGTGGTCGAGTCTTTTTTAAATAACAGTGATGAAAGAACTCAACTTTGTGAGGAGATAGCCCAGATTGGTGATTTAGAACGGTTGATTTCTAAAGTGGCTGCGGGAAGAGTGAATCCGCGGGAAGTAAATCAGCTTAGAAGAGCACTTACAGCCATAGAACCTATCGCGCAATGTTGTAAAAACACCAAAATAGCAGCGGTAAAACAGTTGGGAAGTCAGCTGAATTTATGTGCATCCATAAAAAATAAAATAGCGAAAGAACTGAATGATGATGCGCCCGTTTTGTTATCCAAGGGTGGCGTAATTTCGGATGGTGTAAGCCAAGAACTGGATGATTTAAGAGCGATCGCTTATTCTGGGAAAGATTACTTGGTACAAATTCAGCAAAGAGAAATGCAGGCAACGGGCATATCTTCACTTAAGATTGCCTACAACAATGTTTTCGGTTACTATTTAGAAGTTCGAAATACCTACAAAGACAAGGTTCCTGATAGCTGGATTAGAAAGCAAACACTTACGCAGGCTGAGCGGTATATCACCGAGGAATTAAAAGAGTACGAGTCTAAAATTTTAGGTGCAGAAGAAAAAATCAATGTACTGGAAGCCCAACTGTTTCAAGAATTAGTGGAAGAACTGGCACAGTTTATACCTCCTATTCAGCAAAATGCAGCAATTGTAGCTCAGCTTGATTGCTTACTTTCATTTGCAACGATATCCGAAAAGTACGGTTATGTTAAACCGAAAATAAATGAGGGTTTAGAGCTGGTAATTCATGCGGGAAGACATCCTGTAATAGAAAAGCAATTGCCCCTTGGTGAACCGTACATTGCTAACGATACTTTTTTAGATAGTAAAAACCAACAAATAGTGATGATTACGGGCCCGAATATGTCTGGTAAATCTGCTATTTTACGGCAAACCGCGTTGATTGTACTCATTGCTCAAATGGGTTGTTTTGTGCCTGCAAAAGCAGCTGAAATTGGTTTAGTGGATAAAATATTTACACGTGTTGGTGCATCCGACAACATTTCTTCAGGAGAATCCACGTTTATGGTAGAAATGAATGAAACGGCTTCTATTTTGAATAATTTATCAGAAAGAAGTTTGATTTTATTAGACGAGATTGGTCGGGGAACGAGCACTTACGATGGCATTTCCATTGCATGGTCGATAACGGAGTATTTGCACGAGCACAAATGCCAACCAAAGACGCTGTTTGCTACGCATTATCATGAGCTCAATGAAATGTCGACAACCTTTGCACGTATTAAAAACTTCAATGTGGCGGTTAAAGAGGCTGGTGAAAAGGTGCATTTTTTGCGCAAGCTTGTTCCAGGTGGTTCGAATCATAGTTTTGGAATCCACGTTGCTCAAATGGCTGGTATGCCCCGAAGAGTTATTAGTAGAGCAAAAGATGTTTTACAACAACTGGAACAAACAAAAACCAACGAGCAGTTATCTACAAAAGCAAAAGAAGTAGCCAATGATGCCGCAATGCAGCTCAGTTTCTTTCAGTTAGACGATCCTGTATTGGAGCAAATTCGAGACGAAATAACCCAGATTGACATCAATTCTTTAACGCCCGTAGAGGCTTTAATGAAGCTGAATGAGATAAAGAATCTAACCGGAGGCTAATTTCATTTTGGTGAATCAAAAAAAACCTTATTTTTGGCATCCAATTCAGCGAGTGTAGCTCAGGGGTAGAGCATCACCTTGCCAAGGTGAGGGTCGTGAGTTCGAATCTCATCACTCGCTCAAAGTGGTTCGGGAGAGTCACTTTTTTCAATTTTGCTCGAGTGGTGGAATTGGTAGACACGCAAGACTTAAAATCTTGTGGGCATTAGCCCGTGCGGGTTCAAGTCCCGCCTCGAGTACAAAAGCCCTGTAACGTAAAGTTGCAGGGCTTTTTTGTGTCTTGTTGAAAGCTACAGCTAACGTCTCAAAGATACTTGTCCTGATAATTTAATAGCCTCATCATCAAAACGACATTTAAGAGTGTAGTTATAGATGCCATTCCCTACTATTGTTCCATCTTTTGTCATTTCATCCCATATAAAATCTGGATTGTCAGTTCTAAAGATTTCAGTCCCCAACTTATCTTGTATCTTAAACGAAAAATTTTCAGGCTTACAAGTGAATTGTGCTTGAAGTTGATATTTATCGGACGGTTCTGTGATTCTCGCTTTACAAGTTTCTTGAGAATACGCTATTGCAGAAAAAAGAAGTCCGAAAATAAAAAAAGAAGTTTTCATATAAATGGTTTCCCTTTAAACGACTATTTCAAACTTATTATTGTTTGCACACTAAAATTCAAGAAATGATTTGGTTAGACAATACAATCATCTCCTGTACTAAGAACCCTTGTAATCTTATGATTATGATGGTTTTTTAGTTTATTGACTGCGTATTTAAACAACATATTGACATTTTAGCTATTGTTTAAGATTGGAATCGATTAAATTTTATCAAAATCCTCAAGGTCAATTGCTTTTTTATATTTTTGAATTGTCTTTCGAAGTGATTTGATTGACATTGTTGCAAAACAAGCCGATGAGAAGGCTTCCACCTCTCAAAAGCATCAATCCTGTTCTCTTAGGAGAATGGGATTTTTTTGTGCATTT
>CAJQPO010000071.1 GCA_905480225.1 uncultured Flavobacteriales bacterium | reverse complement strand
ATCGTAATTTATGGGTGTTTCTGATTCTTTTCTCTTTTTTGACAATTTCATTTCTTTCACTAAATGTCCAGCACCTGCATACTTATCAATCACCCAGAGAACGTAACGGATATCAACCGCAATGTTTCGACATCTGCTGGTATCAAACAAATAATCACTCATGGTACTTTCCCAGGTTCTGTCAAAATTAATACCGATCAATTCTCCATCCCCATTTAAAACAGGTGAACCACTGTTACCTCCTGTAGTATGATTAGAACCACTAAAACATACTCTTAGCTCGCCATTTTGAGCATACATTCCATAATCTTTCTTTTCCCATAATTCTTTAACTCGAGGACTTAATTCGTAGTCATCATTTCCCAAATTATTCTTTTGAATCATACCATCCAATGTTGTATAATAGGTGTAATTCATTCCGTCACGTGGAGAAGAACCCTCAATTTTCCCATATGTTAGGCGAAGTGTGCTATTTGCATCGGCAGCATACTTTTTCTCTGGAAACAGTTCCATTCTTGCCTTTAAATAAGTTTTCATCTTAACATCTAGCTCTTTAGCTAACACATTGTATCTCGGGATTACAGACGATCGAAAAGAATTCACAATATCCTTCGCCAACACATATGCAGGATCTTTCAACATCTTTTTGGAACTCCCTTTGTTGTAAGTCCTCAGAAAATTGTTGGTTTTAGACTCATCGCTAAAAACACTTTTTTCGTATATATAATCGCCAAATGCCGCCACATCCCCATTAAATTTCGAATCAATTAATTGTAACGACTCAGGTTCTAATTCATCCTTCATAAGTTCTCGATACAATTTTACAAGTGCACTAAAAATTTGCTTGTCTGTAGCAACGTCGTAATTTTTAAAATACCCCTTTACCCCATCAAATTTATTTTTTTTAAAATCCGAAAAATCAGGTTTTGAACTTAGTGTTTCAAAATCTTCAAAATCTTGAAAACCATATGAAAACCTGAAAATTTCAGGACCCATGTAGTACAATTCAATAAACATATCTCGTGCAAATTCATAATCATGAATCTCGCCATACAAAGTTTTGAAATCACTTAATAGTGTCACGTATTCTGCCTTTGATTTTGCTTTCACTTGAAATTCCCGTTCAAAATCAATTTTCTTCTGCAATGCGCTATTCTCCTTTAGACCAATATTTTGTCCTATCCATTTCTTATATGAATTAGAGATTCTCGACTGCTTCGCCGCATATTTTATATAATTTTTTTCGCTTGACTTCATCGTTGCGTTAATTATGGAAAGGCTTGTTTCACGCATCTGAATTCTGGTTGGATTAGAGGTATTCATTACATAATCCAATGCATTCGAAGTTAAGTATTGGTACGTTCTACCTGGAAATCCATATACCATGCAAAATTCTCCTTCTTGCATATCATGAACTGCCACTGGAAATACATGTTTAGGTGTATAGGGTACGTTATCATCTGAAATATCTGCAGGTTTATTGTCTTTATCTGAATAAATTCTAAATACAGAAAAGTCTCCTGTATGTCTTGGCCAAACCCAATTATCCGTGTCGCCACCAAATTTGCCAATAGATGACGGAGGAGCACCAACCAATCGAACATCTTTAAATGTTTCTGTAACAATCATGTAATACTCATTGCCGTAAAAAAATGGTTTGATCTGTGCTTCAAAATGAGTGTCTTTGGTTGCTTCGAAAATGATGTCTTTTTGGTTATCGCCTCTTAATTTTGCCCTTTGTTCAGCAGACATATCAGCGGTTATGCCTTTCAAAATGCGTTGCGTAACGTCCTCAATTCTCACAATAAATGTAGCCGTTAGGTTTTTGTTTTTTAGCTCTTGACTATTAGTCATTGCCCAAAATCCATTTTTTAAATAATTATTTTCCTCCGTAGAATGCATTTGAATTTGACCATAACCACAATGATGATTGGTTAAGATTAACCCTTGATCGGAGACTACTTCGGCTGTACATCCACCGCCGAAATGAACAACGGCATCTTTAAGACTTGATTTATTAATCGAATAAATATCTTCTGCAGACAACCTCAACCCCATTGATTGCATGTCTGATTCGTTCAAAGACTTCAACAATAAAGGAATCCACATTCCTTCTGTTGCCTGAATTGAAGCACTTATAAAAATGATAAATAAATATAGAATTGCTTTTTTCATGCTAATAATTTTATGCCTGACGAATTTAGTAATTATTAAGATTGGAATTCATCACTTGACTATATAAACAGATTATTACTTTTGTGCAAACAAATAGAAAGTTTGGAGATTCTCAAATTCATATTTTACTTAGGCATAATCTATGCCATTTTCGGATTATTGTGGAGCATCATTAATTTCCTCTTTAAATCGATGAGAGGAAATCCATCTAAAGTAGAAACGGTTTTACTTCAAGGACTGGGCTATTATTTTTTGGCTTCGCTAACCGTAACGTATCTATTGAACCCGTTCAACATAAGCAATCATGATGCTGGCAGTTATGCATTTCGTGTACTTGGAGGAATTGTACTTTACTTCTACTTATTAAGTAAATTGAATAAAAAGAAAAATAGTGTTGCTCTTTTTGGCAATCAATCGGCATCCAGCATGACTAAATTGGACAAAAGGATTGAAGTAATCTTGATTGTTGTCACACTGCTTTTCTACCTCATTACATTGCTTTATCCCGCGATTGGAAATCATACTGTCAACAACTGGTTCTACACCAAAATCCAGCTGATTTACGACACAATACTTTTGAACTTTATTTTCGGGATAATTGGAATTGTATTTTTAATTCGAATATTGTTTCAAGGTATGGCTTCCTCAGGCTTTGCAATTAACCTCATTACTGGTAAAAAGACCGATTCGTGGTCAACCAAAAATTCACAGGACTCAAATCATTACGACGATTATGAAATTGTAGATGAAGACGTTCAAGAAGATTCTTCTTCCAACTTATTAAATTAACCATTGATGTCTAAACTGAAATTAATAGCTAAAACATTTGCAGGTCTAGAAGATATCTTGGCCAAAGAATTAAAAGCTCTAGGGGCTGAAAACATTAAAATCATGCGCAGAGCTGTGCAATTTGATGGAGATTCGGAAGTAATGTATAAGGCAAATTTTCAATGCAGAACTGCCCTCGCTATTTTAGTTGAAATAAGCAAGTTCTATGCAAAATCTACAGATGATCTTTACCGGAAAGCAAAGGAAATAAATTGGTCAGAATATTTACTAATGGATCAAACTTTTTCAATTCACGCAACTACCTACTCCGACGTGTTTTCGCATTCCAAATATGCTTCATTAAAAGTAAAAGACGCGATTGCTGATTTTTTTAGAGACATCTATGGCCAGCGACCAAACGTAAATACAGATCGACCCGATGTTAAATTTGAAGTACACATTAGTAATAACAGTGTGACGCTGTTACTCAATTCATCTGGAGAAGCGCTTTTTAAAAGAGGTTACAGAGATCGTACTGGTCTTGCTCCAATGAATGAATGTCTTGCTGCTGGAATAATTCAACTAGCACAATACGACCCAGAAGAACCATTAGTAGACTTCGCTTGCGGCGCTGGCACGATTCTTTTTGAAGCCTGTTTAATTGCCAAAAATGTTGCACCTGGATTACTGAATAGAAAGTATGGCTTTCAACGATGGCTTAATTACAATGAAAAGCTATTCAATCAAATAGTTGAAGAAGCAAAAAGTGCGGTTCGGAATGTTTCCATCAATATAAAAGGCTACGATATTGATCGAAAGATGATTTTATTTTGCAGACACAATAAAGCAAATGCTGATTACTTCGAAGACATCCGTTTTTATCAAACCGATTTACGCGATGTCGAAACAGAAAAAAAATCAGGATTAATCATTGCTAATCTACCCTTTGACGAACGGCTACAAGTTGAAAATATTAACCAATTATATGAAGATATTGGCTCTTCAATGAAACATCATTTCCCTGGTTTTAGAGCCTTTCTTTTCTCTTCCAATATGGATGCACTAAAACGCATTGGTTTAAAGCCAAAAGTGAAAATCCCGCTTTACAGTGGCGGAATGCAAGCTTCTTTGCGGCGATATGACTTGTATGCTGGAACAAAAAAGCACAGTAAATAAAAAATGGTTTTTCAGACGCCAACCAAAATATTGATTTAAGTGAATAAGAGGCTTTTTCTCATTAAGAGAATTTTAAAAAACAGCTCTACGAGAGTGATGATTTTAATATTCACAACGATTATTGGGATTACCGCATTTTTTCTTGTCTTTGGATATTACAATCAACTCAAATTGTACAAAGATGCGATATACAACAAATTAGAAGGAATTGCGATTACTGCTTCTTTAAGCATTGACGGTGACACGCACCAACTTCTTTTAGAGAAATATACGGAAAAGGGAGATCTAATCACAAGAGAACAGGACACGCTATATTCCCAATTGTACCATCATTTAAAAGACATTGAAGTTAACGCAAATTTGAACTCGCCCATTTATACGCTCTTCAGAGTTAGTTCTTCCAATAGTCAAACACAATTTTTCTATGGTGTTAATTCGAGTGATGACATGCCAGATAAAACATTTAGAGACGAATACAGATTATTTCCGGAAGTGCTATTAGAAAAATACAAGGTAGGAGCCACAATACCGGTTTATGAAACTGAAAATGGCTACTGGATTTCAGCTTTTCATCCTTTTAAGAATTCTGAAGGCGACGTAGTTGGAGTGGTTGAAGTCGATGAGAAATTTAATGACTTTATCACTCGTGTTAATCGCCAAATCTTATGGTCAGCCGGCATATCGGTATTGTTCATTTCAATTTTAGCCTATTTCCTCATTAGGTCAACCCGTAAAATTCTTAAAAACGAAGAAGAAATGACTAAGAATCTGTTGCTGTCTAAAAATATTATTGAGACCAAAAACAAGGACATAACAGATTCTATAAATTATGCGAAAAAGATACAAGATGCCATCTTGCCAGAAGAAGAGTACATAAGCAATGCATTACCCAATTCATTTATCTTTTTTAAACCAAGAGACGTAGTTTCAGGCGATTTTTATTGGTTTTCTGAACAGCATGAACTAAACATCATTGTAGTCGCTGACTGCACGGGGCACGGTGTCCCAGGTGCACTAATGAGTATGATTGGAACCTCGCTATTAAGTGAAATTGTAAATCACAGAGGCATTACTAATCCCGGTGAAATTTTAGACAATTTAGACACTGGAATTCAAAAAGCATTTAAAAAATATCTTTCAGACGAAATAGAAAACAAAGACGGTATGGACATTTCAATTTGCACAATTGATAAATCCAATACGAAATTATTATATGCCGGTGCGTTCAGACCGTTGATAAAAATTAAAAACGGTGCTATGGAAGAATACCGAGGAAATAGGTTCCCAATCGGTGGCGGCTCTTCCTATAAAAAAACTACTTTTACAACACATGAAATAACAATCAAAAAGGGCGACAATTTCTATATGTTTTCAGATGGATTTCCGGATCAATTCGGAGGCATTAAAGAAAAAAAATACATGAATAAGCAATTTAAAAAATTGCTTATGACCATTAATCCGCAACCCAGCTCCAGCAAATTAAAACTGTTGGAAAAAGCATTTACAGATTGGAAGGGAGAAATTGAGCAGCTTGATGATATTTTGGTTTTGGGATTTGAAATTTAACGGTGGACAAAGAAAAAAAAGACATATTACAGGAAAAAATTATAGACCACATTGAAAAAGAACAAGAAAAAATTTGTACTCTAAAGGAACTAACTAAACCCATTTCTCCTGAAAATGCCATTGGAAGAATCAGTAGAATGGATGCAATTAATAACAAAAGTGTTAATGAAGCAGCACTAAGGACAGCCGAAAACAGATTGAAAAAACTGAAATATGCATTGACCCAAATCAAAGAAGACGGTTTCGGAAAGTGTAAGATCTGTAACCAAGAGATACAAGAAGGCCGGTTACTGTTGATTCCTGAAAGTCATAAATGTATTCGCTGTGCAGCGAGATAGCTATGATAGAAACGCTAATACATAAATCAGAGGAAAGTAGATCTGAAATTCTACAAATTCTGAATGCCCTCAATGATGAAGAGTTTACCGCTATCCCTATTACTGGAGGTTGGACAATTTCTCAAGTTATCAATCATTTAATAAGCGCTGAAACCGGCATATTCAAATATATCTCTAAGAAAAAACTAGGGGCGGAGAACCTTAAAGATGCTGGCGTTAGAAACCAATTTAATTCCACAGCACTAAAGCTTGCTTTAAAATCAAATAAAAGATTCAAAGCACCCTCTTTTTTTTCCGTGCCCGACAATACACCAAAAGAAAATTGTCTAACAAGCTGGAATCAAGGTAGAGAGTCATTGTATCAATTATTTACTGATTTAGATGCAACACTTTTAACTAAAGAAATTTTTAAACATCCTATCGCGGGTTACCTAAATGCAAGTCAGACCATTCAATTTATAACGAATCATACTGATCACCATGCGAAACAAATTAATCGAATTTTAACGTCATTAAGCAATGAAAAAGATTAACCTACTTATTTTGACCTTGCTGTTTTTTGCGAGCCCTACAAGGGCTCAAAATATTCAGCAAATCAGCACAACGGAATACCTCAATATTAAAAGTGATAGTCTAGAGAAAATTGAGGTCTTTAGTCCAACAAATTTCAGTAAAAATTACTTTCAAGATGAAATAGATGCCTTTTTACTCCAATTTTCTCAGCTAGACCTAGCGAATGAATTACCGGAGGATTTAACCTTGGTTGTTGACAGCCTTTCCTTTCCCTTGCTTTCATTAGACCCCATATTAATAAGAGGATTAGGAGAAGGTGACCATACTATAAAATTTACAAGTAATAATGAACTGCCATTCATTGGTACAAATAAAATTGAATTTTGTTTAGGTGATACCAGGCCATTGTTTGAAAATGATGCCATCGTTTTTGGTTTGTTAATGGCTATTCTAGCATTTATTTTCTGGACCTCACAGCTAAAAGCTTTAACGAAATTTTATGCAATAGTTCCAGCACTTTTACTCTGTTATTTTGTTCCCTCTATTTTCAACAGCCTTGATATAATCAATAGTCACGTATCTGGTTTATATGGAATGGCTAAAAATTATTTGTTACCGGCTGCTTTGGTGTTATTATGTTTAAGTATTGATTTAAAAGGAATCGTAAGACTAGGTCCGAAAGCACTGATCATGTTCTTTACTGCAACAATAGGAATTGTAATCGGAGGGCCAATTGCTCTTTGGATGTGTGCGTCTTGGTTTCCTGAAGTTCTTGAAGCTGCAGCAGGAGAGGAAATTTGGAGAGGCCTATCTACTGTTGCCGGAAGCTGGATTGGTGGTGGAGCTAATCAAACCGCAATGAAAGAAATCAACGATGTAGGAGATACAATCTTCAGCCAAATGATTATTGTAGATGTCTTTATTGCCAATATTTTCATGTCGCTGATTTTATTCGGTATTGGTAAACGAAAAAAAATTGACAAATGGCTTAAAGCTGATAATTCAGGCATTGATGCGCTACAAGAAAAAATGCAAACCTACAATGCCAGCGTATCTAAAATACCATCCTTTAAGGAAGTCATTGTAATGGTTGGTATTGTTTTTATGGCCATTGGCACCGCTCATGTTTTTGCTCAACTGCTCGGTCCATTTTTTAAAGGAATTGTGAATAACCCCTACTTCTCTTTTCTCAGTAGTGGATTCTTCTGGATTGTTGTTTTAGCTACCGTTTTTGGCGTCCTTCTCTCCTTTACAAAAGCGAAGAAAATGGAAGGTGTCGGTGCTTCAAGAGTTGGCAGTATTTTCATTTATATTTTGGTCGCAACCATCGGTATGAAAATGGATATCGAACAACTCATAACCAATTGGCAAACGTTTAAGTTTTTAATCATCATCGGACTCATATGGATTAGTATTCATGGTGCTTTGCTTTTGATTATGGCCAAATTAGTGAAAGCGCCTTACTTCTTTGCGGCCGTGGGTAGCCAAGCAAATGTTGGGGGTGCAGCATCAGCTCCAGTTGTTGCCGGTGCCTTTCATCCATCGCTAGCACCTGTAGGTGTGTTATTAGCAGTTTTGGGATATGCAGTGGGAACAATAGGCGCCATTGTATGTTCTTCGATGTTAATGGCGGTTGCAGGCTGAAAATGTAGGCTACTTCAGGATATGGCTATACCTGGTCTTTGACCCTAATCACTAAGAATTAGTCCAAAACAAGATTAAACAAACGAATCGTTACTGTTCTTGCAATTAACTCATGAATTGTTGCACATCTATAAATTCGATAACATCACTAATATTCAAGTGCCAATACCAATATATCGTCGGTTTGTTCTCTACCCTGCTTCCAGTTTTGCAAAATGTATTCTAAATAATTCTGTTGCTCTACTAGTCCCATTTCTTGAATAGATAGTAACTCTTCCTTGAATGGCCTCTTTTTAAACTTTTTACCCCGCTCACCCCCGAATTGATCAGGAAACCCGTCTGAAAATAAATAGAATCGATCTCCTTTTTTTAGGTCTAATTCCGTATTCCGAAATTGCTTTTCTATTTCGTTGTAATATCCTATTGGATAGCGTGCACCGCTGTATTCGGTTAAGACGCCTAAACGAATCGAAATCATACTCGAAAAAGCCCCAGAAAAAAGAAGTGTATTTTTCTGTTTATTGATCGTGACAACACTCATATCCATTCCATCTTTTGCTTTTATAGTACCATTTTGAGACATGGCCAGTTTTAGTTCTTCATCCATTGCATATAAAATATGAGCCGGATCCGTAATGTTATTCTTGATTACAATGGTCCTAAGCAAGGTGTTACCAACAATAGACATCATTGCGCCTGGCACACCGTGGCCCGTGCAATCAACAGCAGCCATAACAATGTAAAAATCATTTTCAAAGATCCAGTGGAAATCCCCGCTTACGATGTCTTTTGGTTTAAAAAGCACAAATGCATCAGAAAATGCCTTTTTGTATACTGCTATGTCGGGCAGAATGGTGCTCTGCAACCTTTGCGCATACTCTAGACTTTCAACAATCTCTCGGGTCTTGCAGTTTAGTTCCGCATTTTTGCGCTCAAGATCGAGTTCCGTGTTCTTTTTATCGGTAATATCAGAACCGATTCCAACGATTGATCCGTCTTCCGAGAGAACCGCATTCCACAGTATCCATTTCACGCCACCCAGAGAGGTTCTAACCTCTCGTTCAAACTGTATTTGGTTATCGTTGCTCGAAATGCATTTTAGCACCATCCCACGCATTTCTTCCATGTCGTTAAGTCCAGTCTTTAACCACCAATTACTGCCCATTAGTTCTCTTGAATCAAAACCAAGAATGTGTTTTACCGAAGGGCTAACATAAGAAGCGTTACCTTCTTCGTTAAGGATTACAATCAAATTATTAATACGCTCTAAAATAGAGTTTAGCTTATTCATAGCAAGAAATTGAGTTACGTAAAGAATGGGGAAATAAGAGGGGAAGTAATTATTTACAGCACGCCGTAATGCCACCTGAGACACGATACGTGCATCATTAGAAAGGTGTTATTTTTCACTTTACTCTTCATTTGAGCACCAAATGTAGTCATAATCCAATTACAGAATTAAAATAGAAAGAAAATAACGCGAAAGTTCTTTAATAGAAAAGCTGAAGCTCGGTTCTTCGGTTCAGTCTGTGCTCTTCTTCCGTACAATTTTCAGGAATCTTACATTTTATCAATAGCAGATCTTCACCGAAGTACTTGCCAATGATTCGATTCGAGGATACCCCTCTGTCAATTAGAAAATCTTTTACCTTTTGCATTCTTTTCTTAGACAACTTCATGTTAAATTCCTCGGTTGCAGTAGCTGAAGTATGTCCACCAACATGAATTTGGAGGCGTTGGTCTTTGGTCATTAGTTCTACTATAAACACTAAATTATCCAATCCTTCACCCTCAATTTTATATTGCCCTTTTGCATAATAGATATTCTTAAGCTCAATGATATCCATGGTTGGTGGAGGTGCGATATCAAAAGCATCGTCTACAGCAATCGTATCTAAATAAGTATCCTCGTGTCGGATAAATTTAAATCGAAATATGCCATTTTCATCTTTTTCTAATGCCACAACTATATCATGCGACTTACTTAAGATATTTAACTCTATTTTCTTCTTCAGCCACGGACTGTCTTCAGGTATTCTGAAAAGAATTTCTTTTTCATACGGAATATTCAAAAGTCTAAACCTACCATTTTCGTCAGCGAAACCTTTACCTATGACATCAAAGTCATCATTCAAAACCTCAAATTCTAACGGACCATAATCTTCATTGGGAATAAATGAATACACAAATTCCCCGACTAACCGCATTGTGAGATTAGGGAACGTCAAATCTCCTTCCTCATTCAATAACATGAGTAGGTCATTTCCATATTCTATCGAAAGCTTTCTATATACAAACTCTCCAGCTGAATTCTTATTTAATTGCGATACAATGTTATCATCTGAATTATAAATTAACAATGTAATTTCATCACCAGTTTCAAGTATTTTGATGACGAAATTTTTATCTGCTGGAATCTCTTTGAATTCGAAGTTACCGTATTTGTCCGTTACTGTTTTGTACACAATATTGCCTTCATCATCTACTAAATAAACCTCTAATTCCTCTGGGTATTCGCCATTAACCTTTTCATATATAAATTGACCTTTGTATGCAGCAGTATTCGTGACTAAATCAACTTCATTCTCGTCAAGAAAAGTTAGTGTACCCACATTTTCGGAATTAATTTTTCTATAGACAAACTCACCCCGGGAATTGGACATCAAAACTGCGTCTGCATCATCACCATATAAGGTTAAAATAACTTCTTCTCCATTCTGATCAATCAGTTTTATAGTATAATTACCATCAGCAGGTATGTTGACAAATTTGAATTTTCCTTGATCATCTGTCACTGTTCTGAATACGATTTCTCCGTCATCATTTAATAACACTACTTCTAAATTGGCAGGGACTTCATTATCAATTTTTTGATATTTAAATTCCCCTGTTATTGCTTTATTATTAACCGTTATGGATACGATTTGTTTAAAGAAATAAATGTCATCCTCACCCGATCCGTTCTCTCGGTTAGAAGCGAAAAAACCGGTGTTATTTTTATTGAAAACAATTCCAAAATCATCACCTTGCGAATTAATAACCTCCCCTAAGTTTTGTGGAATGGCCCACTTCCCGTCCTTTAGCTCCGTAACGAACAAGTCTAATCCTCCTGCCCCTTCATGTCCGTTGGAAGCAAAATAAAATTTACCCTTGTGATAAGTAGGAAATAATTCATCTCCAGAGGTGTTAATAACGGCACCTAGATTCTTTGGTGCAGACCAATCCGAACCGTTTCGTTCTACCCAGAACAAATCTTTACCTCCCTGACCTCCTTCTTTATCTGAAACAAATACCAATACACTGTCTCCATTAATTAAGCATGGGTGACCACACGAAGCGTCTGCCTCATTAAATGGTAATTTCTCTTTCACTTTCCATTTATTGTTTTCTAACGAGGCGCGATACAATTGAGGTTTAATCAATGAGGAGCCAAATAATTTATCCTCTTCATGTGAAACTGTGGTTAAAAAAGCTTCGGTACCGTTTAAAGAAAAACAGATTGGTCCACTGTGATCATCCGTAATAAACTTGTATGAAAATATTTTAGAAGGTCCAAGAAGCGCAGAATCTCCCAGAGTATTTAAAATATCGGCAGCATAAATATTAAAAAATCCGTTTCTTTTCCAGCTATCCTCTCCCCAATTGTTATAGTTGTATTCTCGATTCGAGGTGTAAACCAATTGGTCACCTAGAATGACAGGACAAAACTCGGAAACCCCGGTATTCAAACCCGATATTTTCTTAACCTCATAGGTTGTTTCTTGATCACCATCTTTTACTTGTGCATACGCACCAAACCCAACATTGAGTACCAACGAAATTACGGTAACAGCTAAGTTTATTTTCAATAGATTATTTCGCATTATCTAATTACAAATATCTAGGTGATACCGATTTTTTGCGTTTAAAACCAAAATCGAATCCAATGAATAATTCGTGTGATCCTTTGTTATACGTGCTAAGCTGATTAAAAATAATATCGTATGAATATCCAAACCTAGCGAAATCGGTAACATTCATTTCCATTATTAATGCAACAGACTTGCTGGTTCGGTAAGAAGCACCCAACCAAATTAATTTATTAATTAAAAAGCTGGAATTAATATCAATATTAATTGGAGACCCCGCTACATATTTCACATTAACAGAAGGCTTATAAACCAACTTACTGCTTAATTCCAAAGCACCTCCAGCAGATAAGATATAGTGCTGATTCAATTCCAGTTTTGTTTGTGTCGCATCATTGAATATCCCACCTAGTTCACCCAGATGACTTACACTACCACCAACAAAAAAATGATTCGTATTATAGTACACACCAAAATCAAAACTGGGTGTTGCAGCTTTTACCATTTCTCCACTGTTGAAGTGATCCGAAGGGTCATTGTAGTTTAATTTTGACTTATCAAAATTTGATGTATACCACCCACCTCTTAAGCCAAAAGCCAGCTTTCCAGAAGCTAATTTTAAACGGTAAGCATAAGTAGCAAAACAGCCGCTGTTGGTTGATGGTCCGATTGTTTCATAGAAAGCATTGAGTCCTAAAGAAAAGTTCTTCCCTTTGATTGGTGAATGAATTGCTATGGTGGATGTGGAGGGAGCACCGTCCATATTTCGCCACTGATTTCTGTGTAATAGTACACCACTAATGGCATCTCTACTACCTGCATAGCCTGGGTTAAGAGCAAATGGATTGAACATGTACTGGCTAAACAGTGCATCCTGCTGACCTTTATAGTCAGCGGACATTATTAAGACGATTAGAAGAAGAATTAAATTTCTCATCATTTTGTTACTTGTACCCAACCTGAATAAGATTTAGGAAAGTTATTAATCTTTATTACATAAAAATAGGTGCCGTTAGTTAATTCTACACCATTGGTATTCTTGCCGTCCCAAACAACCGTTGTATTGTCGTAATTTTTAGCATTCCAAACTTGATCACCCCATCGGTTCAAAATGAAAACCTCATTGTCTGTATAGACATTCAGTTGTTCGATAATCCAGACATCGTTTACTCCATCTCCATCAGGCGAAAATACATTTACAAGAATCTCATCTGGAACATCTACAGGCTCGTTGGGTATCAAACTGGTATCTCTGGCATAGGGAGGCTGCTCAAAACCTTGGGTAATGATGAAACCCGATGGAGATGCAGTGGTAATAGATGGTTCGCCAATGTTGAACATGTAGGTAATGCCGTCTCCCGCAGTAACCGATCTGCCTGCACTGCCTATAGCATATCTTGTATCATTAAACTGACTCCAACAATTAGTTGAAACTACTTGCAATATTAGCAGCACACTAAATAACCCATATTTCATTTTAACGTAGCACATTAGTTCTCATATATTAAGGCTCCACTGAAGTGACTGTCGTAGCTTTTGATGGTTAAATTACTTGAGCAAAAAACTCTAATCCAATAAGGTCCAAATGTGATCGAAGAATTAACAATAGCGTTAAGGCTAACTATACCTGAACCCGTTCCGTCGACTGACCCCACAGATCGCGCAACCCATCCTCCTGGAGTATAAATCTGTACTTGAAGTGCAGCACCAGAAGCACCTCCTGAATAGGAAAGGTGGCAATTCATTTGATAAACACCGGGAACCGGCGGTGTAAATCGAGAAATACCCGTATTGTATCCTCCCCCATCATTGAAAAAATTAATTCCTTCTCCCATGATAATATCTGTAGAAGTTCCAGCAGAAATCGTCTGGTCAGTTACAGGGTTTGTTCCAGCATGAAATGCTATTTTCCTCGCTTTCCATGATGTATTACCACTTCCATCACTTACCAATTCTTTACCATCTCCTTCTGTACCATCTTTAAGTTGAAAAGTGCCTTCCACATCTAGTTTCGCACTTGGCGCAGATGTTCCAACACCCACATTTCCTGCATTAAAATAGGTTGAAAGTGATGGGTCCGCATCAATATTAACCGAAGCCGTACCGTTACTATTTAATAAAATTCTTCCCCTTGTAGAATAACCAAATAATGCAATTGCATCATTACCATCGTCTGCCTCTCTTACTTTTACGGCATAGCCATCGGTAGGGTGGCGAACGACCAAGGGGTTTGCAGTACCACCCCCTGTTATTTTTACATTTCCACCATTTATTTCAAGTAATTCAGACGGTGCATTAATTCCAATACCGACATTCGCATTGTTACCTAATACAAGCGAATTGCTCGCGCCTACCTGGGCATTTGCTCCTATGGCCGTAGCATTAGTAAAGTTATCTAAAAATGCATCTGCATTGTTTCCAATAAACGTATTGGACGAACCGTTCACATTGTTGTCGCCAGCATTGTATCCAATTCCCACATTCTGATTTCCGGTTGATTCCTTCAATGCATTGTGACCAAAAGCACTATTATTACTCCCCGTAATATTATTACTCAGGCTAAAGGATCCAACGGCAACATTTAAATTCCCGCTTGTATTGGCACTTAATGTACTGTAACCCATAGCTACATTATTCTGCCCGTTAATGTTATTTAGTAGTGATGATCTACCAACTGCTGAGTTGTACGCCCCATCGACATTGCCTGATAAAGCTAAGTGCCCAACAGCAGTATTTTGAACTCCTGTTGTATTCTGATCTAAAGAAAATGCACCAACTCCGGTGTTAGATCCACCAGAACTTCCTTGTAATACATCGGCACCAATCGCTACATTGCTACTTGCAGAAACAGAATTTTCCATAGCTCCCCAACCTACAACAGTATTGTATATTCCGTCTGTGTTGGAATGCAAAGCAGCGTTTCCTATTGCAACGTTGCCTGTACCCGTCGTGTTATTAGTCATCGATTGGTATCCTACGGCAGTGTTATCACTGCCTGTATTGGCAGACGAGATTGTAGAACCTCTAAGTGCCTCATAACCCACTGCTACATTTTCATTCACAAAAAATGAGCTTGCATTATTTGCGAATCGCATGGCATTATAACCAACTGCTGTAGCATAGCTTCCTGAAACATTGTTGTTTAATGCATTCAAACCAATTGCCACGTTGCTTATTCCATTTATATTCTGCTGCATGGCGTATGTTCCTACTGATGTATTACCACTTCCTGTTTGATCATTGTATAGGGAATTCCAACCGATCGAAACATTGTCTATTCCAGAGTTGTGATTGTAAAGTGCCCGTGACCCGACGGCCGTATTTTGACCACTTGTTGAGCTATGCAGTGCCCCGTAACCCACTCCGACATTGTAGTTGGCTGTTGTAGCATTTTCGAGCGCATTGGGCCCTATTCCAACATTCAATTCACCCGAAACATTTTGTGTTCCGGCAAGGTTCCCAATATAAATATTGCGATTATTACTAAAATCATCATTTTCACCTGCACTTTCTCCGATCAAAACAGAATTTCCTACCGAAGGCAGGAACTCAATTTGGCCTTGTTGCGTGAATCTGTGGTACACAACACTATTGATTCCAATGTCCAGGTCCTGAGCGTCCGTTGTCCCCAAAAAGTCAGTACCTAGATTCGTTCCCGAGTTTCCGGAAAGCAACCAGCCGGGCGCAGCAACCGAGGAGGGATCTACCCACTGGGCATTACCGGCCGCATCGGATTGCAACAAATAACCGGAAACAGCCCCGTTATTGTACTGAAAGAGATCATAGGCTGAAAGGGTATCCGACGTGAGTTTTCCCGTCACCCAAACTTGCGTAGGATTAGATACACCTGAAGATTTTTTTCCCTGAACGTACATTACGTCTGCATTTGCTTTGAGTGTACTTTCATTTAGTGCCCAATCAAAATACAAATCTAAACCGCTCGTAGAGTCAGTACTTAAAGAAACTACTTTTGAGTTGTTACTTGGAGATATACTAAATGAACCGGAAGGGCTATTCTCCATCCCATTACTGAATAGGTTACCCGCAGCGATGAATACCGAAGTATCTCCACTTGGCTGTAAGTATCCTCCCCAAATACCAAGGCTGTTGCCATTGTGCTGAGGCAAAATCACTGCTCCACCCTCATTAGTTCCTATACTGGTATTTAATGTAACAGCCGTAAAGTCAGAAAAAGATTCGAATGCTGCGATAGCATTCACACCGGCAACTGCTGCACTGTCTACAACGTGTAAATTGTATAGAGGGGTGGTGTTTCCTATTCCAACATTTCCTGAATTCCCGTTGTAAATGTCAGTACCGTTTTCCTCCCAGGTCGAGTCAGACTCTGTAATGGCCGTTAATGCGATTGCATGATGTGTACCTGCATCGTCTATGACAAGACTGTCACCGGTACCGCTCAGTCCGAAATG
>CAJQPO010000070.1 GCA_905480225.1 uncultured Flavobacteriales bacterium | reverse complement strand
GTTCTACAATCTTTTAACAGATTGGTTGGAGTCGCAAAAAATAGAACGTAGCGCAACGTTTGAATTTCATTTTTATTATTTGTCAAGTTCGTCAATAATTGCAATTTATCAGATTCTTAAGAGACTTGAATTGATTTCATCTCAAGGTGTTGATATTAACATTATATGGAAATATGATGAAGGTGACGACGATATAGAGCGAATAGGCTTGGATTATAAGAAAATAACAAACCTTAATATAAACGCCTTTAGCGTACCGAATTTAATCTAACTTCAAGATTTTATAGTTTCCCATTTGATTGGGAGAATTACTCCACACTTTTAAATTGTAATAACCAGAATTAAGTTTTGAAATATCTATTTCAATTTCTTCTACAGGTTGATTCAATTGTATTTCTTTAACCAATTTTCCACTGGCTATTTCGTATATTTTAATGGTTTGAAATTTAAAATTCGTCAATTGTGTGTCTTTAGTGGCAAGGTTTAGTTTTCCATCGGTAGGAACAGGGAAAATACGTAGCGCATTATCCTCAATAAAATTGTTTGATAACAAGTACAATGTATCTTTTTGATTGGTAGGCTGACTCAATGTTGTTCTCTCCCAATAATCTGTTCCATATAGCGTGTAATAACCATTATTAAAAACCTCAGTTGTATTAGAAGTTAAAATATCGGAATACCAAAGCTCTGCAACTAGCGTATCGGGTGTCACATTAATAATGCCGTACCCATGACTTATAAATTCAGAAAAAACATGATTTGGGTTTGCGGCATTGCTTAAACCATTTGCCAGAGGTAATAGGGCACTAGAAATGCCCATTTCATCAAAGTTACCTCTAGTCATGCTCGTCGGGAGAAATTCACACGCAATAGAACCAGCACCAGTGCTTCCGCTATAATTTCCACCGTCGTATGGATCATCAGATAAGTCTGCCACAAGAGTTACGTGAGAATCACCACTCATAAATACAACGTTATGAATGTTGTTGTTCTTGAGGTATAACAAAAGTGCATCACGCGATTCGTCCCAACCATCCCATGAACTGGTGGTTAAATAGGTGCCGTCTCCTGGGAACCAAGCTGGCAAACCAAGAACAGACCACCCTGCAATCATTTTTTGATTGCCCACAATTTTCCATCTTGCAGGTGAATTAGAAAGCTCATCTTTGAGCCAAAAATCTTGCTCTTGACCAAGAATGTGGTATGCGGACGGGGTAATCAGGTCGATGTCTTTTTTAGTGTACATATCGACCATAAAAACGTCCATAAGAGCACCGTAAGAGAACTTTCGCCAAATCTTCGAAGAATCAGAAGGTTGCGGCACTCTAATTGGGAGGTACTCATAGAAAGCCTGTTGTGACGCTGCAAAATCAGGATCATTAATATTAGAAAGGTCGTGATTGTCCCAAATAGTAATCCAAGGGTGTGCTTTGCGTGCTTCTCTTAAATCAGGATCGAGCAGATAGTATGCGTGGCGTTCTCTCCACTCTTGAAGATTACTGGGAACGCTGGGGTAGGGAATAGGCACCCTAACTTCTTCATCAGAATCTACAAAATCGTAAATATAATCACCTAAATGCATGATGAAATCAAGGTCGTTTCGCTCACTGATCCTTTTATATCCGTTAAAAAACCCGGAATAAATACTGGTACATGAAACAACAGCAAACCTCATGTGCGCAATTGCATCCGTTGCTAAAGGAGCTGTTCGCGTTTTTCCAATTGCTGAATTCCGTCCTTGGTCATCTCTAAAGCGATAATAATAATTTGTGTTGGGCGAAAGACCTGTTACGTCTATTTTGATTGTAAAGTCAGTGGTTGCATCAGTCGTATATGTTCCCGTGCTATTAAGCCATGAAAAATCGGGATGCACAGAAATTTCCCAAACAACATTTTCAGTCGAATCAGTGGTGCTTATTTTAGACCAAATGATGACTTGATTTGCTAAAGGATCTCCAGATGTTACACCAAAATAGAAAGGCGCGTGGATAGAATCTCCGAACATGTTGGGTGGTAGTTGTCCAAAGGAAAAACCAGCAAGAATAGAGGCTAGTGTGCATAAAAGAAATCGCATTTATTTTCCAATAACTTTCATTTCAACTCTTCTGTTTTGAGTTCTGCCTTCAATTGTAGCATTATCTGCTATTGGGCTAGCTTCTCCATATCCTTTTGCAATCATTCGAGTTGCAGAAATACCCTTGTCTGAAATATAAATTACAGCAGCTTTCGCTCTTGCCTCAGAAAGTCTTTTGTTCGAACTGTTGGAGCCTACATCATCTGTATGGCCACCAATTTCTATTCTTAGTGTTGCATTTTGATTCATGAAATCAACCATTTGATCAAGAAGTCTATAAGACCTTGCATCAAGTTCAGCTTTACCAGTCTTGAACAAGAGGTCGTCGAGAACAATACTTTTACCAATTCCTAAAGGGGATAGTTCAATGATTTTTTGAATCGTAATGTCATTTTCCACTTCAATTTTAGTTGAATTATTGAAATAACCTTCCTTAGTCACAAGAATTTCAAAAGTTCTGTTTAGATCTAATGGATATTTTTCTGGTGTAAAATCATTCATTACCATTAACGCGTTGATAGGTGCTTTAGACACGGTTATATCGCTTACCATAACAGTCGCTTTAATTTCTTCTTTAGTGTCTTCGTCTACCACCTTTAAATTAAGATAAGCACCCAAAAAACTTTTATCCATGTAAACGGGTTTATTTAGCGTTCCATACTTATCATAAGTCACAACAATTTCTTGGTCATCATATCCTTCTGCTTTTACTATAAGCTTATGCTCTTTACCAATTTCTAGTACGGTGCTCACCTTTTCCCCATCACCAAGCAGCGTTTCTTCGGCGGTGGTTGGGTCAAGGAGGTAAATTTTCGATTTGAGTGGATCATTGGTTTCTTTGTCAAACACTTGCATTTCTAAGTCGAATGTTCTAACCGTAGGCACCAAGTAAACCTTTTGAATGATTTCCGTTTCCTTTGAGTTCTTGATAGGAATATTTTGAGTTTCAAAACCCGTTTTTTCAACTGTTATCATGTACTCTTCTTTTAAATGCAAGTCAAAAGTTCCGCTAGCCTTATTGTCTAATATAATTCCAGTATCTCCAGTTGTTAGGCTATTATAAGAAACGTTTGCGGGCAATAATTCCTTATTACCTTGGTCAAATACTTCTATTGAGAATAAAAATGGCTTGGCCACTTTCTTACTTGCTATTTTATAATTCAAAAAGATTTCAATAGAGCCTGTATTGTTACTTAATCCATCCGATAAATTTGAAGTATTCATGTCATAACTAACTCCCAGATCAAACGTGTTAGTTAGGTATTTGGCACCAGCAATGAATGAATCGCCCAATCTATAATAAGTGCCTATTCCAATTGCTGCACGTTTTTCTGCATTATGTTGAAGATGATACATCCAATCAGATCCAAATACCACATGTGTTTGATTTCCTTGTAGCATGAATAGTCCTTTCGGTCCGATAGAAAAATTGTCAACTGCAAAAAAGCGAGCTCCACCTGTAACGGAAAACCTTGTCGGCAGCCCGAATCCTTGAACAACCTCACCTGTTTCGGGTTGTAATACGTTGTATGCAGAAATACCGAAATAGTATTGGCTTTCATTAAGGGAATCATTCTTGTACCACATAATACCTGGCGACAATTCAACTCCTTTTATGATTGGATTAGCAACAGACTCTCCTAGATCAGCTTGTGGGTTAAAGGATGCACCGTTCCATTGAGAACCGGTTGTAATTGCATCAATAGATGTAGCCCCATTAAAGTAACCTGCTTTAGCTCCGATTGCTATATTACTCGTATTGTTTAATTGTAGGTTGTATGTAAATGATAACCCGAATTGATTAGTAGACATATAACCGCCTTCTCCCAGTCGGTCGTTAACGAAGGAAACACCTATTGCTCCAAATTTTTCTCCAGTAACTGACTTTCTTAATGGAAATGATCCTTCAAATTGTGAAGTACTAAAGGGTTTAACAAGACTCATCCATTGGCTTCTATGGATTAATCTAAGATTAACATCTTCACTTATTGCAGCTTGAGCAGGGTTGGTTTGAGAGTTAGAATAATTAAAATGAGAAAAAAATGCATCTTGGGCATTCCCACATAATGAATTGCCAAGGCTAAGACCTAAAACAATTACTATAAATTTAATTAATTTCATAATGTTATCGTCTTAATAAAATAGTTCCTTGATTGTTCCCATTGAAGCTAAGTGGTGTTCCCGTTATTGTAGTTCCTGTCATTTTCCAAACATATGTTCCAGAGGGTTGGTCATCGCCATTATACTTACCATTCCATCCCATTGTTTGTAAATCTGATGCATTGGTAGTACTCCAAACTTCATGTCCCCACCTATTAAAGATTCTAAAATCTATCTCAGATACGCCAAAACCGTAAAGCTTGAATGCATCATTGCTACCATCACCATTCGGAGAGAACATATTAGGGAGAAAAATATTTAAATCTTCACTAACAAAAACGTTGATGGTACCGACTTCGTAACATCCATTTGCCAATAAGGTTGTTGCAGAGAAAACACCGTCTACTAATGGACTTACCGTTATTGTTTGTGTAGTGTCAGATGTGCTCCAAACATGCGATATTCCAGGATTTGCTGTTAAGTCAATTGCCGCTCCAAGGGATATGGTTGTATCTGTTCCTAAAGAATAAAAGAAGTAATCAGGATCAACGACAACTGAATCTGAAATTGAGCAATTGTTGGTGTCCGTTACAGTAACGTTGTACGTCCCGAATGTGAAAAAAGTGTTGATTTGGTTGGTAGATAAATCATCCCACAAGTATGAAACGTATCCAGCTCCAGCATCGATGGTAACGGAGTCTCCTAAACACATTACCTGTGCTCCACCAAGAGCCAAGCTCATCGGTGAATAATATCCGATGTTAATTGTATCGGAGTTGGTACAAGAATTGGTGTGCGTTAATGTTATTATATATTGACCAGGTGCAGTAATGTTCAAAGTAGGGGTAGTTTCGGAGGTATTCCAAGAATATCCCGTGAATGGTACACCATCGGTTGCATCCAGTAAAATTGATCCACCATCACAAATGGTTGTGTCGTTACCAATTTCTACGGATGGGCTGACCTCAACAGTAAAGGCTAAAGAATCTATCCCGACACATCCATCAGCGTCAGTTGCAAAGACATATACAATCGAATCATTCAAACTCGTGTTGGTTAAGCTGTAAGCACCTGCAGTTGTATCGTCATGTACAATGTTTCCTTTCGAATTAAGGCACCAATCGTAGGCTAATCCGTTAGACGCCAAAAAATCAATGGTAGAAAATTCACAAAAAACAACGGATGTTGTACTCAAATTCGGATCTGGAAGCGTGTTCAGTGTAACTTGTATGTCTTGTATAACGGGAGTGATACAGTCTGGAAAAGTTGCCCATTGGAGGGTATACGTGTTCCCAACAACACCTCCAAAAGTAGCTGTGGGATCTGAGTTGCTGCTGAAACCTCCGGTGCCTCCTGATAGAATTGACCATTCACCTGAACCTGAACCTGACATCACAACCGAGTCGCCACAGGCGGCCTGAACCAAAGATCCGGCATCGAAAACACTATATTCCCATCGAAACCTTGCCGACCAAGAGAAGCAACCCGCTGAAATTGTGATGGTATGCCATTCACATGCAGTTGAATCTTGGAAATTGTATATTCCTGAGTTAAAAAGCTGGTGGTCATCGTCTGAATTCCAAATGGAACAGTCCGTAAACACACAGTCATCATTATCACATCCTACCAAAGCTGAGCCGTCTTCCTCCCAAGCTTCAAGCTGAAACTGCAAAGTTGTCGCATTAGAGTTCATTTCCGCCGGATAGATCGCCAATGATCCTCCCGGAATATAGGTGATTGGAATATCCGATTCATCATGATAGCAAGTGCCGCCTGTGAAGGATGGTACGCCATCGTTATCACGGCCCCAGATTTTCCAGGTGGGATCTTCGTCACCGTCACTCCCGTCAGAATCCGAGCACCCAGTCATTCTGAAATGAACGATCTCCAATTCGTAGTTCACTGCCTGGCCAAATGAATGACCGAATAAAAATAGAACGGTTAGGGTTAAACAGAGTCTTTTCATTTTCATTCTATTGAATAATTATTTTTTTACTAGTGTGTATTTTATCCGAGGAATACATCACGACATACATGCCTTTGGAGAGATGACTCACATCAAGCTCTTTTTCATTTTCAAAAATTGCTGCAGCTTTTCCGGTCAAGGTCTTCAAACAGATCTTGAATTGCGTTTCTTCCGATCTTATGTAGATTGTGCGTTCAGCAGGATTTGGAAATACAGAAAATGATCTATCGGCCAATTCTTCGACCCCAACATTTGTGATAACTTCAGGTGCGGACTCTCCAACACAACCATTCGTTCCCTGTACTTGGACAGTGTAATTTCCGTTTGCTGTGGCGATGTATGTTTGACTAGTTGCTCCAACTATAGGCGTGCCGTTGTAATACCATTGATAGAAAGGAAAAACACTCGTAGATAGATCTGAACCGGTTCTGGTTATCGAGGGCGCTGGTTTTGGAAGTACATTAATAACAAGCGTATCCGAAACAGAGCATGCGTCGGAATTAGTAACCACGACAAATGCGATTGTATCTGAGGCACCAATTGTTGGATGCACATAGGTGTCCGATCCGCTGGATTGCGTAACATTGGTCAAATTATTAATTGAAAAATCATATTGAATGCCGTCTTGGGCGGTAAAGGTGATATTCTCACCTTCACATAATGGATTCTGATCGGCTTCAAGCTGAGGAACCGGGTTTGTAAATAAATTGACGGTTATGTTGTCACTATTTGTTGTTGGACACCCCGCAAGGGTATTCCAATTTAGTACATAGGATTGTCCGGCGGTTCCTAAGAATGCTGTGGTTGGATCTGTTTGGTCGGCAAAGGTTCCACCGGTCCCGCTGCCAACGGACCATTCACCGCTACCTGCGCCACTTAAATTGATCGTGTTCCCACACGTATCAACGTTGGTGCCGGCTGTAAAATCTGTGTATTCCCATCTTATCTTGATCTTG
>CAJQPO010000069.1 GCA_905480225.1 uncultured Flavobacteriales bacterium | reverse complement strand
CCTGGAGGTGGTGGAACGAAGGAGTTTGCCTTGTGAAATGCAGATGAGTTAAAAGAAGGAGATATGCGCATTAATAACCTCCGAAATCGATTTTTGACTGTTGGCCAAGCAAAAGTTGCGACTTCAGCGCATGAAGGGTTTGAACTGGGCTATTACAGGCCAGGAATAGATGAGGTCATCGTGTCTAGGGCACATCAACTAATCTACGCTAAAGAGGTTTGCTTAGAAATGGCAAATAAGGGATACCAACAACCAGCTCGCAGAAAAGATGTAAAAGTTTTTGGTCAGGAAGGTCTTGGTATTGTATACGTAGGTGCCGATGCGATGCATGCAGGTAAATATATTTCAGACCATGATAAATTGATTTCGGAAAAATTGGGATTTGTTTTATGTGGAGGAGATTTGTCCTCACCGACAGAAGTATCAGAACAGTATCTGCTGGACATGGAGCGTAAAGCCTTTTTGGAATTATGTGCAGAGAAGAAAACATTAGAAAGGCTGCAAAGCTTGCTTCAAACAGGTAAAATTTTAAGAAACTAATTGTGATGAAAATGAAAACAGCATATATAGTAGGTGGATATAGAACAGCAGTAGGTAAAGCACCTCGAGGTAAGTTTAAATTTACACGACCAGATGATTTAGCAGCCGATGTAGTTAGAAAATTAATGTCAGATTTTCCACAACTAGATCCACTAAGAATCAATGATGTTATTGTAGGAAATGCAACGCCTGAGGCGGAACAAGGTTTGAACATTGGTCGAATGATTTCCTTAATGGGGTTGGATACCGATAAAGTCCCGGGAATGACTGTGAATCGGTATTGTTCATCTGGCTTACAGACCATTGCGCTTGCATCATACCAAATCATGGCAGGGGCTGCGGATTGTATCATTGCCGGTGGTGTAGAAACGATGTCTCCAATCCCGTTTGGAGGATGGAGGGTTGTTCCGAATGCACGTGTGGGCAAAAATCAACCGGATTGGTATTGGGGCATGGGTTTGACTGCAGAAGCAGTTGCAAATCAGTTCAATGTGTCCAGAGAAGATCAAGACAAGTTTGCGATGGATTCACACCAAAAAGCACTTGATGCTATTTCTAATGGCCGATTTAAAGAAGACATTGTGCCTATAACAGTTAATGAAGTGTATTTAGATGAAAATGAAAAGAGGCAAGAACGAAATTATGTTGTCGATACGGATGAGGGGCCAAGAGCTGGTTCAACTTTGGAAGCACTTGCCAGATTAAGACCGGTTTTTGCTCAAGGAGGTTCCGTTACGGCAGGTAATTCTTCTCAAACATCTGATGGCGCTGCATTTGTAATGGTGATGTCTGAAGATATGGTGAAAGAACTTGGGGTAGAACCTATCGCAAGATTGGTAGATTTTACGGTTGTTGGTCTTGAACCTAAAATAATGGGAATGGGTCCATTACATGCCATCCCAGCATCGTTGAAAAATGCAGGAATGAAATTGAGTCAATTAGAGCAAATAGAATTAAATGAGGCTTTTGCATCACAAGCTGTTGCATGTGTTAGAGAGCTAGGTGTTGATTCGGAACTTGTTAACGTTAACGGTGGAGCGATTGCATTAGGACATCCATTGGGGTGTACTGGAGCAAAACTAACAGTACAATTGTTTAATGAAATGAGAAGAAGAAAACAAAAATATGGTGCAGTTTCGATGTGTGTTGGAACCGGTCAAGGGGCATGCGGTATTTTTGAACTTTTAAATTAAGATTATATAAAGGATTACAATGGAAACAGCAGATAAGAAAACAGAAGCAATAAAAGGAGGAGAATTCCTAATTAGAGATACAAAGGCACAAGAAATATTCATTCCAGAAGAATGGACCGAAGAGCAACAGATGATTGCACAAATGTGCCGTGATTTCCTAGCCACAGAAGTACATCCGAATCTAGATCGAATTGATGCCATGGAAGAAGGATTAATGGTTTCGCTGATGGAGAAGGCCGGAGCACTAGGAATGCTTGGTCTTTCCGTACCCGAAGACTTGGGTGGTATGGGTGTAGATTTTAAAACTTCTATGCTCGCAACTGAAGCGTTGGGTACAGGATTTTCGTTTTCAGTTGCCTACGGGGCGCATACGGGGATTGGAACCTTACCATTGCTTTACTATGGTAACCAAGAACAGAAGGCTAAATACATTCCAAAATTAGCTTCTGGAGAATGGAAGGCATCGTATTGCCTTACTGAGCCTAGCTCGGGTTCAGATGCAAATTCGGGGAAAACGAAAGCTGTTTTAAGCGAAGATGGAAAACATTACAGTATTACAGGACAAAAGATGTGGATTACCAATGGTGGTTTTGCTAACCTGCATACAGTTTTTGCTAAAATCGAAGATGATAAGAACTTAACTGCGTTCTTAATTGAGGCGGATTCAGAAGGAATTACCCTGAATGCAGAAGAGAAAAAAATGGGCATTAAAGGATCTTCGACACGACAGGTATTTTACAATAATGTAAAAATTCCTGTTGAGAACCTGCTTGGAGAAAGAGAGGGAGGATTTAAGATAGCGGTCAATATCTTAAATATTGGAAGAATAAAATTAGCTGGAGGTGTTATGGGTGGCGCAAAAGGTGCCTTTATTGATTCTATTAAATACGCGAATGAACGAGAACAATTTGGGAGATCGATTTCAAAATATGGAGCAATCAGACATAAGTTAGCAGAGCAAGTTATCAAAATCTTTTCTGTTGAATCAGCTACATATAGGGCTTCTCAAAATATTGATGATGCAATCAATTCACTAATAGAAAGTGGAATGGATAAGGGCAAAGCCACTTTAAAAGGCATAGAGCAATTTGCTCCTGAATGTGCTATTCTTAAAGTTGTTGGGTCTGAATGTCTAGATTATGTGGTAGATGAAGGCGTGCAAATTCATGGTGGAATGGGATTTTCGGCCGAAACTCAGATTGAACGATCATACAGAGATGCTCGAATAAATAGAATATTTGAAGGGACAAATGAAATCAATAGAATGCTTACGGTTGGTATGATAATGAAAAAAGCCATGAAAGGTGAGCTAGATCTTATGGGTCCAGCGATGGCCGTAGCCAATGAATTGATGGGGATTCCAGATTTTTCCGATGCAAGTGATTCGCTTTTTGATGCTGAGAAAGTATGTGTGAAGAATTTCAAAAAGGCTGTTTTGATGATAGCGGGAGCTTCTGCTAAGAAATATGCAGATCAGATGGCCAAGGAACAAGAAGTAATGATGAATATTGCGGATATGGTGAATGAGGTTTATTTAGCCGAATCTACTTTATTACGTGTTGAAAAAATGGTAAGCATTAGAGGTGAAGAATCATGTCAAGAACAAATTGATATTATGAGAGTATTTATTTACGATGCTGCAGATTCCATTAATAAATCAGGGAAAGATGCATTGAACGCATTTGCAGAAGGTGATGAAATGCGGATGATGCTCATGGGTTTAAAGCGCTTTACGAAGCATGCGCCTTTTAACGCAAAGGAAGCGAGACAACGTATCGCTTTAAAAGCAATTGAAGCAAATGATTACTGCTATTAAGCTTCACAAGTTAATTGGCCGCATATGGGTTAGCAAAGGCTATGGCAAATTGAAATAGTATAATCGATTCATCTTTGATAAGATAAATTAATTAGGTCTTAATTGCTTTTTTTAAGAAGTGCAGGGAATGAACGTTGAAATTTTTGAAGTCTAGGTATGGATACGGATTTGACATACGCTTGATTCGGGTTTAACTTCTCGTAATTTTGGTGGTACGCTTCTGCTTTCCAAAATTTTTCAAAAGTCTTTATTTCCGTGACAACAGGATTGTCGTATTTGTTAGATTTTTCTAACCTTGATTTGAATTCCTCAGCGAGTTGTTTTTCAATACTATTTTGGTAAAATATAATGGAACGATAATGCGAACCAAAATCAGGTTCTTGACCTACAGTAGTGGGGTTTTGTGAACCGTAATATACTTTTAAAAGGGTTGGAAAATCTACGACATTCGAATCGTATTGTACCATAACCGTTTCAGCATGAGAACCTAAATTTTGATAAGTTGGATTCTTTTCGGTTCCACCAGAATAACCTGAGACTGCTTCAGTAACGCCATCAACACGCTCGAAAATGGCTTCGACACACCAAAAGCAACCACTTGAAAAATACGCATAACTCGAGGCTCCATAATCACTACTATTTTTGGCAGTCTTTTCTGGGGTTTTATTGCTTTGACAACTGCCAATAAATACGGTTATTGATAACAATGAAAGGGTAAATATTGTCTTAATCATGACCTACGTTTACATCTACAACGCTTGTTACTGACTTATGTTTTAGAAATAGCTACAATTATGATTATTTAACGATTAGCTTTTTTGTGATTATCGTACCATTTTTACTGGTGCAAGTAATTAAATACATACCAGGGTTCACGTCTGTTAAATCTAGGACCCATCGATTATTATTTAATAAGTGATCCTCTTTGATTATTTTACCAGTCATGTCTTGCATACTACAGGATGTTCTATGAAAATTCTCATCGGTAATGAGAACCTCAACCATGTCATTTGCCGGATTAGGGAATAGCTTAAGAAATCGATTGTTATTAGATTCCTCAATACCAACGAATGAGGTAGGTGTAACTTCTGCTACATCTAAAATTGATCTAGCTCCTATTTCTGTGCTATAATAAGCAACAAAGCCAATCACTTTAATTTTGTTCTCATTTATGGAAGTTGGCACGTTTATCGTAAAAGATTCGCTTACACTTGTTCCTGGTGAAACAGGAGAGGTAATTACTCCGGAGTTTCCAAATGCACCGCTTGGAAGAGCGCGTAATACGTGGTTGTGCACATAGCCAATTATTGGTGTAGGATCGTTATAATTAGGGTGTCCTGAGCCACCAACACCACCACTAGAATGACCAGAGCTATAGTAATTCACCTGGTCATATCCGGAACCTGTTCCAGTTACAGAATCTTCCACCAGCATGGTAACAAATCGTAAATCACCACTAGCAAAATCCAGAAAATCGGCGGATGCAGTTATATTTAATTCTCGATTGGTTACGTTGTATGTTGAAGTCAAGGATACATCAACGGGCGTGTAAGAACCAATTTGTGCGGTTGCTTCTGCTTCCCACAGGCTTCTGGTGAAAGGCTCTTTAGCTTGTCCACTAACTAGCGTTCTGTTAATCATACCACTGGGGTAAGATGTAACATTAAATCCAGTTTGGATACCATCAGAAAATGTCATGCCGTCACCATTATGAATGGACACACCAACCACGTTTCCTGGATAGTTTGCAATTAAGTTATCTAGCTTTAATGCTCCGTCAGGACAATAACCGCACCAGGAGCCTGTGAACTCTTCCAATAGAATAGTTCTGGTACCCGAAACGCCATTATTCGCAAAAAGGTCTTCACAAAAAGTATCATTACAAGTCCTTTCATCAGTGTTGCCGTTTAAATTGTCTGCCCATATGCAAAGTGTGTGGGTTGCGCCTCCTGCAGCGACGTTCCATGGAATCGAGTGATTGAAATTATAATTTCCACCATTTGCTGCAACTGTAGTGGAAACAGGCATTGTTTGTGCTGGTCCAGCATCAACAGAATAGTGTAAATCAAAAGAAGTAATGTCTGCAGATCCAGTATTTATTAAATTTCCAGTTACGTTGTTTGAACCGACGGAAACAAAATCATTAAAGTCTGAGCTGGATATACTGAGATCGTATTGAATTTGGTCCCAATAAAAAGAATATACTTCATCATCAGATGGATCGCTTCCCAACGCTGAAAAAGTCAATGATGGACTACCCGTAATTTGGGTGCCATTTGCACCCGTCGCATCTTCGCAGCCGATTGTTCCAGAGACACCAGTTGCTGTCGCGTAGTTGTGAACAATATCAAAATCTCCACATTCGTACAAACGAATTGCCGCGTAGAGATAAGAGGTTTGTCCAAATGGAGTAACCGAATACCACTGGATAACGTGCACCCGTTTTGGTGCAGTGCCGTACGTAAAAGACCTTACTTCATCATCTGTTCCTGAGAGTGTCAATTCTAGATCGTCCCAAAAAGCATAAATGGCATTATTTGGTCCACTAGCATCGGGGATTGAAACATTAGCTGGGTCGCTAACTGTTGATCCTACATCAAATGTAATGTAGCCGTTGTCACTCGCTAAATATTGTGAAACCGGTACACCGTAAAAATTAAAAGCAAATGGTATGGTTTGCGGTGCACTCAATGTATCTGCAGATGTATTTTCTAATAAAGTAATCGCCGACCCATCTGCGTATTGATAGGGAGAACTTGTTCCTATAGTTTGTGTGTTATTGTAGTTCTGGCCCATACTAATGGAGCACAACGAAATAAATAGTAATAGTAGTTGTAATGATTTCATACTGTGAGTTTTGCTTTCGTCTAAGATATTAAAATGTATTTTTCTAGACCAATTTTATACCTGTGTAATTATGCGGTGAAAATAAACGGAGCTCTGATTTTACGGCTTCACTTATGTCCAGTTGATTAATGAAATTGGCAATACTGTTTTCCGTTATTTTATTATTGGTACGAGTGAGTTCTTTCAATGCTTCATACGGGTTTGGATAACCTTCTCTTCTAAGAACTGTTTGAATGGCTTCGGCAATTACTGCCCAGTTATCTTCCAAATCAATCTTTAATTGACTTTCATTTAGAACGAGTTTATTCAGTCCTTTTATGGTTGAAATGAATGCCAGCAGACTGTGTCCAATAGGAACACCAATATTTCTTAATACAGTAGAATCGGTTAAGTCCCTTTGCAACCTCGAAATAGGCAATTTTGCAGATAAGTGTTCAAATAATGCATTGGCAATTCCTAAATTTCCTTCAGAATTTTCAAAATCAATGGGGTTTACTTTGTGAGGCATAGCAGAAGATCCAATTTCTCCGGCTTTTATTTTCTGTTTGAAGTAATCCATAGAAACATAGCTCCAAATGTCTCTGTCAAGGTCAATAAGAATGGTGTTGATCCGTTTCATACAATCGCAAAGCGCCGCGATATTATCGTAATGCTCTATTTGCGTTGTAGTTTGTGTCCTGGTCAGACCTAAAGGACCAGCAATAAATTCGTTTGCAAAGGCAACCCAATCAAATTCCGGATAAGCGGCATGATGCGCGTTGAAATTTCCGGTAGCACCGCCAAACTTAGCAGAGAAATGTATTTGCCCCAGTTGATCAAGCTGTTTATTTAATCGTTCGGCGAAAACAAATATTTCTTTCCCCAATTTAGTCGGAGACGCCGGTTGTCCATGTGTTCTGGCAAGCATGGAGACATCCTGCCATTCAACGGCTAATTGGGTTAATAATTCAACTAAGCTCTCTAGTTGCGGCGAAAATACTTGGTCAATTGCCTCTTTAATAGAAAGTGGTACCGCTGTATTGTTAATGTCTTGAGAGGTGAGTCCAAAATGGATAAATTCCTTATTACCTTGAAAATTCATTTTATCCAATTCTTCCTTAATAAAGTACTCTACAGCTTTTACGTCGTGATTGGTTGTTCTTTCAATTTCTTTTATCCTAGATGCATCCGCTAATGAGAACTCTAAATAGATCTGTCTTAAGTTGTTGTATTCAGTATCAGCAACATTTTGCAATTGTGGCAGCGGTAATTCGCAAAGCGCAATAAAATATTCAATTTCCACCTGCACTCTGTATTTAATCAATGCAAATTCAGAGAAATAAGGAGCTACTAATTTTCCTACCCTTCTATATCTACCATCTATTGGAGATATCGCTGTTAAATCGTTTAAATCCATTCATTTAATTTGTGGCCACAAAGGTAGGAAATGTAGGGAGTATTAAGAAAAATTGTGTGAAGTCCTTCACGCTAATACTTCTATTTCATTATTTTTACTTACATACATGGGATTAATTCAGGATATAAGCCTTGGTTTACGAAGCTACACAGGTGCTTTAAGATTTGTAATCAAAAATAAAATGTGGCCCTACTTTATCATTCCGATAATTGTCTTTGGGGGAATCATTTATCTTGGGTTTCAGATGGAAGCTGGAGAGAAAGAGGCTAAAGCAGCCTTGGCTGACTCCAACTTTTTTTACATGATCTGGGGTTGGATTAAAATAGCTTTCTATTTTGTAATGAGCTATTTGTTTTTGCAATTAACCCGATATGTGATGTTAACCGCGTTGTCTCCACTATTGTCTATTGTTTCGGAAAAAGTGGAGAAGATTTTAACGGGCAACACGTATAAGTTCAACTTAAAGCAATTAATCAAGGATGTAAAACGGGCATTGTTAATTGCAACCCGAAACTTATTAATTGAAATATCAATTGTAATCGGACTATATATTGTAATTTATTTTTCTTTTTGGCTGCTGGGACTAAGAAACGTATACCTCCCTTTTTCTGAAACATTTCGTTTAAACGATTTAATTTATTTTTTGGCTACGAGCTTAGTTGCCTTTTATTTTTACGGTTTTTCTTTCCTTGATTATGTAATGGAACGACGCAGATTAACCATTAAAGAATCCATCAAGTTTGTAAGGAAACATAAAGGCGTTGCTATTGCCTTAGGATCCTTATTCGTGGGCCTTTTTCATAGTATTGAAATTGTTAAGGAGTTCGATGCTGGTGTTGGGCGGACCATTTTCATGTGGGTAACGGCTCTACTTGCCGCATCAATACCTATTTTCACTGCTATCGCAGCAACTTTATCAATGCATGAGTTAATTGATTTGAGCTCCAATGAATTTGCTGTAAAGAACGGAAAGGCAATTACTGAGGATCGAACTAATGCGGCCGATTTGGAATCATTGCCTGAGGACCTCTAAACTCATCGTTTTACAAAAAGGGGAAATGAGCATTAATTTTTTTACTTTAGAGCAAAACAAATTATTCGTATGAAACTCCTGAAGTACTGTTTTATTTTACTTTTCTTTTTTTCTGGCCTCAATTCATTTTGTCAAGAGCGCGATACCACATTGAATATTATTGAAAAGGGCAAAATCAAGTACCGATTGGAAGACGGAAAAAACAAGTTATATACGTATGATTATCGAGGTGCACTTCAGGCTTTCAGGGAGGTTTTACAGGCAGAGCCGAGTAATGTACTTGCGAAATTTAGAATTGCACAATGTTATTATGAATTGAAGAGATTTGATTTATCAAAAAAGTACATTGATCAAGTGAGTGATGGAGGTCTGAAAAAAAAAATGAGGAAAGACTTTATCTTTTTAAAGGGTAAAATTTACCATAGAAATGAACAGCTGCCTGAGGCAATTAGTTACTTAGAACAATACAAAGGAAAAGCAAAGAAAAAAGAATTGCTAGATTCTGAAGTGGATCGTTTTATACTTCAGTGCAATTATGCTGAAGAAGCTATTAACAGAGAAAGAGCCATTGAAATAGTGAATTTTGGTGACCACGTGAATACGGTTAACCCCGAGTATTCTCCTTCGATTACTGCCGATGGCAAAACCATGATTTTCACATCAAGAAGACCAGATACGAAAGGGGGAGGAGTAGACTTAGATTTCGACCATAAATATTACGAAGATATCTACATCACGACTTGGGATGATGAAGATGAAGAGTGGAGCTCATCCAAAGGTATACCAGGTAATTTGAATACCGAATTTCACGATGCTTGTTTAAATATTTCGGCAGACGGTAAATACATATATATCTATAGAAATATCCTAAATGTTACCCGAACAGGAGACATATATGTTAGTAAAAAAAGTAAGTCTGGAAAATGGGGTACACCAAAACCGGTTGCTGATAATAATAAAGAAATTAATTCAACTTATTTTGAGTCCTCAGCGTCGTTAACTGCCGATGGTAATGAAATGTATTTTGTTTCGGATCGCCCAGGAGGCAATGGTCTAGCAGACATTTACTACATCAAGAAAACGGGTAAAACTTGGGGCGAGGCGGTCAATTTGGGTTCGGAAATCAACTCGAAATACGACGAAAAATTTGTCTATGTGCATCCACAGGGAAATTTATTGTTCTTTTCTTCTGATGGTGTTAGTAGCATGGGAGGGTATGATATTTTTTATTGTAAAAAGAATGGAGAAGGTAAATGGGGGATTCCTCAGAATCTAGGTTTTCCAATAAATACGGTTCTTGACGAGAAGACATTTACGATTACAGCTGATGGTAAAACAGGATATATTGGTGCGTATTATAAGGGTTCACAAGGAGAGTCAGATATTTTCAAGATCGATTGCACTAACCTTAAATTAGTAGATTAGTCGAAATCAGAATTTATTCATTGGGACTTTTGATAGCCGTCCAAGTTTTTGATTGGATGAGTGCTTCTAAAAAATTTCTAAAAGATCGCAGTGATTCCGGGTATCCATAACGCATTTTAATTGTTTTAAGCTCTCCATTTATGATGGTTCCAATGTACGTAGTTGGAAGATCTGTTACTCTAGGTTGATCGTAGCTTAATGCCATGGTGTCCAAACCAAATTCAATACCTTTTAGCGCAATATCAGCCAGTTCCTTCTCAGAAAATTGTGCTTGATAGAGTCCTATTCGATCTACAAAGTTGACTCCTTCGTAGCTCGCATAACCACTAGAGTACATTTTCAATTTATAGATTGGACATCGTCCAAAGCAAGCCCCTCTTTCTAAGACCGCTACTACTTCACCCATTTCAAATACACCAGAATCTGAAGCAGTTTCGGAAAAATCAAAGTCATCTTCCAAGTCAGAAAAGGCATCATTTACAATTGTAGAATCAGCGTTTTCTGTAGAAACAGATTCCATTTCAGCTTCTGCCTGAGCAATCTTATGTTTGTTTTTACACGAGCTAAAGAGTAAAAACAAGGAAGTGATTATGAGTAATGTTGCTTTCATCATATTATTCAAAATGCAAAATTCTTGCCATTATCTTCTTGACTGCTGTTTGGCTTGTTGTTGTTTAGCCATTTCATTCAATCTTTGTTGGAATTTAGATTGTTTTTTTGGCTTTTTAGATTTCGATGCCATCTGGGCTTGTAGCTTGTCTTCATCAATAAAATATTTCTTTACACCCCACATGAGTCCCATATTCATAAGGTTACCGCACAAGTAATACAAGGACAATCCAGAAGCAAATTTATTAAAGAAAAAGAGCATCATTACCGGGAAAATATACATGATGACCTTCATGTTGGGCATGCCCGGTTGGCCTGCTTGCATTTGACCGCTATTCATTTTCGTGTAAAAAATGGTTGAAACGCACATGAGCAATGTGAATAGACTAACGTGATTTCCATAGATGTCGCTTAACAAAGGGACGTATGCATCCCAGGTGATAATGGCATCATATGCAGAAAGGTCTTCAGCCCATAGGAAAGATTCCTGCCTTAAGTCCATACTCGAAGGGAAAAATCGAAAAGCTGCAAAAAGTATGGGCATCTGAATCAGCATTGGTATACAGCCTGCCATTGGGCTAGCACCTGATTTTTTGTACAGGCTCATGGTTTCCTGCTGCTTTTTCATGGCATCTGCTTTGTCCGGATACTTCTCGTTAATCTTGGTGATTTCCGGTTTTAGAATGCGCATTTTCGCACTTGATTTGTAATTCTTATAGGTAAGGGGAAGAATTACTATTTTAATGATTAAGGTCATTAATATGATGATCATTCCATAGCCCATCCCAGTACTTTGAAGGAGCTTGAAAATGGGAATGATAAACCATTCGTTGACTGTTCTAAAAATAGAAGGTCCCAGATTGATAATTCCATTAGCTTCAATATCTAAAGCGGATAATTGCTCAAAGTCGTTTGGTCCAAAGTACATTTTCAACGGAATTTGGGTATTGGAACCCAGTTGCGTTGCTATACTGACATCCGCCAGATATTGTTTAGTATACTTGGTGCTCGCAGGGTCAATTCGTACTTCAACCTCTGAATTATTTTTATCAAAGCCCTCTTCCATAAAAAACATGGATGAAAAATAATTGTGTTTAAATGCAACCCATTCTATATCGGTGCCGAACTCATTTTCAGCCGGCGTCAGGGTGATGGTCCGGTTCGCTCCCGCCCCGCCCAGTAAAATGTTGCCCTGAGGTATGAGCGTGCCATTGGATGAGGAAGCCGTTACCGTCAAAGATCCTGGATCCGTCTCCACATCACCCACCGTAAAGGCGATGGGCCCGATTGAGGTGCCCTCGTCCGTTGCCTGATCAGCAATGTCGGATATCGTCGGAAGATCGTTGATCCCATTAACCGTCAG
>CAJQPO010000068.1 GCA_905480225.1 uncultured Flavobacteriales bacterium | reverse complement strand
ACATCAAAAGGTGCTATAATCGGTTTTGGATATTGTTGATCGTATTTGATTCGTTTAAAATCTGCATAGGTAAGTAGGTCGTAATTTGCTATTAGATCCATAAATCTTTGACTCCTGTTATTGGGTCCGTCCCGATAAGAGAAAGTACTGTCGAAATCACTCTCGATAAGGTTCTCATCTGCAGAAGTGCAATTAAAAGGAGAGTTGTTGGTATTGAATAAATAACCACATTTTGGATTGACCATTTGTGGCAGATCTTCTAACTGGTGATACGCCTGAGTTAAGGATCTGGCTGTGTTTCCGGGTAGGAGTTCATCCCATTGGTAATCACTATTTCTAATCGGTAATAGGGCGTTACTCAAATAATAAATAGTGTCTTGACGATCCGCGTACATTACATTAAAACGCGGTATCCCCATCATTTTTAAGGCCTTGTTGAAGGATTGCCAATCTGTTGCTTTATTCATATGGTACCATTGGTCCACTGCAGTTATTTTATCAAAAGCACCAGAATGAAAGGAAAAATAGCCGCTTTTATTTTTGATTACAGGACCGTACTTGCACCATAAAGCTTCTTTTTTCACTTTGATGTTTATTTTGCCGAGCAGTTTAGACGTAAGTTTGACTTTACGTTTTTCCAAATCCACCCAATTAGAATCGAAACGGTATTTGTTTTTTTCTTTGGGATGCATTTCGAGTTGATAGGTGTCAATAAGGTCGGGGTAATTATAGGTGTGCGTCCAACCCAAAAATTCATTGGTCCCAATAAAAGGGCAGGGGGATCCAGGGAATAGTCCGCCTAACATATTCCACCCCTCATCACTCACAACATGTGCTTCGTACCACGAGAAAGAGCCGTTTAACGGTTGATGCGTATTGACATTCAAATAAGTTTTCCCTTCTTTGGTCTTTGTTCGTGAAATAGCAAATGCATTGGAGCCAATTTTTTTGCCTTGAACGTTTTCTTTCTTTTCATTGAGCGGTTCTACTTTGTCCTCGAAAAGATCTTTAATGATATTTCCAGAATCTGTATAAAAGTGAATCACTAAATTAAAACCAGTTAAATACTCCTTTATCGTCATGGGAAAAGAACCTTTCACCAAGACTTCTTCTGGGTGGTTTTTCGCATATGCATTCAACCCTTCAGTGTATCCTTTTATCAGCGCAATTACCTCAGGAGATAATGTGGAATAATTCTTTTCAACGGCTTCCTTGCACCGCAATAATTCTACCAAATAGTCTAGAATTACTCCTTTTTTACCCAAATGTTGTCCCAACATACCTTTAGCAGGTAGAAAGGTTTCTTGAATGGTTCTAAAGTCATCTTCTGCATGTGCCCATGCCAATCCATAAGCGGTTTCTTGGTCTGTACTCCCGAATATATGTGGCACACCATATTTATCGCGTATAATTTCAATGGAGCTAGTATTGATTTGAGCGATTGACGTTGCTGCAAAAATCGATAGCTGAATCGTCAGGTAAGCCGAAAGGTATAAATGCATGATTTTTTACTATTTATGAATGTGAAAGTAAAGGAGATAATTCCAACATTAAACTTTAGTTGATTTCATCCGTGCCTTCAGCTTGATTTTCTTCATCATCAAGATATCCTTCATTTGGATCAATTTCAAGATAGTTGGAAAGCCACTTTACACCAAAATAGAAGGGCACAGTGTCAACCAGGGCTGTTACGAATTTGAATACATAGCCAGATATGATAAAAATAGTTAGGTTGTCAAACAAGCTTATCTCCGGATCAATGGGCAGAGCATTGGCGTAGTAATGCGTGATAAGGACAACGGCAATGGAATCGACCAGCTGGCTTATCAATGTCGAACCGTTATTTCTTAACCATAAATGTTTTCCTTTTGTTAATCTTTTAAGCCAGTGAAATATGTGTACATCACAAAATTGAGCTGTTAAATAGGCAATCATCGAGGCAGCCGTCGCGCCAAAGGCAAGCTCACGAATTTCAAAAAACACTCTTCCGTGCGTCTCGTAAGGAGGAAGGCCTGTTGCCGGGTCAATTTCCGGATAGGGAGGCAGTTCGCCGCCTAACCACAGGATAAACAGAACCCACAAGTTTAAAATTAAACCGATCCACACAATTAAATTGGCTCTCCTTCTTCCGTATAATTCGCTAATGAAATCGGTACATAAAAAAGTAATGGGATAAGCAAGGATTCCAACGGCGAGTTTAAAAGGAATTTCCGTTTCGCCAATAGTAAATGATAGGTCTATAAATCGGGTAATGCCAAGAATGTTCAGCATGGTTAAGGAACCCAGAAATATTCCAGCCAAAACAAGGAAGACACTTTCCCTCCTTACATTGAGCGCAGACTCCGACCCTTTAAAAGAGAACATTTAACATAGATTTAATGGAGTTGGTGACATCCTATAGCAAACATAAATAAATTGTTAGACATTAGGTGTAAAGTTAGAGTTGTAATTAATTATATTTACGGCAATAATTGTACGGCTACTTAGTATGAAAAAGATTTTCAGTTTATTGAGAATTGAGGCTGACGAGGAAAAAAGTGTAACGCTAATAATGTTGCTCTCTTTTTTCTTGGGCATATTTAATGGTACATTCTATATAGGATCGCATAGTCAGTTTCTCGATACTTTTGGTAAAGATGAAATTGCAAATGCTTATGTGATTTCTGGTGTTGTTGGAATTGTAATGACTTTCATTTATTCTTTTTTTCAAGCACGAATTTCTTTTTCGGCTCTTTCTAAATGGAACTTAATTGTCATAACAGCAATTGCCTTCGGCTTGCGATTGTCTTATGATTATTTAGACCCTAAATCTGTTGATTTTGCTTATTTCGTGCTTTACGGGCCACTCAATATTATTGCAGTGGTAGCATTTTGGGGGATGGTAAACCGAATTTATTCTTTAAGGCAAGGTAAGCGCTTATTCGGTATAATAGATGCGGGAATCATTTTTGGAATCATTTTAAGTAGTATTAGTATTCCTCTAATTCCAATCCTTTTTGGTTACACCATTGATTTGAGGGATTTAATTTATGTGAGTTCTGCAAGCACATTTCTGGCTTTCTTTTTTCAGTGGGCAATAGCAAGAAAATATTTAAGGGTAGAAAAAGTTTCTGAATCATTTGACGAAAAGGAAACAAAGGAGAAGTCATCGATCAGTTTAATCAAGCTTTTTGTAGGTAAATACACACGAGCAATGGCTTTTTTCGTTGGTATTTCTGTTGTAGTTGCGTTTTTTGCTCAATTTTCTTTTATGGCTGTTGCGGAGGAACGTTACCCTGATGCGTATGAGTTGGCTAATTTTTTGGGTGTTTTTACTACTGCCTTAATGGTAGTTACTTTTATTGTGAAAACTTTTGTTTATAATCGGTTGATTGATTCTTTTGGATTAAGAACCAGTTTGATTCTACTACCCTTAATCATGCTTTTGTTAACATTAGGAGCTGTCTTAATTGGTGCTTTTTCGGAACTGACAATTATAGAAGGACAAGGATTTCTTACATTTTTCTTGATTATTTCGCTGAGTAAACTTTTAGCGCAATCGTTGAAGGAAGGCATTGAACTACCCTCATTTAAGTTACTATATCATTCTGTGAAAAGCCACATCAGACACGATGTTCAAGCAAAAATTGATGGTACGGTTAACGAAATATTTGCGCTAATTTCTGGTGGTTTACTCGCAGTATTGGGGATGTTTTCTTTTGTGGCAATAGAGCACTATTCGTATGTTTTGTTTGCAATTCTTGTAGTGTGGGTTTTAGCCGCAATTCGGCTCTATAAAGAGTATAAGAATTCATTGAAAAACTCTTTGGATTCTGCTAGAATAGATAAAACGGGGCAAACCGTTTTCGATTTGTCTACGTCACTGAAAATTGGTCTACAAGAAGAATCAGATGATGCCATCATAAATTCTTTAAAACTGGCTCGTCGCATAGATGTTTTGAACTATAGTCAATCCCTGGCGATTGCTTATCAAAATAAATCAAAAAAAGTGCGTGATTATGTGGAACAAGAAATAATAGATCGTCTCGACCTGGATGCAATAGATAGGTTGACCAACAGTAATCCCAATTCAAAGAAATTAGTCGAGCTCCGTGATAAAGTAAACCTCTATGTAAAAGATTTCTTAACAGCTGTTCATGATTTGTCCGTGTCTCCTGATGTGGTTAAAAGAAGAAATGCTGCGATTGTTTTAAGGAATTCCACACACGATGAGTCAAGTTCTATTTTATATCGATTAATAAGGGATTTAAATGAAGAAATCACCAGAGAAGCCATTGTAACTGCTGCCTTGAATAACCATACGGAGTTGGCCATTTCCATTGTCGAGATGTTGTCTGATCCTAGATACGGCAATGTAGCCTTTGCTGCATTGAAAGAAATGGGAGATGCCATTTTAGATGTTTTAGAGGTTAGTTTCTATAAAACTGGTGTCGACCAGCTTACGCAACTGAAAATTATAGAGCTGATTGGTTTTTGTGAAGATCAAAAGGCAAATAAAATTTTATTTAAAAAAATAAGCTACCCACACCGATTAATTGTTTTTGCGGCAATTGAGCAATTGGAAAAACGCAATAGCTCTGTTGAGGGAGAAACCGAGTATATGCTACTCAATGTGCTCAATGAGTTGATAGGGTCGATAGCATTAATCATTAGCGTCCGGAACTTCATTGATGAGAACATAGAGCATTCGGAATTACTGGCGAGTGCGCTAGATCGAGAATTAGCAAATAATTTTGTGCGCTTATTTTCTGTTTTGAAATTACTTTATGATTCGAAATCTGTTTCTTACGTTGAAGCGAATTTAAAGGATGGAAGCCCGGAGAGTATTGGTTTTGCTATGGAGCTGATGGAACTTTTTATTTCAGACAATTTGAAACCTAAACTTTTCCCATTGTTTGAAGATATTTCACTGCCAAATAAAATAAAGAAATTAGCAGATTATTTCCCGATTGAACATGTCAATGAAGAAAACTTCTTACATGTTATTTTATCTCATGATGTTACTGAAATCAGTTCATGGTCTAAGTGTGTAGCGATGCATACTCAAACAGAGGCAATAGAAGATAACTTATTGGCTCATTTTAAGTCTAATGTTTTTGGAAGTTCACCGATTCTATATGAAACTGCAGGGTATTTACTTTCAAAAAACAATACTGAGGCTCTAGATAGTGTATCAAACAGATTAAGCCACGAAAAGAATACAACAATAAGTAAGCTGAACGAATTAGTATCAAAAGAGCACCGACATTTGTTATTTGAAAAAATGAAATCAATAACTCATCACGCTTCTTTTGGTGAAATGATAATGTCTGATAAATTATTGATGGCAGAGTTAATGAATTTAGTATCTTTTGCCCCAGAATCAGAATCTTTAATTGACCTTGAGCTACTCTTCGTTGCTGAAGGTTCTGTTCAGTTAGAACACGGCACTAACGAAATATCCTTTGATAAAGGTAGCCTGGTTCATTTGGAACAATACAAGGCGGTTGAAGGTGCAATAAATGCGAGTGAAGATGCAGTGGTCTATGGCATGGGGAAAGGAAGTTTTTCCGCTTTAGTCAATAGGCCAAGTTTTGTTGAACAATGGTTGGATTTGGATTGGAATGGCAAAACAAAAATAGCGTAATGAATTTTCAGAATTAATGAAAACTAAATAAATAAGTGGGGAAAAGTAACCTAAATAAAACAACTACGATTTTTAGACAGTTGATTCTAAACATTATTTTGCCAGTTGTATTGGCAATTATTGCTTTGGCTATTTACAATAACTATTCGAGGACTACGGCATTTAAAAAGTTCTATCACGAAAAAAATCAACTGGTTGCTTATTTTATTCAAAATACATTAAAGCAACAAGACATAGCGCTGGCTATTGAAGAAGATAATTTAGATACAAGGCTAGAAGCCTTGTCAGATAGCATTGTTAGTTATTACATGCCCAGGGAAAATGCCGATTCCATGGATTTGAACAAAATTCAAAAGGCTCTTGGAATGAATCCCCTGCAAGAAGACATTTTCATTATTGACAATAATGGCGTGGTGGTAAATACAACATTTGAACCCGATTTACACATGAATGTGTACGATTTTGGAGACGATTTTAGAAAATACCTGGAAAATGTTCAATTGGCAGATTCTTTTAGAAGCGAAAAATTCACGATAGAAAACTCTACCAAAAAGCTGCGAAAATTCACCTATCAACCAACGAAAGATGGTAAATATATAGTCGAGCTTGGCGTATATTCCGTTAGTGCAAACGAAGTAATAGAAAGTACCAAGGAAATACTATTAGATATCTCTTCAGAGAACAGGTCAATCCGAAAAGTAGATCTTTTCATTGGTGCTGATCCACCTTTTTCATTTGATTCTGAAGCGGATATGTCTACAGATTCTGTTACCATACAGAATGTTTTCAATAACAATCAATCCATCTCGTTTGAAAGTGCTGAAGATAATGGGGATATAAATTACGAGTACATCTATATGAAGAGGGAAGACACGGAATTGTATAAAGGTGCTGTTATTCGAATTATTTCAGACTACAGTGAAGATAAAGCTTTTGTTACCCGTAGCTTATTAAACAGCATTCTAATTTTTCTAATAACAATTACGGTGGTAATTGTATTGATATATAAAAAGTCTAAAGTAATAACCAACCCGATTAAAAAACTATTAAATAATGTCAATCGGATCACCGCCGGCAACCTGAATGAACGTGCGGATGTGGAAGGCAATAATGAGATCGCGCGACTTTCTGAAAAGTTCAATGTAATGGTATCTCGTTTGGAGGATCATTATAAAAACCTAGAACAGAAGGTCAAAGACAGGACGGCAGAGATTAGTCAAAAGGCAGCAGAAATTGAGGAAAAGAATAAAGACATTGAGGACAGTATTCGGTATGCAAAACGAATTCAGAATGCGATTCTTCCTCCTAATGATTTTTTAAACGAATTGTTCCCGTCTTCCTTTATTTTATACAAACCGAAAGACATTGTCTCAGGCGATTTTTACTGGTCTCATCGTGACAAGGATGAACACATGTTTGCTGTTGTGGATTGCACCGGGCACGGAGTTCCGGGAGCCTTCATGTCTATTGTTGGTAACGATCAGCTCAATTATGCGGTCAATGTGAAAGGTGCGAATAGCCCCGGTGACATCATGAATTATCTTAACGAGGGTGTTCGTCAAGCCTTGCGTCAAAGATCTGGAGAGTCTGCAGTTAGAGACGGCATGGACATGACTTTGATTTCCATTAATTACAAAACAAAAAAATTGAATTATGCAGGCGCATTTAATCCTGTGTATGTCTTTAGAGAGGACGAATTAATAGAGTTAGCTGTAGATCGTTGTGCAGTTGGTGGATTTATTGATGAGGATTTGTTTCAATTTGAAAACCGAGAATTTGATTTAATGGATAACGACATGATCTATATATTTTCCGATGGATATGTAGATCAGTTTGGTGGGCCTCGGGGTAAGAAATTAAAACCGAAAAGATTCAGAGCAGTATTAGAAAGTGTTCATAAATCCAAACCAGATGACCAAAAAGAAATGTTAGATCAAAGTATTTTGGACTGGATGGGCGAATTGGAACAGGTTGATGACATTTTACTAGCTGGGTTTAAAATTTAAGATGGCATTAGGCATAAACATACTAGTTGAAAAAAATTCTAATTATGTTGATTGGACCTCTAAAATTAAAAACAACCTGATTGGATATTTAGACAAAAAGCTCGGCCATAAACCGACTGTAAATTTGATTCATGATTTAAAAAAATTGGAAGTGAATACAGTCTTGCTTGTTGTGATAGACAATGAGCTGATTAATAATCAAGAAAAAGTAAATGCCTTAAAAGAGATTTGCTCAAAACAAGTCATTTACTTACTTGAACCTATGCTTGTAAAACACGAGTTGCCTGCTTTTTTTTATACCCAGAAACGTTACAAGTTCTATTTATATGATGTAGTAGAAGATAGCTATTCACCAACGGGACATGCAAAGTCTGGACGTCTTGGTGCTGAGTATTGGTCGAAATTGTTTGACTTGTCCAATTCTGTTATGGCTCACGGAAGTAAGTCGTCAACGTCCAATGTTAAAATATTTGTAGCTGATACCTCGAAGGATTTGCTGTTAATGAGAGATAACTTAATAAGGGATTTAAAAGAGTCAGGAATAGAAATATTCCCAGATTACCCTTTGTCTTCGAATCAGGACCAGCGAAAAATCCAGATTAAAGAGATGTTGGAAATGGTGGATTATAGTAT
>CAJQPO010000067.1 GCA_905480225.1 uncultured Flavobacteriales bacterium | reverse complement strand
AGGCAATCCCCTTTATGGTGTTTTTGAATTTGAGAATTACAGTATTGGTGCGGACGTTTACTATTGGGACTTTGGTGACGGCACTTTTTCAACTGAGGAAAACCCGATACATACGTATTCAATACCTGGCCTTTACGAAGTACAACTTACGGTTGAAAATAGTTATGGATGCACATCGATTTCTACGATTTTGCTAGAAGTTGATGAGGGAATCAATATTCCAAATGTATTTACACCTAATGGCGATGGAAATAACGACACATTCTATGCAAATTCAATTGGAATTATGGATAAGTCCGTTTTAATTATGAATCGATGGGGTAAGGAAGTGTTTTACAGTACAAAACTAGATTTTGCATGGGATGGAACGAATATCTGGAATGGAGAACCAGTTTCTGAGGGTACCTATTTTTATATAATTACTGCGGAGTCAGCAACAAAATCGTACCGGTTTAATGGTGCATTAATGCTTCATAGATAAAAAAAACAAGCTATTGATACGCTGGACTATAATTTAAAAAAGTACGGTTTGATGTCTTAATTATTCAGTTTGATTAGAGCTGACTTACTATTGTATTGGTTTGTTAAAAACAGACGATTATAAATAGTTCAAAAGGAGTAACATTGCTTCATGTTTAGAATCATTAGTATTTTCCTTTTTTGGATAAAAAAGTGGAAAATAGAGCATGAATTAATTCCAAAAATAGGATTTGAAAAATTCGTACTGATTGGTGCCCCTCATACTTCTAATTGGGATATAGTCTATTTTTTAGGAGCCATTAGGAAAATGAAATTAAAGCCTAATTTTTTGATTAAGAAATTTTGGATGCGTTTTCCATTTAGTTTAATGTTTAAGCCCTTAGGTGGGGTTTCAATAGACCGTTTGCCAAAAACAGAATCCAATGGTCTAAGTATGGTTTCGAATATGGTTGACCTGTTTGCGCATTCAGAAAAACTAATTATTGCTATTGCCCCAGAGGGTACTCGGAGTAAAAACGAACATTGGAAAAAAGGATTTTATCATACCGCACTTCAAGCCAATATTCCCATATTACTGGGTTATCTAGATTATGAAAACAAAGTTGCTGGCATTTCTAAAGCAATCATTCCTAGTGGAGATTTCACAAAAGACATGATGGAGATTAACCTCTTCTATTCGCAATATCAAGGGAAAAACCCATTGCAATTTGCGCAGTGTCAAAGTGATTGAAAAACTTTGAGATTAAGGCGTTTTGAAGCATTTTGAATGCAAGACGAATCATTATTTTTGGTATTCCAATTCAACCAATTCTCTTTTTTTGAATCCGTTTGGAATTTCAAAATCAGTTTCCGGAAGCTTTTGATGTAAGATGTTAGTAACGGTAGAAGAGTATATCAGCTCTCCATTATGGTTAGTCAGTAGCGAATTTTTAGGAAATCCCTTTAAACGGTGATTTGCTATTAGATGGAATGCAGGGTCTGCTTTAAAAAACGGCGCATAATCAAAAAGATCAATGTCTAAATCTAAAATCCAAATGGCACAATGGTATTTATTATTTGACCCTTGATATTTTGTTTCATTTGAGTCCTTATTTTCATGATTTTTAAAGGCTAAATTTTCAAAATTAAGCGCACTTGAAATCGTGCTTTTTTCTAAAAAAGAGTATCCTTTGTAACCTTTCGAGTCTGTCACAATTGTCATCACATCACTTCCTTTTGAAAGTATAAAATCGACGGAAATAGTATCTTCATTTACTTTGTATTGCATGTGTAATTTAAGGCGATCTTTACCGATAAACCATGTAGTCGAAATACGAGTCCCGTTATTCAAAACTTCCGTAGTAATGATGCCTTCAAAGCCAGCTATGGCTAGTGATGAAAATGTTAATGCTAGGAAAGTCAAAAATGTTTTCATATTAATTGCCTATTTCTCCTTTTTCATTCAGGTTTTGAAAATTTCCATCGGGTAGTCCGATTAAAACGTTTCCATTTTTATTGATGCAGTAGCCCGCCGTTCCGCCGCTCGGCAGAGGCACAGTGATTGGGGGAACCGGCAACGAGATAGTACCAATAATTGGAATTGATGCAGATGCAGTGACTGCTATTAAGCCCGAGGTTCCATCGATGCCGTAATCACCCCCGTCGCCACCAATGACATTGGGGGTGACTGTAATTGAAACGGGACCGAGAGGAATAGAAATCGGGACATTTAAAACACCTCCATCTCCAGGAGTTGCTATTAATCCGTTACTAGCATCAGTTCCATCCGCCCATATTGGTAAGGGGATTGCACCTGAAGTACCACCTGCGCCATCTGCAGATCCTCCACCTCCGCCAGCACCTATTCCAAGTGTAAACGTTCCAATAACGGGTACGCTGAATGTTGTACCTAATCCAACAGAGGCACCACCACCTCCACCACCAAAGACTTGCCCAGGATTAATAATCGTTGTTTTTGTTGTAAGTACAAGTGCGTCACCTCCATCCTCTCCTACATTTCCAAATGTTGCTACTGCGCCTCCGGTTGCCCCATCGCCACCTTCTGCTTCAATAAGGCCAAGGTTTCGGATGCCTACATGTGATAAATTATCAAGACTACCGGAATAAAAAGCGGGTATAGTGGGGTCCGTACTGCTAATTACAATTCCAGGATCTATATCAACAACAACGCATATAGGTGTTCCAATTCCCGGCAAACTATTTATCGCTTGCAAATCATAATTAGACACGGCTGCTGAAATAGATACTTCGTAACAACTGTCGATAGTAAGATAAAAAACCTCGACTTGAATATTGCTATTACAAATGCCTTGAATAGCAATGGGGTAGACACCTGGGTCATCGAAAATACTCGTGACAATAGTAGCGGTAGATGAACCGCTTCCAAATACAGTATCCTGTGATAAGTTGGCAGACGTAAGAGGGGGCAAACTGTGGAGTAAAAATAAGCTAGTAGTTTGTGGAGTAAGGGATGTTTGGTTAACGGTAATACTGAAACTTAAGCTGTCTGTAAGTATACGGTCAATAGTGCCATTAGCTGTATCTAATAAGATATCGAAAAAACACTCGTCACAAGATTTTTGATAAGAATGCATCCAGCATTCTCCATTAAAATATTGAATAGTACTATCCGTAGTGTTAAATATTACCAATCCATCTGCGGGTACAGAAATGGCATCTCTTTCAAGCGAAGTCATTCTTGGTGGCAGGAAACCCATCTCATTGGATTCAAGATGGAGTATTGCTGAAGAATCAGGTGTATTTGTGTTAATACCAACGTTTTGGCTCCAATTAATAATTGAAATCAAAATTAGGACTAAAAGTAAAGTACTTCTCAACACCGTTAAATTTCTTTGAATGAATAAATCATTTGATTCATTCCTTCGTTGAATCTATTAATTCTTTTTTCAATAACCCAAACATGAAGCTGATACAATTCATTTTTACTCATATAATAAGCAATTTTATATCGGATTGGGTATCCACTTTCGTCCGTTTTTAACTCATGGATCGTACAAGGCATTTTATGAACGACTGTATCTACATTGCTAATCCAATCTAATGAAGCCATATTCGCAGCATAACGTGATTTTGTGGTGTTAACGTAATGATCAAATACTGCTTTTTCTGTGAATTTTTGCAAGTTGTTTCGTTCTTGATAATGGTCGACGGTTTCGTGAATAACCTTAAAATAAAATTCTTTTAATGTATTACCGTATTCAGTTAGTGCATATGGATCGTGATTGCCAATATCAACCATGGTCTCTTCTACATCTAAAGAAAATAAATTTTCAAAGTGTTTATTTTCATAGCGTGCATTTGCTGAACATCCTATCAGAAGCACCATAACAGCGGATAAGTAAGCGAATTTTAATACTGTATTCATACGACCGTTCAATCAGCTAGAGGTTTTATTTAGAAAGAAAAATACAACAATTCAGATAACTTTTGTGTACTGTGATGGTGTACTTAGGTTTAATTATTGAGTTGTTCTTTAGCTTGTTCTGTATAATAGCCTCCCTTTTCAATAATTTGTTGTAGTAATCCGTTTCCTTGCCCAAACTTATTTAATGCCAATAAACTAAGGGCTTTATAGAATTCACCTTCTTGTTGAAATGTGTTTACAGAATTATTAATCACATTGTCAAAATATTGAATTGCCCGATTGGGTTTATTCAAATTATAATAGCAAAGCCCCCCATAAAATAAGGCATTAACGTCTTGTGGGTATTGTTTAAGAATTCTATGATAATCTTTTAAGGAAGTTTTGTATTGGTTTTTTTTATACTTCAACTGTGCATCTTTTAAAAATTCTAAATACGGAACTTTAACAGTCTGAACGATTGGATCCTGATTTACCGCATTTACTTCGTCATTCTTATGCTCTAACCATACTGGCGTTCCCGAGTTCACATCATGTTGAATCACTTCATTCACTATTCCAGCGGTATATAAGTCACTGTAATCGACTACAAGGAAATGATGCAGGTAGGCGACTTTTATGTTTGATCGCACGATTTTTTCCGCTCGAATTTCTTTTGTCTGACCACTGATTATCGGCGTTAAAGGCTCTAGCTCAATAATCGATTCAACCAAAGAATCCGTTCGGTCATCGTTCAAAATACCATCAGTTTCTATGGTTAATGGTTGATGAAGCTCGATGAATTCAGCGGTTATTTGCTGCTCTGTTGGAAGCTCATTCGCTTCCTCTAATTCTCTTTCGATTTCCTTAGTAATTACAATGGGTTCTGAAATGATAAAGTGGACTTCGCTAGGTGGAATAGTTGTTGGTTTGTCAGGTGTTTTTTCGGTAAGAAATGTATCAGATTGTACGATGTTATTAAAAAAATAACCCCCAGACAAAACCAACACCCCAGCTATTCCAGCGGCAATCAAAGTATGATTTACTGTCCAAGATTTCTGTTTCTGCAGTCTGGCTTGAATATTCGCATTAATTTCATCTACGCTATTGATTGCCTCTGGATGATTCTGGAATCCTTCCAAAGCTTCAGTGCTCATTGCATGGCTTTCGAGCTTTAGCTCAATATTATGCATCTCAGAAGGACTAAGACGACCACTTAAATAGGCCTCCATCTCCTGCCGTGTGACAGGGTGTTGCTCGTTAAATATATTATTGAATTTTGATTCCATTATTCGTCAAAATTATCTTTAAGTTTCTTTTCCCGTTTTGAATATAGCTTTTCACTTTTTTTAAACTAAATCCAGTTTTTTCTGCTATTTCTTGATAGCAAGTTTGCTCCAAAAAAAACAACTCAACACATTTCCTTTGTTCCGGCTTTAATTTTTCTATTGCTGCTTCAAGCTGCTCGAATTGTTCTTCTTTTAATTTTATGTCTTCTTTGGGCTCCGATGTTAGTGCATATTCAACGGTTTCTAGATTTTGTTCCTTCCCAGCTAACCTGCTTTTTTTACGCAGTTTCATCAAGCACTGATTTTTAGTAACTGTATGAATCCATGCTTTAAAATTTTTCACATCAGTTGATTCAAGGTCAGACATTAATTTTTCGAATACAACCATTACATTATCTTGCGCATCAGGCACATTTTTAAGGTACTTTAAACTAACACCATAAACGAGATGTGAGTACCTTTTGTAGAGTTCGCCAACAAACCGTTTATTTCTTGTTTTTTGATAACGATATATCAAATCACCATCCGATAGGGTCACAATATTTTTGGTTTCAAACAAAGCCATACATTCCTTAACTACCCATCGGGTTATGTTCAATAACTATTCTTACAACAAAGTCAATTAAAGTTAACGTAATTATATAATCAATAGGCTGTAAATTTTAATGTTTAATAGTTATGAAAATTTGTGTTAAAAAGTAATCTTCAATCCGAATTACAGCGTTTTCTATAATTAGATGTGAAGATTACTGGCTTTGTTTTTACGTTTAATTTCTAAGGGCTTTTTTTCTAGCAATTTCTCTACGGTTTTTTTCTTGACGCCATAGACTGAAATAGCCTTGTGTTTCGATAGCAACTACGCCCCCCGTAGTATCTCCATATTTAGCGGGAATTCCACCTGTATATACTTGAATTGACCCGTATGATCTTGCAGGTAAATTGGCCAAGGTACTTCTAAGTTTTACTCCATCTACATAATATATGGTGGCTCCATTTCTTGACCCACGAAAATAGAGCTCTCCGTCTGCGCCCTTTTTTATTTCAGGAGACATAGACTCTATCATTGCAACAGGATCGTATCGAACGGGAATTACTTTGATTTGATCACTATCCATCCGAATCAAGGTGGGGTCATCTTTAATGATTATTGGTGTTTTTCGCTCTGCTACAACAGCAGCAGAAATATCAATGTCATTCAGATAAGTAATGTGATCAGGAGTTACCTTCACTTTTTTGATGATAGTTGTGTCATATCCAAATCCAGTAGCATAAACTACATATGTTCCCGGGTCTAATGGTTTGATGGTGAAACTTCCTTTTTCATCTGTTGTTGTAGTTAATTTTTTAGTGCCGGTTATGTCTACCCAAACCTCAATGTAGGGTTCTGGTTCAACTAAGTCATTGAAAACTTTTCCTTTTATTTCACCAGGTCCAGTTTGGCTGATAGCTGAATTTGAAAAGAGTATTAATAGGGATAAGATAAGTTGAATAGTTGCTTTCATCATTGTTAAATTAAATTATTGAGTATGGAATTACTTCCGTTTACAATGATTAGATGCGAAAACATCTATTTTCCATAAAGTAGAACAAAAAATTTCAAATAGGAACTTTATCCCTCTAATGCAACGACCTCATTGACCTCTGGTAAGTGGCTTTTCAATAGTGTTTCGATGCCACCTTTAAGAGTAGCTGTAGATGATGGACAACCGCTGCACGCTCCTTTTAAAACTACAGTAACTTGTCCGTTTTCTTCATTAAAGCTTTTAAAATGAATCGCACCACCATCCGATTCAACAGCCGGTCGAACATATTCTTCTAATAAGGTAACAATCATTTGATCCAACTCTGTATTAATTTCAGGCTCTATAGAGACCTCAATCTTTTCACCTTTGATTTCTGATTCTATTTCTCTAGCAGACATTTGAGGTATTGACTGAACTACAACTTCATTCGTTTGCAAAAATTCCGTGATAAAACTGCGTACTTCGCTATGAATTAAGTCCCAACTGATGGTTTCATTTTTTGTGATAGCTAAAAAGTTCCTTGCAATGAAAATGCCTTCAACAAAAGGAAACTGAAACAAGGCTTCTGCGATCGTCGAGGAGCCTTTCGTAGAGTCAATGGTCAGGTATTCAGCAACTTCACCTGTAGCTATAAGCATTTTGTCGGCGACGAATTTCATAACCGCTGGATTAGGTGTTACTTCAGAATATACAGTTACTGGTATTTTTGATTCGTTCATTGTCTCAATTTTATGCAAATTTAAGGACAAATTAAAACTTATGGCACTTATTAGAGATGTAAAAGGAAAAAGTCCTGTTTTCGGACAAAATTGCTGGTTAGCAGAAAATGCTACGGTTGTAGGTGAAGTTACTATGGGAGATGAATGTAGTGTTTGGTTTAACGCGGTAGTTAGAGGAGATGTCCATTTTATTAAATTGGGAAATCGCGTTAACGTACAAGATGGTGCAGTAATTCACTGTACATACCAAAAGTCACCAACTTCTATTGGCAATCAGGTTTCAATTGGTCACAATGCGATTGTGCATGGCTGCGAAATTCACGATAATGTACTTATTGGAATGGGGGCCATCGTGATGGATGATTGTATTATAGAAGAAGGGTCTATCATTGGTGCTGGTGCCGTTGTTACTCAAGGAACCCATGTTCGAGCAGGTAGTTTATATGCGGGTGTACCTGCAAAATTCATCAAACCTGTAAGTAACGATCTGCGGTCGGGAGAGATCGAAAGAATTGCAGCCAATTACACCAAATATGCCGAATGGTTCAAAGATTAATAATGTTCCGTGTTGTTCATGTCCTAAATAGTAGCTGAATTTTTGTTAAATTAATAGGAGAATGATAAACAAAGGGAAGTTAAGAGGTAAGCTATTTAGGCATTTAGATGGTTTGGTTACTGCACCAGTTCTTATCGCACTTTATGATGCGGATGTAATCAGCTATATCACGGGTAAGAAACAGGTAAATCTCCAAAATCTAGTTAAGGAGTTTAGTGCCAATGAAGGGTATATGAATGTTGCTTTAAGAGTTCTTTGTTCTCAAGGTCTTCTTATTCAAAAGCAGACATCTAATGGGGGCGACATTCAGTTTTCGTTAACTGCAAAAGGAGCAATTTTGTTCGCCAATGTAGAGGTATACAAAGGCGCAGTAGCTCTTATGAAAATGTCGGGAAATTTTCATCCTAGAAAATTTGAGATCGAGCCTTTTCAAGCACTTAATGTGCTATTCAATCAATTCAAAAACAAGTTTGAGTTGAACTTAATTGCATCCGAATTAGAGTGTAAAGTACAAGAAGAAATTCTTGCGCATATTGAAGGATGCCTTGTCGGACCGACACTTGTTCACCTGGGTATGAGCGGAATGTTTCATAAATATTTTATGGAAACTTCGTTTAGGCCAGATGAATTTCATGAAGATCCTGAGAGTTTTAAAAAGTTGCTTGATTTTTTAGCCTATTTAGGTTGGTTTACGGAAAAGAATGGCACTTATGAATTTACTGAAACAGGTTTGTTTTTCGCTAAAAGGGCTTCTGCATATGGAGTGACGGTTTCTTATATGCCTACTTTTCGAAATTTGGACATATTGCTTTTTGGGAATCCTGAATCGATGAGGTCTAATGAACTAAATTCAGATGAAATTCACGTTGACAGAGAAATGAATGTTTGGGGCAGTGGAGGTGCGCATTCAAATTACTTCAAAGTAGTTGATGAAATTATTTTGGAGCTTTTTAATAAACCAATCGAAGAACAACCAAAGGGAATTCTTGATATGGGGTGCGGTAATGGTGCTTTTTTAGAACACATGTTCACTGTAATCGAAAGGCAGACGATTCGAGGTTCACTATTGGATAGTCACCCATTATTTTTAGTTGGTGCAGATTTTAATCAAGCAGCTTTAAAAGTGACCAGAAGAAATTTAATTAAAGCCGATATATGGGCAAAGATAATCTGGGGTGATATTGGTCAGCCCGATTTACTTGCGACTAACTTAAAAGAGAATTACAACATTGATTTAAGCGAACTTTTAAATGTCAGAACCTTTTTAGATCACAATAGGATTTGGCACGACCCAGAAAATATTGATCCGAATAGATTGAGTTTATCATCAGGTGCATTTGCTCATAGAGGACGACGTATTGAAAATCGTTTTGTGGAGGATAATCTATTAGAACACATGAATAAATGGGCACCTTATGTTAGAAAGTTTGGATTACTCCTTATTGAATTACATACCGTATCACCAGATATAGTTGCTCGTTCACTTGGAAAAACTGCTGCCACTGCATACGACGCGACTCATGGTTTTTCAGACCAATACATTCTTGAAATAGAGGTATTTCACAAAGTATGTGCTGAAGCTGGATTAATTTCTGATGAGAATGTGTTTACTAAATTCCCCAATTCTGAATTAGCTACAGTAAGCATTAATCTATTAAAAGGATCCTAAACGTGTTTATAAAACGAGGTGTTCTGCCTGAATTTTTTTCTGTAAGAACCGCGATGCTTTTTCAGTAAAATTAGTAGCTTCTTCAGTAGTATAGTAAGAAGTATGACTAGATTTAGAAATACGCGAATCTATTTCGGGATGTCGCGATAAATAGTCCACTAGGCTATCAGATACAATTTCACCTTGCGCAACTACTTTTATAGTTGGTCCGACAAATTCTTCAATGATGTTTTTTAGAAAAGGATAATGTGTGCACCCCAGAACAATGGTATCTATTAAATCATCCTTAGCTTTTAAATCATTTATTTTTTGTTTAATGAAATGCCTTCCGGATTCAGTGTTGTATTCATTATGCTCTACCAAGTGCACCCACATTGGACAAGCTAATTGAGAAACTTGAATTTCGGGGAAGAACTTCTTGATTTCAATCGGATAAGAGTTAGAATTGATAGTCCCTGTCGTACCAAGTATGCCAATATGTTTAGATCGAGTTAAGGTGCCAATAATTTCTGCACAAGGACGAATTACTCCTAGAACACGTTTGGTTGGATCCGGCATTAGTGGTAGGTCTTTCTGCTGAATATTTCTAAGTGCTTTTGCACTAGCTGTATTACAAGCTAAAATGACCAAAGGGCAATCCATCGAGAAGAGCTTATTTACCGCTTCTTTAACATAAGTGTAAACTACATCAAAAGATTTAGTACCATATGGAGTTCGAGCATTGTCACCTAAATAAATAAAATCGTAATCGGGCAGCTTTTCATGCAATTCTTTAAGAATGGTTAAACCACCAAACCCAGAATCAAAAACACCAATGGGAGTACGCATATTTTTCACAGCATAAAGTTATGCAAATAAGCCAAGTCAAAAAAAAACCCATCAGGTAAGAACTTGAGAGGTTTTAATTTCATTTTACTGATCGTTTCACTGAACGCCTAATTCCTTCTTGACTAATGGTCCAATATCGTCACCTCCAGCGCTAAATAACAAAACATTTGGGTCAAAAATGTAATTGTATTTGTTATCTCTAGCTACTTTCTCAATGGCGTCTTTTACTCTTTTTATCATCGGCTCCAACAGGTCTGATTCACGTTGCTGAATCATGTTTTGAGCATTCACTTGATATTCTTGCATCCTTTGTTGTTTCTCTTGCAATTCTTGAATTCTTGATTGCTCAATTTCTGGACTAAAAAGACCTGCGGCTTTTGCTTTTTCAAAATCTGCAACTCTTTGTTGATACATTTTTATTTGGCTTTCCATTTCTGCTTCTAATTGTGCAGCAAACTTCTTAAGGGAGTCTTCAGCAAGCTTGTAATCCGGTAGTTCCGTTAGCATGCTTTGAGCATCTGCATGGCCATATTTTTGCGCATTAGCAGCAATTGAAATGCTTATCGTTGCTAAAACCAGTAGTATTCCTTTTTTCATTATGTTCAATTTAAATTCTTATTTAAGTTTATTTAGAAGAGCTATAGCCCATTTTTTTTAATACTCTATTACTGATGTCATACTTGCTTTCAGCATAGAGAATATTAGAAGAGTTTGCCTTATCAAAAACGAAGGAATAATTCCCATCTTTTGCGATACTTTTTATGGCTTTAAATATTTTTTCTTGAATCGGCTGGATGAGTTCTTCACGTTTTTTGAAGAGGTCACCTTCAACACCAAACCGTTGTTTTTGTAAGGCTCTTACTTGTTTCTTCAAAAGATCCAACTCTGCGAGTTTTGATTTTTTTGTTTCTTCCGGCAGTAATATTTCTTCTGCTTTAAATGCCGCTGTTTTTTCTTCAATTGTATTTTTGCGTAGACTTATTTCCTCTTGCCATTCTTTAGAAATGGTATTTATTTCTTCTTGTGCTTCGGCATATTCTGGAACTTGCTCTAAAATATAATTGGTATTTACATAGCCATATTTTTGGGATAATCCAATACCAGTGGAGCCAAGAATAATTACTAATATGAGTGCTAAATGTTTCATTGCTTAATTGCCTCGCATTTCGAAATTTCGTCCGAAAATATAACTTTGATTACAGTTCTCCAAGATTCATGCCAATTGTAAAGTGAAACTGTCCTTTTCGAATCGTTTCCAGTGTCTGTTGACCGTAACCTTGAGCACCTTTATCATATTGGTCAAAGCCCCATCCGTAATCAAGTCCCATTAAACCGAACATCGGCAAGAATATTCTTACACCAATTCCGGCTGACCGTTTTACTTCGAAAGGATTGTACTTTTTCCATTCATTCCAAGTGTTGCCAGCTTCGGCAAATGCCAATCCATAAATGGTAGCGTTGGGGTTTAAGGAAACTGGATAGCGCAATTCCATGGTGTATTTGCTGATTAGCAAACCGCCCTGACTTGGCGACACGTTGTTGTCTCCGTATCCTCTTAATGCAATAATTTCTCTTCCATCCAGATTGAATCCTGTAAGACCACTTCCTCCAAGATAAAACCGCTCGAATGGCGATGGCCCTAAATTTCTGTTCCACTCCTGTAAAATACCAAAGCCCATTTTGGCATTTAGGACTAATTTTCGATTTTTAGAAAGGGAGGTAAAGAACGAAGAGCTGAACTTTACTTTATTGTATTCTAACCACTTAAATTTCTGCTGATCATCTACGTCTGAATAGTCTGTAATACCATCGAAAAGTGAGAAGGGTAGCGGCGTAAATTTATAAGAGAGTGAAATACTAGAGCCAGACCGTGGGTAAATCGGTTGGTCAATGGAGCTTCTTGAAAGTGTAAAACGAAGGCTTAAATTATTGGCAAATCCGTCAGTAAATGTAAAGACGCTTCCAAAGTTTTGGAGTATGTAATATTGATAGGATGCTTCGGTGGAAAAATTAAAATATTCATCCGGACGTTTTAGCCTAACTCCGATGCCAGTAGAAACACCGTACATTTTAATAAAGGATCTGCCAGGGTCAGATTTTGGCAATCCGTTTAGCGATTGAATTGAATGCCAACCCGTAAAACTGAAGCTATTAGGTTTTTTACCTCCTAACCAAGGCTCCGTGAAAGAGAAATTATAGGATTGGAAAAATATCCCATTGGATTGAGCTCTAATGCTCAATCTTTGACCATCACCTGAAGGGAGTGGTCTCCAATCTTTTGTAAATAGTTTTCGAAGAGAGAAGTTATTAAACGATACTCCAAGTGTTCCAACAATACGTCCAGCACCCCAGCCTCCAGAAAGCTCAATTTGATCTGAAGGTCTTTCCTCTACAGTATAAGCGATGTCTACTGTTCCGTCTTGCTGATTTGGAGTAGGTTCAATACCGAGTGTTTCAGGATTGAAATATCCCAATTGGGCCAAAAGCTGTTGTGTTCTAATGGCATCATTTCTATTAAACAAATCGCCAGGACGGGTCTTAATTTCTCTTCTAACTACATGCTCTGAGGTCCGGTCATTACCTTTAATAATGATTCGATTCACACGAGCTTGTTTTCCTTCATAGATTCTCATTTCCAGATCGATACTGTCATTCTCCACTAAGGTTTCTACGGCATTTACGCTGAAGAATAGATAGCCATCATCCATATACAATGAAGATACGTCTGAACCCGACGGGTTCATAAATAATCGGGTATCTATAACATCTTGACTATATTCATCGCCTTTTTGAATACCTAAAATAGTATCCAATTGACCATTTCTATATTTTGTATTCCCAATCCAACTAATGTTTCTGATAAAATATTTCGAACCTTCATCAATTTTTATTTTGATACTCAAGGTATTATCAGAAGACGCATAAACACTATCACTTACAATTTTCGCATCACGATATGCTTGCGCATAATAATAATCAACTAGACTTTTTTTGTCATTTTTATATTCGGTTGGAAGGTATTTGGAAGCAGCAAAAAATCGATACCATTTTTTTCTTTTCGTTTTTTTCATTTTACGAAGAAGCTTAGTTGGTGAAATTTCAGTTGCGCCTTCAATAACGATGTCTTCAATTTTTACACGATCACCTTTGCGAACGTCAATAATAAGTTGAATACGATCGTTCAGAATTTCATCTATTTTTTTGGTTACAGAAACTTTGCAATTGTAAAACCCTTTGTTGATGTAATAACTTTGAGTAACCCTTTTTATTCTGTTTATGGTAGACGCATCAATGCGCATCTCCGCTTTTAGTGTAAGACCATCTCTGATATTGTCGACATCAGACTTACTAGGATCACCTGTAAATTTATAGCGACTCATTCTTTCCTTTTCTTTCAACTGAACCCTTAGCCATATATCAGTTCCCATTGTCTTGACCGCAATAATCTGTATGTCAGAATAGTCTTTTAGCTTCCATATTTTTTCCAAAGCCAAGGAAATATCATCACCCGGGACTTTAATTTTTTCACCCTCGCGCAGGCCTGTTAAGTTTTTAAGTAAATCAGGATCATGTTCTCCATGACCAGGGAATTCGATGGAAGCGATTGTATAGCTTTTTGGAGAATTGTAATCAAAAGTAGATCCACCCAAAGTAACTTGAGCAGTAGTTTGACCTGTCCAAATTAATACTGCGAGAATTGCTAGGCTATGTAGTATGTTTTTGTTCACTTGTTTTTCCAAATCTTCGTTCTCGATTTTGATAATCTAAAATAGCCTTATAAAAATCTTCTTTTTGAAAGTCAGGCCATAAAATATCAGTGAAATAGAGTTCGCTGTAGGCAATTTGCCACAACATAAAATTGCTGATTCTATTTTCACCACCCGTCCTAATCATTAGTTCGGGGTCAGGTAAATTTGAAGTCGACAAATAAGAACTAATTAATTTGTCGTTTATTTCCTCGACTCCTAGTTTTTTTTCTTGTACGTCAAGTGCAATTTTTTTAATAGCATTGGTAAGCTCCCATTTGGAACTATAGCTCAAAGCTAAGTTTAAATTAACACCAGGATTACCAGCTGTTTCCAAAATGCCGTTTTTTAACTCTTGTTGGCATTTTTTTGGTAAACTTTCAATATTTCCTATTGCCGTTAGCTTTACTTCATTTTTTTGTAATGAATCGATTTCATTCATTATCGTAGAGACCAACAAATCCATTAAGGCATTCACTTCTTGCAGTGGCCGATTCCAGTTCTCTGTGGAAAAAGCATAAAGGGTTAGGTGCTTCACTCTTATTTCCCCAGCGGCTGTTAATGCTTCTCTTACTGCCTCTACGCCACTTGTATGGCCAAAAGTTCTTAATTCACCCTGTTGCTTTGCCCAACGCCCATTTCCATCCATTATGATGGCAACATGACTAGGCACCTTATCTAATTCTATTTGTTCTTTATAACTCAACGGGTATTCAGTGATGTCTGTATTTTCATAAAATGACAGCGTGCGAATTTCTTAAGAAAAACTGACCTATGGAAGTGGAAAGCCATTTATTTCTTTAAAAGGGATAAAAGTCTCACGATATGATGGTTACCATTTTCTGCAAGTCGTTGCTTTTTTTAATCGGTAGGAAAGAATAGCTCCAGCAATTACATACCAATCTTTATTACTGGAATTTCCTCTTTGTTGTCCAGTGGAAATTACTCCATCTATACTTTTATTGGCCATTTGCGCTGACAATATGCCATTCTCTGTTGCCAATATATCTGGATCAACGTATGTGCCACTTACGTCATCAATATAATCTGTAAAGGTCTTTCTAAGCCCATATTCCATAGATAAGGCGAATCGATTTCCTATGTTGAATTTAATGCCAAGTCCAAATGGAATCGAAACCTGATTAAGATTATAACGCTTTTTAGAATTTTGACTAGATCCTTGACCTTCTGTGCCCAAAGGTTGTAGTTCAATTTCAACACCGTCTAAAGTGCCTTTTGGATTCATGTGAAAAAAGTTAATACCGCCGAAAATGTACGCGGTACCATTATTTTTGTTTTTATTTCCAAATTTAGTTCTGCCACCAATTTCGTATTCAATAAAATTTAATTCCATAATTGGACCTGCTTCAATTATGGTTGATTGAAAATTTAAATTTCTATCAATATTAGATTGAATTTCAGAATCAGCATCACTTCCTTCAAGTTTCGCGTATGCAAAATGTACACGCAACACCCAGCGCTTATCTTGTAAGTTATAACGATACAATAAACCAGGCGTGAAATGTGCTTTGTAAAATTGCTGACCGTGGTTCATTTCTCCAAGATAGTACGCTCCGCCACCAAAAACACCAATTTCTTCGGATTGCGAATTACCTATATTCGAAAAGGCAAGAAAAAGAACAATTGATAAGAGGGGTCTCATAATTAACACAAAGTTAGTACAATTGTATGATTTTCATTAATCATAAAAACAGATTAAAAGACTAAATATTGTTTAAGACATGGGGTGATTTATTAATTACGCTTGTCAATACCCCAAAGCAACTTGTTTCTTATTGTTTCAAAGAATGTTTGCCATTCAAATTGAATTAAATTGATTGAATAATTAGCTTTGGTCAGTGTCAAAATAGTATCATTCGTTATTGTTTCAGACCTTGAGTCTAACGTAACAAAGTACTCATTTTCTCTGCCTCCAACCTGCAATTGGATGGTGTTGGTGTCATTTAATATAAAAGGCCGAACATTTAAGTTGTGCGGAGCAATAGGAGTTACTACAAAATTATTCGAATTTGGCGCCAAAATGGGACCTCCGCAACTCAATGAATATGCTGTAGAACCTGTAGGTGTTGCTACAATTAAACCGTCTGCCCAATAAGAGTTCAAAAATTGATCATTAACAGATGCGTTAATGGTAACCATTGAGGATGAATCTTTTTTGTGAATAGAAACTTCGTTCAAAGCAAAGTTTTGACCTTCAAATAAATTTTGATTAGAGTTCAATTCAATTAATGATCGTTTGTCAATTTGATAATCCTTTGAAAATAAGCATGAAATTGCCCTGCTAACATCTTCTTTTGAGTTATTAGCCAAGAAACCCAACCTGCCAGTATTCATGCCTAAAATAGGGACTCCTTTATCTTGGATTTCTGTAATAACATCTAGAATTGTACCGTCACCACCAATGGTAATTAGGGCTTCAATATTTTCGCTGATATCATAGCCATTTGCGAACGTCTCCGCAATAATTTCACGATTTAATGTTTTTTCTAAGAATACATGGAGTTTATCATATATCCATAGGCTAGCACCTCTTTTTTCCAGCTCATCAAATACCAAATTGACCATCGAAATAGACTTGTCTTCAAATTTCCTACCATAAATTGCTAAGACCATGATTCTAGATTGGTTGGGTGAAATGTAAGAAAAAACCGCTTTCTTTCTGTTTATTAATTGAGAATTCAAGTCTAAATACCGAATCGTAATAGGTTAAAAAGTCCAGTCCTATACCAGAACTGTACAGCCATTCATTCGAATAAGAATTAACTTGTGCTGAGAATTGATTATCTACATAGCCTAGGTCTGCAAAAAAGTTAAGATACAGCGCATAATAAAACGTATTGAATTTTTGATTCTTGATTCTTTTTAAAACGGACGTTTTTTTCTCAATTAGCTCCAGTTTAACATTAGTTTTTAACATCCCGAAATGATTTCCATCCAGAACGTAATATTCATATCCCCTTAAATTGTCATCATAGCCCAAACCTTGTTGCAAAAAATATGGAATTTTATTTTGAGGAGTGAACTTTGCTTTAATGCCAATGGCACCATATAATCTGTTGTGTACTTTAAGGAATTTACTTGCTGAGCCTTTGAAGGTGGTTAGAAAGAGACTATTGTTTATCCCCAATCCGTTTTGTTTAATTAAAAGGTCTAAATAATGTCCAGTAAGGGGATAATGCTTGTAGTTTCTTTTGTCTTTTTTGAAAAGATAGGAGAGCTCTAAATATCCAATTTTGGTTAAAGAATCTCCGAGGTAATCTTGTTTTAAGGCAATTACAGCTGGTATCACAGATACACTTTTAAATGCGGCACTTAAGCTGTGGGTGGTAACAATTTTATGTCTTTTTAAAAGAGTAAATTGTAACTGCCAATGTTCTTTGGTATTGCCATTTAATCCCGTATAGAATACTCGCTTGTTATTGTTTGTGGCAATGGTTATCTCATGCTGCTGATCATACCCACCATAAAAGGAGACGCCTAATTTTCCATTGGATGAGGCATAAGGGATGTTGTATAGCAATGCGAACCTCTTCGAATATCCCAGCTGAATGAGTCCTCCAATTCCTTGGGCTTTGCCTCTCAAGTTATTGTACATTAGCATAAGCCCATAATTGAGCCTGCTAAAATCTTTTCGCTCCCACCAAGTGTTAAAATTAGGATCCGCATTTTCTACAATTGGAATAGGCCAAAAAAACCATCGTTCAGAAACGGTTATAATAATTTCAGTTAACGAATCATTAATAGGAAAATGAGTAATGTCAACAGTGTTAAAAAGGTCTGTATTTTGAATGTTGTTTTTTGCAGTCTCCAATTGAAGTGCTAAATCCATTTTTGGGATGCGTTGGTTGATGGTTAAATCAGACGCGATTAAAACAATACGTTCTTCCGTTTTGAAATTTCCTATGACACTTATTTTCCCAACGCGGAAAAAAGAAGTGTCTTGATTTTTTTGCGCCCATATTGCAGGAGGAAGAAGCAATAAGAGGATGGTTATTTTACTTAGAAAATGGATGGTTAAATATTCAAATATTTCATCAGTGCATCGTACTTCACTTTAACATCTTCTTTAAAGCGGTCTTCTGAATACGAAGCACTTACAGTATAGTCGTATCTATTAAAAGTTTGTAAGACTCCGCCGAGGTTCTTGGTGTTTAATTTTAATGTGACTTCCATCAGGGTTGAATCTAATGAAGATGTAATGTAGGAGCTTAAAATTTTCGAGTCATTACTTTCGACTATTTGGGCAATTTCAGCCAGACTGTAATCGTTTTGTGCCATTTCGAGAACAATGATTCCTCCCGGCTCATTTATGGAGGCGGTATTTGTAATTAATTCAATGAGGTGTGGCACGGTAATGCATCCCAAATAATTATTATCATTATCAAGAACAGGGACAAGCGTTAAATGTAAGTCAGCAATTACCTTCATTACATCGTAAATGTGCTGGTCAGCTTTAATAAATGGGACAGGTAAAACCAATCCCGAATCTTCAAGAGCAATTTCTGGCTTTTCCAAATCAAAAACCATATCATCTGAGATTAATCCAAAATATTCATTTCCTTTTACGACAGGAATATGGTTCACTCTGAATTCCTCCATCCAATGCAAAGCCTTTGTACACTTCTCCGTGCTTTTCAAAGGCGGGACTTCATCCGTTATTAAATCAAGTGCAATCATTCAGGTCACAATGTATTAATTATAACTTTGATTTTTTAAAATTGTTGCAACAATCGTGCAGAACTCGTTAGATGGCTGATAATATTCAGTAATCTATCGATAAATAACTTCAATTTAGAATGACAAGATTAAGTATAAACATTAATAAAGTAGCCACACTAAGAAATGCAAGGGGAGGAAATGTGCCCGATGTAATACAAGTAGCAAAAGACTTAGAACTTTATGGCGCAAATGGGATTACAGTACATCCAAGGCCAGACGAAAGACACATTAGATATTCTGACGTTAAAGAGCTTTCAACAATCGTAACAACAGAACTCAACATAGAAGGCAATCCTAAGGAGAGAAAATTTATTGACTTAGTATTGGAAACAAATCCTACGCAAGTCACGTTGGTGCCGGATTCCCAAATTCAATTAACCAGTGATCATGGTTGGGACACTGTAAAAAATAAAGACTATTTGCTAGAGACACTAGCGCTATTCAAAAAGCAAGGAATCCGAACCTCGATATTTGTTGATGCCGACCTAGCTATGGTAAATGGTGCTTCAGAAGTGGGATCTGATAGAATAGAGCTTTACACTGAATCATATGCAGCTCGGTATGGTCAAGATCGTGAGCAGTCAATACTTGCTTTTGCAGATGCGGCGAAGAGAGCATCGAAGCTTGGCCTAGGTCTGAATGCCGGGCATGATTTAGATAGAAAGAATTTAAAGTATTTCGCACAAAATATTCCCAATTTGTTAGAAGTCTCAATTGGTCATGCCTTTATCGCGGATTCTCTTTATTTTGGACTTGAAAATACAGTCGGGCTATATTTGAGAGAATTGCGATGAAATTACATTATAGAGAATATGGTGAAGGTCAGCCGATGGTTATTTTACATGGGCTTTTTGGCTCATCAGATAATTGGCAAAGATTAGGGAAGGAATTATCCAATCGATATCGTGTTTTTTTGGTAGATCAAAGAAATCATGGCCATTCTCCTCACAGCAATGATTTTTCCTATGAATTAATGTCAGATGATTTGGATGAATTATTAGAAGAGAATGATTTAGAAGACGTTATTTTAGTTGGGCATTCAATGGGAGGTAAAACAGCAATGACATACGCGCAGTTTGACACGAATAGATTAGCAAAATTAGTCGTTATCGACATTGGTCCGAAGCAATACCCGATGCATCATGATACTATTCTGGAAGGGCTGCATTCTATTGATTTTAATTTTCACAACACAAGAGGCAAGTGTGATGCGCAACTGGCAAAGTACGTTTCAGACGTTGCCGTACGTCAGTTTTTACTTAAGAATCTATATTGGATTGAAAAAGGCCAGCTGGATTGGCGCATTAATTTGAATGTCCTTTCTCGAGAAATGAACCAAGTAATTGCTGCCATCGATACCGAAGTAGTTAATTTACCTACTCTTTTTGTTCGTGGTGAGCTATCTAATTACATTCTAGAGTCGGATTTCCCTTCGATAAAACAACAATTTACAAGCGCCAGGATCGAAACAATTTCTTCTGTAGGTCATTGGGTTCATGCAGAAGCTCCGCAGAAAATGTTAGCCTTGATAGGTCAATTTGCTAGCGAATAATGAATTTTATAGAATAACAAACGTTATCACTTTTAGCTGAAGCTAAATAAATACCTGTTTTCAGTTCATCTATTTTTAATCTTAGGGTAGAGGCATTTCCAAAAGTTTTTTGTTTCAAACGTTTTCCCAAAAGATCTATAACTTCTATTTGGACTCTTTCTTTGGGCGTAGCGCTTGAGAACACAATTTCTTTTGACTTCTCTGCGTGAAAGAGTTTTGGAATAGAATTGGCAGTTCCCTCAATGTCAAGTGTCGGATCGACAACAACATCCATAATTACTGGGAGATGATCTGACATGTTGTAAAGCGCGGAAGCTATTTGGGCAGATACCACTGTATTTGATGGCCAAACATTCAAGTCAGAGTTAAAACGATTCCCATCTTGCCCATATGCTTTGTAAGTCCCATCAATGTATTGTACGGAATTGGTTCCATTAATTATATCTGAGCTTACAAAAAAGAAGTCAAAACGATCGTCTAGTCCTCCGCCAGAGCCTCCATTTATGGATCCTGTAGCTTGTGTATGAATCGCTGCATATGATGCGTTTACATGCCAGCTACCAGCAGAATTAATGGGGTCAAAAAGGTCTGTAATTCCACCTGTTATGATTTCCTGGTAAGCAGGTTCTGAAGCATCATAGATGTTAAAATCGCCACCAACAAAAATATTGTTAATCCCAGAACGATTGTCTATACGCGCCTTCAGAATTTGGGCCTCTGCCAGTCGTTGAGCTTCGTTCGAGGCTCCGCTACTAGCCTTTAAATGAACGGAATAAACATTGAAATAAATCGTGTCGGCACTAGGTAAATTACCTTTCCAAAACAATACGTATTCGCTAATATCTCTAATAGATGTTGCTATTTGATTTTGAGAAAATAGGCCAAACTTATTGTTGTCATAATAGCACATATTGTCGGAATCACCACCATTGTAGAAAATAGCTTTACTGTAATTTGTGCGACCACTCGAATTCATGGCATTGTTGAGAATGGCATTAGCTCCGGTATTATTTTGTAATTCATTAACGATTAGGATATCAGGTAAGACGGCATCAATAATAATAGCCAATGTGTCCGCCCTAGAAGCTGCTACGTAGGGATAGTTTAAAATATTATAGGTCATTAGTCGCACACTATCCTGCGCAAATGAAATAGAATTGGTAGAAAAAAGAAATAATAATATAAGTACTGAATGCCTCATCGAACTTGTTCTTTAACAATAAATAGATAGACTGGGTAATGATCTGAATAGCCCCCAGTGTAGGTCCCTCCCGCATACGTTCTAAACGGATACCCTTTCCAGTTTCCGGATTGCTGCTTAAGAAAGTTTTTACTAAAAACTTTTGTTTTGTAATACTGATAGTTTGTAAAGTTGTTATTTTTCGGAACAATTCCCGAACTGAGAATTAACATGTCAAACACATTCGGATTGTCACGCCAAAAATGAGTACCAACTCCCTGGCGGTGTAGGTTTTCCATCGGATTATAGAGACCATTTGTTTCCAATTCTTCTAGACTTCTTTTCGCTTTGAGTGCTTCTTTTATACTTGGGCTCAGCGGATTATCATTAAGGTCTCCCATGAGGATGATTTTTGCATTTGGCTCTGCAGCTTGAATGGAGTCAGTAATTTTTTTAGCCATTTTAGCGGCAAGAATTCGTTTGGGACGGCTTTTCTTTTCACCACCTCTTCTTGAAGGCCAATGGCACACAATAAAATGCATACGTTCACCGTCTAATTCTCCACTTACAAGCAATTCATCTCTGGTTGTCCAAGTATCATTACCAGGAATGGTTACTGCATAAGTTTTTGAAGAGGTTACTTTGAAGTAATTGGGATTATAAATGAAGCCCACATCAATACCTCTGTAGTCAGGAGAATCATAATGCACAATTTTATAATTTCTTTCTGCCAATTCACCTGTTTTAATCAAGTCTTCTAAAACTCCTCGGTTTTCAATCTCACAAACACCAAGAATTGCTAAGCCGTCTGGGGTAGCTTCTGTCCCAACCATACCAATAACTTTGGCCATGTTCCTCAATTTTTCATGATACTTTTTTGAGTCCCAATTTTTAGCTCCATTAGGTGTGAAATCATCTTGCAATATGAGCTTTGGATTGGGATCAATTATAGTATCAAAGAGATTTTCTAGGTTGTAAAATCCAATTGCTGCCAATTTATAGTTCTTGCCTTTATCTAGCTCAATATTTTGACCAGAGCAAGTGCCAACAATCAAAAAACTAAATAAATAAAGAAAATAATTTTTCATTTTTTACGGTGTATAGTTGCTGTGAGCGCAATGTAAGAACATGCTTGCAATATTATCAAATTAATAACTTCATTGTATCTATTTTCGACTAAAATGAATTTTTCTAATAATATGTCTCCCAGACTGCGACAGTGTAGGATAGAAGGTAGTTTATTTTGACTTATTTTAGCCAACGAAATTAGTGTTGAAATTCTTTATAATGTTTGTTAAAATTATAGCCGTTTGTTTGTCATTCGTGGCAGTCTTAAGCCTCAAAGCTCAAGAAGATTCCACAATGATAAAACAAGACTCTTTAGATAGCGATCCAAATATCATTCCAGTTTTTACGGTTTCTGCAGATGAATTAGAATCAGAAAGCCAGAGCCAAGATGTTTCGGGAATTCTTCAATCTTCCAGAGATGTTTATGCGTCTATTGCAGGGTTCAATTTTAGTGCGGCTCGCTACAGATTTAGAGGCTACAGCTCCGAGAATACACAATTGATGATGAATGGCATTCCAATGAATGACAGGGAATCGGGTTGGGCGATTTGGGCTTATTGGGGAGGGTTGAATGACGTTACTCGATACCCAGAAAATCGACAAGGAATTAGTTCTGCTCAAATGGGTTTTGGAAATATTGGAGGATTTTCAAATATTGATTTGCGTCCAACTAATTTAAGGAAAGGGACAAAAATTTCCTATGCCCTCACAAATCGTACCTATCGCCAACGAGCCATTGTTACACATTCTACGGGGATGATGGATAATGGTTGGGCATTCGCGTTTTCAGGTGCATTTAGGTACTCGCAAGAAGGATACGTTAGTGGAAGCTCATTTAATGGCGGAAGTTATTTCGGTTCGGCGATGAAAAAACTCAATAGTAAACACGCTGTCACATTAGCTGCTTTCGGAGCACCAACTGTACAGGCGCGTCAGGGGATTTCAGTTCAAGAGGCTTACACGCTCACAGGAGATAACTTTTATAATCCATACTGGGGTTGGCAATCAAATGGAGACGGTACAGATAGTACAAAACGAAATGCGAGAGTTCGTGATAATCATAAACCACATGTATTCTTAATTCATGATTTCAAAATTTCTAAAAGAAAAAAGCTAACAACAGTTGCTTATGGTATGTTTGGTAAAACTTCCAATTCGAACTTAAATTGGTATGAAGCTCCGGATCCTCGTCCAGATTATTACAGGTATTTACCGAGTTACAATGCAATCGAGAATCCATCGATTGCAGCGATGCAAAATAATGATTGGACGACAGGAAACACCAATGTAACTCAAATTGCTTGGGATGCATTATACAATGCAAACTACAAAAATCTGTATACAGTAGATGATCCTAATGGTGCTGTTGGGACGAACTTGACAGGAAATAGATCGAAGTATATTGTGGAAGAGTATAGACAAGATCCTAGACAATTCGGTGTAAAAGTATTGTACAATGCAGACATTAAAGATAATTTTTATCTTTCATCGGGTGCACATGTTGAAATTTATAAGAGTAAAAATTATAAGTTGATGAGTGATTTGCTAGGAGGTGAATTTTGGGTTGATGTTGATCAGTTTGCACAACGTGATTTCTCGGACAGTCTCTCTGCTCAAAATGATTTGAGCAATTATAACAATATCATTGAAAAAGGAGATGTGTTCGGGTATAATTACGATATCAATGTCCATACTTATGACGCTTTCGCCAATTTGGATTGGAAATCTTCAAAATTTGACGGGTTTGTTGGTTTTAATCTTTCTAACACCACCTTTTGGAGAACAGGTCACATGCAAAATGGCCGATTTCCTGATGCGTCCCTTGGCGACTCTGAGAAACAAAACTTTTTCAACTATGGAGTTAAGGGTGGGCTACTTTTTAAATTAACAGGAAGGCATTTAATCTCAATAAATGGTGCGTATTTGACAAGAGCGCCATTATCTAGAAATGCGTACATCTCCCCAAAAACAAGAGATCACCTGGTAAAAAACTTGGAAAGTACGGAAGTGTTGAGTGGAGATATTAATTACACAGTGCGATATCCAAACTTAAGGGCGCGGGTAACGGCGTTTTATTCTCAAATAAATAATCAAGTGTGGGCAAGAAGCTTTTATCACGACGAATACAATGCATTTGTTAATTACGTAATGACTGATGTTGACCAACTTTTTATGGGTACCGAAATTGGTGTTGAATATACCTTAGCATCAGTATGGGTATTAAGTGGTGCTTTTACAACAGGAGATTATATCTACAGCAATCGACCAAAAGCAACCATTACTGCGGATAACACCCAAGAGCTAATAGCCGAAGACAGAACCATTTACCTCAAAAATTATGACATTGGAGGTATGCCGCAGCTAGCCGGAACATTTGGTTTGAAATACAACTCATCTAAATACTGGTTTGCAGGAGTGAATTGGAATTATTTTGATCGGATGAATTTGGGTCCTAATCCAGATAGAAGAACAGAGGAAGCAGTGTCTTCTTTTATAGTAACGGACCCCCAATGGGATGAAACTTTAGATATTACGGAGCTAGATGGGGGATATACCATTAATTTTTTCGGAGGTAAGAGTTGGAGATTGTCTAGTGGTAAATATTTGAGGCTTTTTGTCAGTGTAAGTAACATTCTTAACAACACGGATTTTAAGACTGGCGGTTACGAGCAATTACGGTATAACCCAGGAGAAATCGGAAAATTCCCACCTAAGTACGGCTATATGTATGGCCTGACTTATTTTGGAATGGTGACGTATCAATTTTAACAGGGAATGATGATAGTGAAAAAAATACTTTTTAGTTTGGCGATAATAGCGACCGTTTTTGGTTGTAAAAGAGAATACGACAGCCCTCCTTTAAATGTTATTGCTTCGGACGGAGTTATTTCTATTGCTACCTTAAGGACAATTTCAATACCACATAAATTTTCTGGAGATTCGACTATTTACGGGATTGTTACCATGGATGAGCAGACCGGTAATTTATACAAGAACGTTTATGTTCAGGATACCAGTGGAGCCGGTATGAATTTAAGACTGTTAACCTCTGGTGGAGTTATTGAAGGCGATTCTCTAAGGATAGCACTAAAAGGAACCATCCTAACAGAATTTGACGGAATGATGCAATTAGATTCTGTTGATGTAGACGTCAATTTAGTCAGGCAATCAACCGGTCATGTTGTTGAGCCGAAAGTTATTAGTATAGCTGAGATTAACAATTCTATCCAGGCTCAACTTATTAAATTAGAAGGTGTAGAATTTTCGGGTATGGATGTTGGCGGAACGTGGGCTGATGGAGATAATCAAGCGTCCTTAAATCGAATCTTAGTAAATTGTTCAGGTGATGAAGTGATTGTTAGAACAAGTGGATATGCCAATTTTGCTAATGAAATTATTCCCAGTTCAAGTGGAACGTTAATTGGTGTAGTCGGACAATACAATACAGACATGCAAATATATATTCGAACCCCGAATGAAGCAGTTATGAATGACCCACGGTGCACTGCCTCTTATTTTTTGTATAAAGACTTTGACGATGGTTCAATCGTTTCCGGAGGATGGGGAAGTTTTTGGAATGGAACTTCAACTTCAGCGAATTGGGGCGAGTGGGGAATCTTTGGTGGAGATGTTGCTGCTGCTAGTAATTTTGACATTAGTGTTTTTACAAATTATATGTGTGATAGCTGGCTGGTTTCACCGTCAATTAATTTGTCCTCATCATCAGCTCCTTATTTGACATTTGACAATGTAGTTCGATATTCTGGCTCGGGCTTGGAGCTATATGTTTCTACCGATTATGATGGTGTAAGTAACCCATCATTACAAGGAACCTGGAATAACATAACTTCATCGGTTCCTAATTGGGATGTTGCCTCTGGTGATTGGAACTTTGTACCGAGTGGAAATGTGGACCTTACCCCTTATGGTTCTTCCAATACGTATATTGCTTTCAAATACATTGGATCCAATTCGGATGGTGCGACATGGGAAATAGATAATATAATTGTTCAAGAATAATTGAGCTCAAAAGAGGAATTTAAATAGTGAAAAAGAGTGTATTAATAAGTTTAGCAGTTTTTATATTTCTTGGTTGCAAACGAGAATACGACAATCCGCCAATTTCTAATATTCCGGTTGGAGAAGCAATTACCATTGCCGATATGAAAGCATTGGATTATCCACATAAATTTGTCGGAGACTCCAGTCTTTATGCTGTTGTTACGATGGATGAATCTTCAGGGAATTTGTATAAAAATATTTTTGTGCAGGATGCCACTGGCGCAATCAACGTGCGCCTTTTTTCTAGCGGTAGTTTATCTGAAGGAGATTCCATTAGAATTTATCTGAAAAACACCGTTCTTGGTCAATATACAGGTATGATTCAACTCGATTCAGTAGATACGGACTTGAATGTAATCAAGATAGAAAATAACAGAAATATAATTCCTCAAGTGGTTAAAATTAATGAGATAGACCAAACCATGCAATCTAGATTGGTTAGGATTGATTCTGCGGAATTTATAAGTGCTAGTGCTGGTCAATCTTGGGCGGACGGTGCGAATCAAGCTTCTATTGACCGAGTGCTCACTAACTGCAGTGAAACAGATGAGATAATTATTCGCTCAAGTGGATATGCTAATTTTGCAGATGATTTAACGCCTACCGGGAATGGAGGAATTACTGCAATTGTTACGCAGTTTAATACTACCATGCAATTGATTATTAGGAATCCTTCCGAAGTTAATTTTAGTAATTCGAGGTGTGGTGCTATTTATGTTTTGTCGAAAGATTTTGAAGACGGTTCATTAACATCAGGTGGTTGGACTACGTTTTGGTCTGGAACAACCGCAGGTGGAACCGACTGGGGTAGATTTGAGCTGTTTTCAAGCAGTGACAATGCGGCATCTGCTAGTAATTTTGATATCAGTACATTTACAAATTATGCAACAACATCTTGGTTCATCTCACCCGCAATGGATTTGAATAGTTTGGCGCCTGGGTTGCCGATTTTAACTTTTGATAATACCCATAGATACGCACCTGGAGCACAATTAGAATTATGGGTTAGTATGGATTATGATGGTATAAGTGATCCATCTTTGCAAGGCACTTGGACGAATCTGTCAGGAACAGTTAATTGGGACTTAGATGACACGGTTTGGGATTGGGTTACCAGTGGACCAATCGATTTGTCCGCGTTCAAATCTTCTAACACGTACATTGCGTTTAAGTACCAAGGGAGTAATATGGATGGAGCCACTTGGGAAATTGATGACATAAATATAGAAAATCAGTAATTTTAAGAAACCTCAGAAACAATAATAATATCATGAAAACATTTTACACTGCGTTAATTACTTGTCTATTTTTTGGTGGAGTTTCTAGCCAAACCTATTTTTCAGATGATTTTGAACCAAGCACCGGTGCCGGTGGGTCTTTAACCAATAACAACGCTTGGACTACTCAAGTCGTTTCAGCATCCACTTCAGGATATGACTGGTATCACGATGATTTTAGTTCGGATGCGTTTGCCAGAGTGTCTAATTACAATTCTGGCACATCAACCAATGAAGCTATGGAAACGTGGCTAATTTCACCCGTTATTGATTTGTCATCTGCATCGATGCCGGTTTTGTCATTTAATAATATGAAGCGTTTTTCGGGAACAGACATTAAAGTAAACCTATCCACTAATTATACAGGTTCTGGTGCGCCGTCAAGTGGAACTTGGACAGACATTACTAGTAATTGCACCATGGATGTGAATACAGGAAGTTGGTCTTTTGTGAGTTCTGGCGATGTTGATTTAACAGCTGGTATTGCTGCTTCTCCATCAACTGTATTTTTAGCTTTTCAATACGTTGGTGGAACATCGGATGGAAGTACATATCAAATTGATGATGTGGTTATTCAAGAAGGACCAACATCAGTGCCTACTGTACCTATTTACGACATTCAATTTACAACTGCGCCTTCAGGAACTTCTCCATACGATGGTCAAAATGTGAATACAGGTGGTATTGTAACAGCGGTTGTTAATAGCGGTAGCGATATAGGTTATTTCATACAGAATGCTTCTGGCGCATGGAATGGAGTTTATGTAGATGATGCAGTAAATGCTCCTTCAAGGGGAGATAGTGTCGTAATCAGTGGATTGGTTCAAGAGAATTTTTCGTTCACTCAACTTACAGCTTTGACTTCATTCAACAATGTGTCAAGTGGTAATCCAGAACCCGCAGCGTCGGGGGTATCAACAGGAGCCGTAAATTCTGAAGATTACGAAAGTGTTTTGGTACAGACATCGGCTGCAACATGCACTAATCCGACTGTAGGATTTGGACAATGGGCAATATTTGATGGGTCTACCGATACATGCTTAGTAGATGACGTTATTTATTCTTTCAGTCCTGCCCTTGGAAACTCTTATGATGTAACTGGTCCGGTTTGGTATTCTTACAGTGAGTATAAATTATTGCCTCGTGATGCAGCTGATATTGTTGGTGCATCGCTGGCTCAAACGATTTACAACATTCAATTCACTACTGATCCTGGAGGTTTTTCTCCGTTAAATGGGGCGAATGTCTCAGGGGTAAAGGGAATTGTTACTGCAGAATCAAGCGGAGCTTTTAATACAAATGATAAAGGTTATTGGCTTCAAGATGGTTCAGGCCCTTGGCATGGCATATTTGTTTGGGATACAATCAATACCGTTTCTATAGGAGATAGTGTAATTATTGATGGAAACGTTAACGAAAACTTCAACCAGACGATAATTCGGAATGTGTCATCCTTTAACATATTAAACTCTGGAAATTCGCTTCCTACGTCACCCGTCATCGCAACGGATAGTGTAAATAATGAAAAGTACGAAGGTGTTCTTATTACAACAGAATATGCGACATGTACAAACCCAAGCTTAGGTTTTGGTCAATGGGAAATTAATGATGGTTCAGGTGCGGCATTGATTGATGATGTAATTTATTCATATCCTTCTCCTTTAAGTGGAACGATGTATCGAGTAACCGGACCGGTTTATTATTCTTTTTCTGAGTATAAAATTTTACCAAGAGCAGCTGTTGATGTAGACATATTTGCGTCTATTAAAGAACAGTCCGTTATTTCCAATTTGTATCCAAATCCCGCCACAGAGATGATAGTAATTGAAATGACTACTTTAGGAGAGTTACTGATTCTTGATATAAGTGGCAAGGTTGTGCAAGAACAATATCTATATGAAGGTAAGAATGGTGTTGAAATTGGTCAGCTTTCAACGGGCACATACATTGCGAAAATAAAGGGGCGTTCCAATGCTACTATTTTCCATGTTCATTAATGAAAATAATGCTAGAAACGGTTTCTTTTTGTTTGGAAAAGTCTGATGCCACAGCGGTGCAAAAAAAGACAGATTCTTTGAACCTTCAGGCCTAAACAAGGACGATGAGGTTGCAATCATTAAATTTTTTGAAATAAAAAATTACTTTTTAGCAGGCAACTTTTGTAATTTAGTACGTCATATATGCCAAATGATGAAATTAATTAATACTTCAATGAGAAATTTTGCCTTAACTACACTATTAATTGTGTGTACATCTACAGGGTTTTCGCAAATTTATGGCGGAGAAGGATATTTGATTGGTACAGCAGCGGAAGTGGGCCTTTCCGGCCAGTGGGGCTATGAAGGTTCAGACATAAATCTTGGACAGCCGCCTACACCGATTCACTTTCGATCTAATTCCTTTAATCTATTTGGCTTTGTTGCGGATCCAACTTTTTCCGGTTGGGTTAATTTTGATGGAGATTTTTTCACACCGGGATCACCAGAGAATGGATGGGGTTTGGAAATAGGAGGAAGTAGTGGTATATCATTACACAATAATTGTTCAAGTGGAGGGATAAATGATATTCCTGGAGCGCTCAGTAATTACGTAAATAATGCGGGTTGTATGTCAATTGACTGGAATGGCGGAACTTCAGCATCTGGTGTTGATGTTAGTGTTGCAATTACCTACTCAATGAAGCAAAACGATTTGTTTTACACGACTGAAGTTACCATCACTAACGATGGTGCTACTGCACTAGACAGTATTTTTTATTATCGAAATGTTGATCCAGATAATAATGTTGAGCTTTCGGGTTCTTACCAAACAACCAATACCATTGTTGCGAATCCACCAAGTACGTGTAACAAGGCTCATGTTACTGCTGAACAAACTACTCCTTGGGATTCCTATTTAGGATTTGCTGCTATCGGTGAAAATTTTAGAGTCTGTCACGGAGGTTTCTCTAATCGAAATGCGTCCAATATGTGGTTTGGAAATACAGCCATACCGTTAACGACAACCGTTGGTTCTGTTAGTAATGAAGATGAGGCGATTTCATTAAGTTACTTGATCGAAACCATTCCCCCTGGTGGAAGTGAAACTTTCAAGTTTGTTGTCATTTTGAATGCTGCTGGCGCTGATGCTGCCTTTGATAATTTATTTGCTTTGGACTATGTTGGTTCGGCTGCAACTGGTGCAGAATGTGTGCCTACTGTTGATACAACTTATGTTGTTCCTGGTTCAACCGGTGCACTTGGCACGCCTTGTTCGGATTCTGTGCTAGTTGAGATTACTGGTTCTGCAGTAAATGATTTTACATGGTCTTGGAGCCCTGCGATTGGTTTGAGTGCTACAACAGGATCGAGTGTGTATGCATTTCCAACGACGACTACGACTTATACGGTAACAGGTACGTCCATTAGTGGATGCTTTGCAACGCCTGTAATTAAAGAAATAGTTGTGATTCCAGCAGCAGCAGATGATCCTACCGTCACACCGGCTGGACCGTATTGTCCGGGAGATCCGATTGAAGTTATGACAGCAGTAGATCCTGGTGGCGAATGGGGAGCGAGTTGTGGAACTTGTATTGATCCTTTAACAGGCGCGTTTGATCCAGGAACACTACCTGCGGGAACCTATACAATTTGGTATGGATTCGCAGGAGGGGGAGGAATTTGCCCTCTTTCTGATAGTATTGACGTAATTATTGGAGGCCTGAACCCGCCAATCATTGATCCTGCAGGACCATTTTGTGATGGCCCGACTTCATATGCAATGACGTCAAACGCGGGAGGAGGAGTTTGGTCAGCAGACTGCGGTACTTGTATTGATGCTGCAGGTAATTTTGACCCATCCGTTCCAGGTATAGGTTCTTATGAAATTTACTACAGTATTGGTGGAGCATGTGGAGGAAATGACACGATAATTATAGATGTTCAAAATGACTTAGATGCAAGTGTATCTGCGGTTACAACACCTTTGTGTGACGTCTCATCGCCAATTACTATGGTAGGGGCAACACCAGGTGGTACATGGTCAGCAACCTGTCCAACATGTATAGATGCAGTTACAGGGGAATTTGATCCTTCGGTTGGTGCTGGTACCTATATGATTTATTACAATTTCACTGGAGCATGCAGTGCAGTTGATTCAACTGTTGTAGTTGTTGAAACTGGTTTAGATGCAACGATAACACCAGCAGGTCCTTTCTGTGATTATGATGCAGCAGCTGCACTTGTTGGTGCAACTCCAGGAGGTGTGTGGTCTTCGACTTGTGCCGCTTGTATTGATCCAGTAACTGGAATTTTTGATCCGGTATTAGCATCAGCTGGATTCCATGATATTACGTATACGGTTACAAGTACGTGTGTTTCGTTTTCAGTAGCCACTGTATACGTAGATAGTATTGAGGTTGCTCCAGCTGCAGCAATTGATCCAGACTGTTTCGAAGGTTGTAATGGGTCAATAACAGTCAACGCAACTAATGCAACAGAATTTTCAATTGATAATGGGTTAAACTTTCAGCCTTCAAATAATTTCACAGGATTGTGCAGTGGAACTTATGATATTGTCGTTGAAAGCATTAATGGATGTAGAGCCACAACAAATTCAGTAATTAATGATCCACCAGAATTGATAATATCGATTATTGCTCAAGATGCAATTTGTGATGGCGCGTGTGATGGTTCTATAAATGCGATTGTTAATGGAGGTACTGTCAGTGCGGGATACAATTACAATTGGTCTGGTGGTATTGCTGCTTCTACTGATGCTAGTGCTATAAATTTGTGTGCTGGAACGTATGATTTAGTTGTTAATGATGACTTGGGTTGTGCTGTTGACTCTATAGGTATAGTAATTGAAGACTTACCCCCACTAGATCCTGGAGTTAATGTCTTATTAGATGAAAGCTGTTTTGAATTTTGTGACGGACAAATAGAGATTACGGGAACAACAGGTGTTTTATTCACTCTTACAGGTTCAGGAGGCACACAAAATAATAGTACGGGAATTTTTACTGGACTGTGTGCTGGTGATTTTGATTTTACGATTCAAGATGGTAATGGTTGTTTTGCTTATTCCACAGGGACATTAATTTTACCCGACCAGGTAATAGCTGATTTTACATTTGGGCCGCAACCAACTTCTTTTATGGAGTCAGAAATTACTTTCACCAATATGTCCTTGAATGCAGAAATTTACAATTGGACTTTTACTCCAGATGTAGCTACACCAACATCTACAGAAACTAATCCAGTTGTTGAATTTCCGAATACAGAGGCAGGAATTTATCAGGCATGTCTTACCGCATCAAATGCCAATGGATGTGACAGTGTGGTTTGTAAAACTATAATTATTGACCCAGAGTTTATTATCTACGCTCCTAATGCTTTTACCCCTGACGGAGATGGGATTAACGATACTTGGATGCCTGTTCTTCAAGGAGCGGACCCTGAAGCTTTTGAAGTTTATATTTTCAATAGGTGGGGAGAGCTACTTTGGTCAAGTGAGACACTTGGAGTGGCGTGGGATGGAGTAGATTCTGCAATTAGTTCGGTAGTTAAGTCAGATGTTTATGTTTGGAGAATTAAAGCCAAAGACATCATGCTTGGTGAAAAGCACGACTATAAAGGACACGTAACGGTCATTAAGTAACTCATTGAAAACTAAAAAAATCCACGTTAGAATATTTTAATGTGGATTTTTTATTTAGGGATGTAATTGGACCTTGCTCAAGGGATCGCTCTTGAAAACTTTCTTTTTTTCAAGGATTTTTCCGGGATGTATTTTAATAGCCAGTCATTGTTCGAACTCGAGTAAGCGTTTTTTGCGCTATGACTTTTGCTTTGTTAGCACCGCCTAATAAAATCTCGTCAAGTTTATGTCGGTTTTCCATGTAATAAAGAAATTGTTCTCTTTCGGAGGAAAATTTACTTAGGATTTCTTCTAAAAGCGCCTTTTTAGCATGTCCCCAGCCATACCCTCCAGCTGCTAACTGATCTTTCATTGATCCTGCTTTTTCAGGTGCAATCAATTGATACAACTCATATAACGGCGTTGAATCTGCTTGCTTAGGTGCCTCTAGTGGAGAATCGTCTGTAATGATTTTTTTATTGATTCTTTTCTTGAGCTGTTTTTCTGGAAGAAATATGTTAATGTCATTGTCTCTGGACTTACTCATTTTCTGACCGTCAGTTCCAGGGACGAGCATCGTTTCCTCCGAAATAATGGCTTCAGGAATGACTAATGTATTGGAGTTCGTTGCATGATTAAATCGGGAGGCAACATCTCTTGTCATTTCTAAGTGTTGAAGCTGGTCTTTTCCTACTGGAACTTTTTCTGCATCATATAAAATAATATCAGCAGCCATGAGTAAAGGATAAACAAATAAACCAGCATTAACGTCTTCCAAACGATCAGATTTATCTTTAAAAGAATGGGCTAGCTGCAATCTAGAATAAGGAAAAAAGCAGTTGAGGTACCACGATAGCTCTGCAACTTCAGGCACGTCACTTTGTCTGTAGAATATTGTTTTTTCCGGATCCAGACCAAATGCAAGCCATGCTGCCGCCACAGCATAGGTATTTTCCCTTAGTGTTTTGGCATCTTTAATCTGAGTTAGTGAATGGAGGTCCGCAATGAATAAAAAAGAATCATTCTCTGGATTATTGGCCATTTTTATTGCAGGGACAATTGCGCCGAGAATATTACCAAGATGTGGTACTCCTGTGCTTTGAATTCCCGTTAATATTCTTGCCATTTTTGAATAGTTTAATGTGTAAAATTAGCAAATTGGGAGTTGAAATCATTGAATGAGCCAATTATATTAATGAAGCAAAATTTTGATAGCTGAAATTTCTTACTTTGGTACGCTATGCAATTTTTTCTAGCCCCGTTCAGATTCATTTACAAACTGTATTTCGCGCTTATTTTTGGCGTGTCACTTGTATTGTTTGCGCCGGCTTTTTTAATCGCGGCTCAATTAAAGAACGGATTTAATTATGGGTTCACATGGCGTAAGATTTGGTCTAAATTTCTTGAAATATTTCTATTTGTTCCGCTAATGATAAAAGGAAAAGAGAATTTTCCTGTTAGTGGTCCTTATGTAATAGTTGCCAATCATGCGTCCTATTTGGACATTATGCTCCTCTACAACATTGTTCCTCATAGATTTAGATTTCTCGGAAAATCAGAGATATTGAATTGGCCGATTATGAAGAATGTTTTTCGTCAAATGGATATCGCGGTAGATCGCAACAACAAGATGCAAGCTTTTAAATCAATTGAAAAGTGTGGAGAAGCGTTGAGACAAGGCCACAGCATTGTCATTTTTCCGGAAGGAGGTTGGGACCCAAAGGCAAAAGGTTTACAACGGTTCAAAAATGGAGCATTCAAATTAGCAATTGCCAACCAGGTGCCTGTATTGCCGATTACCTTTCAAAATAATAAGAAACTATTTTGTGACCATACAGATTTGTTTTTTAATGGCCAACCAGGAATCTCGAAGGTAGTTATTCATCCTCTCGTTAGTACAGCGGGTATGACACAAATGGATTTCGTATCTTTGCGTGAGCAGATTTTTGAAACAATTAAATTAGAATTGCCGGATGATTATTGATGACAATACAGTAGATAAAATAGCCAGCTTGTCAAAGCTTCAATTTGAGGGGGAATCTAAACAAAAGATTAAATCAGGCATGAATAAAATGCTAGAGTTTATCGATAAATTGAATGAACTAGACACCGCTGAGGTGGAGCCATTGATTTATATGACGAACGAAGTTAATGTGCTTAGAGAAGATGTTGCCGTCAATTCTACAAGTCAAGAAGAGGCACTTCAAAATGCTCCAAAAAAAGATTCGGATTATTTTAGAATACCTAAAGTTCTTAAGTAATTCTAATTAACAGAACTCATCAAAAGCCATTTGCAAGTTCTCGGCAATAAGCTCAGCTGGTCTTCCTTCAATGTGATGTCTTTCAATAAAGTGAACGAGTTTACCGTCCTTAAAAAGAGCCATACTTGGTGAAGACGGTGGGTATGGTAATGTATACTTTCTAGCTTGATCTACGGCTTCCTTATCGACTCCAGCAAAGACAGTTACCAAGTGATCAGGTTTCTTGGAGTGCGTAGCCGAAATTTTGGCTGCTGGACGAGCATTAGCTGCAGCACAGCCACAAACAGAGTTGATTACCAATAAAGTTGTTCCAGAAACTTCGTTTATTGCCTTGTCTACTTCCATTGCAGTTGTTAACTCTTCAAAACCTGCGCTAGTAAGGTCTTCTTTCATTGGAGATACCAATTCCGGTGGATACATAATTTTTTCTTTTTTGATTGGAGGCAAAGATAAAGGTAAAAGTGAAATGCAGCGTAGTAAAAAGTGATTCTTTTCTTACCTTTTTGATGCAAAAAATGCTTTTAGCAACTCAGCACAATCATCTTTTAGAATACCACCTTGAATTTCTGTTGATGGATGAAGTATATTTTCTTTTAGGCGTTGATAACCTCTTTTTTCATCAGGAGCTCCGAAAACAATTTTTCCAATTCTAGTCCAAAAACTTGCCCCAGCACACATAATGCATGGCTCAAGTGTAATGTAAATGATACAATTGTTGAGGTACTTACTTCCTAGATATTCTGAAGCTGATGTAAATGCTTGCATTTCTGCATGGGCGGTAAAGTCATTGAGTCTTTCAGTAAAGTTATGCGCTCTAGCAATGATCTTTTGATTACATACAATTACGGCACCTACTGGTACTTCGTCCATATCAAAGGCTTTTTGGGCTTCGATTAAAGCCTGTCTCATAAAATGATTGTCATCAAACGGCGAAATATCCATTCAGCGAAATTAAGACTTAATGCTTAATCTACTTCAGCACGGTACTTTTAAATACCATGGAATTGAATGAACAACAGATATACGTTAACGGGAATCAACAAAAAGTTCGAGATATCAAGTGCTAAAAGCAGTACCTCGCAACTTATTTAGTAATTTCGTGACCTCTTAAAATTACAAAATGCATAGATCACATACCAACGGTGAATTGAGATTAAAAGATTTAGGGAAAAAAGTCACACTTAGTGGCTGGGTTCAAAAAGCTCGTGACCTTGGAGGTATGACGTTTGTTGACATTAGAGATAGGTATGGAATTACGCAATTGGCTTTTAATATGGATATCAATCCATCTCTCTGTGAAGAAGCTAGAACTTTGGGTCGGGAATACGTTATAAAGGTGATGGGGGAAGTGATAGAACGGTCGAATAAAAACAAGCAACTACCAACAGGAGAGATTGAAATTGATGTTTCTAAATTGGAGATCCTTAATGCAAGTAAGACCCCACCTTTTACCATCGAAGATGAAACCGATGGAGGTGAAGAGCTTAGGATGCAATACCGGTACTTAGATTTAAGAAGAAATCAGCCAAGAATGAACCTTGAGTTGCGCCATAAAATGTCTTTAGAAACAAGAAAATATCTTGACGGCATTAGCTTTATGGAAGTTGAGACTCCCTATTTAATTAAATCAACACCAGAAGGTGCAAGAGACTTTGTAGTGCCAAGCAGAATGAATTCCGGCCAGTTTTATGCCTTGCCACAATCGCCACAAACGTTTAAGCAGTTGCTTATGGTAAGTGGTTACGATAGATACTATCAAATTGTAAAATGTTTTAGAGATGAAGATCTAAGAGCAGATCGGCAACCTGAGTTTACACAAATTGATTGTGAAATGGCTTTTGTGGAGCAGGAGGATGTACTTAATACTTTCGAAGGGTTGATCAAGCACCTATTCAGTGCTGTTAGAGGGGTAGAAATAGCCGAGCATTTCCCTCGAATGACCTACGATGAAGCGATGGAGAAGTATGGATCTGACAAGCCAGATATTAGATTTGGGATGGAATTCAATTGCCTTAATGAGGAAGCCCAAAACAAGGGGTTTAGTGTTTTCGATCAGGCTGAAGTTGTTTTGGGCATTGTTGCACCAGGCGCAGGAGATTACTCAAGAAAACAATTAGATAAATTAGTGGATTGGGTTAAGCGACCGCAGGTTGGAGCCAAGGGATTAGTTTACGTTAAATGTAACCAAGATGGCAGTTTTAAGTCAAGTGTAGATAAGTTCTATTCACAAGAAAATCTTTCGGATTGGGCATCGAAATGCGGAGCTCATCAAGGAGATTTAATATTGGTCTTGTCTGGCGGTTTAGATGATACAAGACGTCAAATGAATGAGTTAAGATTACATATGGGTAATGAGCTTGAATTGCGCGACCCTAAAGTATTTAAGCCTCTTTGGGTTTTAGATTTCCCTCTTTTAGAGTGGGACGAAGAAAAAGCCAGATTTCACGCCATGCACCATCCATTTACCTCTCCAAAACCATCGGACATTGAAGGTATGGAAGATAATCCAGGAGCTGTAAGGGCAAATGCATACGATCTTGCAATAAATGGTGTTGAAGTAGGAGGAGGTTCTATACGGATTCACGATCGAACACTTCAATCCCGTATGTTCGATTTGTTAGGTTTTACCAAAGAAGAGGCAGAAACCCAATTTGGTTTTTTAATGAATGCCTTTGAATACGGAGCTCCGCCGCACGGTGGAATTGCCTTTGGTTTTGACAGACTTTGCTCTTTGTTCGGTGGGCAGGAAAGCATTAGAGATTTTATTGCCTTTCCGAAAAATAATTCAGGCCGAGATGTCATGATTGATTCTCCTGCACCAATAGATAATCAACAATTGGTTGAGCTTGGATTAGAGATATCTCCTTTAGATTAGGCCATTTCAAGGTAAAAGTCAATAGTAATCTGATAAATTGACTATGCTTTCAGACTAATAATGCAACTATTTTTACTTAAATCAGTATTAAAAGGCACTTAACACGGTGATTATGAGTGTCAAAAGCGTTTTGATTTTAATATTTGTGATTGTATTATCTGTGACTTCTTGCCAAAAAAGGAGGCTAAATCGAGATACTACTACATCGATTGATATGTCGATTGCGGAAGGTGGATTCAATGATATTCAGAAGGTATCTGAAGATGCGCTTAAAGAAGCTTTTTTAGAAGGTAAGATTTCTGGTGGGTTTAAAGACATTTATGGGAGCCCAATGGTAACTGTGACACCTGCTTGGCCAGACTCAAGCTTTCCGAAGGATATTTTAATTGATTTTGGAACGGGCACAACAGATTTTCTGGGACACAATAGGAGCGGTGTTTTGAGTATTCATGCAACAGGGATGTATAAAGATTCTGGGGCAGTTTTCATTATTAATCCGAGTAATTATTATGTGAATGATTATAGCGTAGAAGGGAAAAAAACGATTTCAAATACTGGTCGAAATTCAAACGGGAACATCAATTATGCCGTTGTGGTAGCTGATGGCAGCGTAACTTTACCTTCTAGTGATGTGATTTTTTGGGAATCGAATAGAAATAGAGAATGGGTTGGAGGAGCAGAAACAGATTACGTGACTGACGGCTTTGCGGGAATAGTAGATGATTCTTTTTCTATTACAGGCAAAGGCTCTGGAGTAAATCGGTTAGGACGTGCGTATTCTGTTTCAATTATTAATCCCTTGATATTTGGTTTTAGCTGTCGGTATATGCAAAAAGGTGAGCTAGAAATTGCTCCAAATGAGTTGGATGTAAGAACGATAGATTACGGGTCGGGGACATGTGATAATGATGCTACAGTTACTGTAGATAATCGCACATACAATATTAAATTATGGTAAGGGCTTACCAACCACCAAAAACAAACACTAATTGAGCTACGCCAGCTGCGCAGCCTAGGAAAGCACCTACTAAGATTAATTTAAGTTCATCTTCTTGAAAGACAGGCCTTAGAAACCCGACAAATTCTGGAGGAGATAAATTCAACATTCTCGTTCGCATTACGTTTTCTAAATCCATAGATTCTTCAGCATAATCAAAAGCGGGTCGAACTGATTTAGGAAGCTCACGTATCACTTTTCTGGAGGCAATCTCTTTGATATGCTTAAAGTTTTCTTCTCCGCCGAATAAACTAATCATTGGTTTCCCAAGTCCTACAGAATCATCAATCGCTTTGTGTGTGTGTTTTTGAATAAGCGCAACGAATTTATCTTTAGTTGGACCGTTAATTATGGCTGCAAAAATACGGTCAAAAGTAAGAATATCATGGGCTAAGATTCTTGCATACTCTACAGAAACTTCCGGTTGTCTTTTAATAAATAACCCCTGAAAGGTCAACCCCAGAATTTTTTTTGCTTGTATTGGGGCAAAGATTAGTTTTAAGGCGAGCCAATTTGTTCCATACCCAACCAGAAGACCAAATAGCGGTAAAATCCACCATGCTGGAAAAATCCACCAAATACTCATTTGAATTAAACCGAAGGCAAAACCAAAATAAAGACCAGACCGCTCGATAAACTTGAATTCTTCAGCTCCACATTTAAGAAATATCTCATTCATCATTGCTTTATCAGACGTTAATCTTTTTACAATCATGGCTTCTAAATCAAAAACATCTTCAATATTGTCTTTAACATCTTGCATGATGTCTGAGATTATTAACGGTAAATCTCTTGACATTCGGGCATACATCAATTGTTTGGCATGTTGGGGTGTTTTGGACCAAATTAGAGGCATTTGATCTTCCATTACCTCTTCCATCAATTCCTTGGCGATACGATCAAATTCGGGCCTCATTTCATCTGCAATTGCCTGAGGTTTAATACGAGAAAACATTTCTTTAACATCGATGAGTTTGGTCGTCCATAAATCGACCGAAATTCGAGACATTTTTTCCGCTTTTGATGGTATAATGCCTTGCCAGCCGAATACAGGTTTTATACCAATGAACTCAAGTGGATAGAAGGTCATTTTTAAGGCAACGACATTCGTTATCCATCCTACTAACGCACTCGTAATTGGGATAGACAGGTAAAGAAATAAATCTGAATGCATTTGAAACCATTGCCACATAATAGTAAAAGTGCAATTTTTTAACTACAAATAGCTATATTCATCATTATTTTGATTTATGATAAAAAGAAGTTTTCTATTATTAATTTTTTGCGCAAGCTTATTATCAGGGTGCTATAAGGTGCACAGAACATATATCATCAAGGGGAAATGGTACTTAAATTCCTTTGAAATAGACGGTGGCTCGACTAATCAGATGAATGGATTTCTGGATGGCTATGCGGATGGAAGTGGTACTTATGTGATTTATATGTTGGATAATGGCATTATGCGAGGTGAATACTATACGAATGACACCATTAATTATTTCACGACTGGAACTTGGTCATTGATAGATACAAAAACCATTCAAATGGACATGGACGAGTTTGTTGATGGTGATTTTAATATTGAATTGATTGACAATCAGCAAATGTTATTGAATGCTCAATCGAATCAAATTGATTTCTTCAATATGGGAGAGGTGAAAACGGTTTTGAGAATTTC
>CAJQPO010000066.1 GCA_905480225.1 uncultured Flavobacteriales bacterium | reverse complement strand
GACTGGGGAATTGACAGCTTTCCGGAAAGTATTGTTTTCGATGCAGAACTTAGCTATGAAAACATACTGGATTCAACTCAGTCGTATCAGATTAGAATTGGAAAAGGTGGACAATTGTATTCTTTTCGTGGTTCGTTCGGCGAATCCGTTCCACCTCAATGGCGACCAGCTGGATGGGCATTACCAACTTATGGTGGTGGAACTTCTTATGCACCTTGGGTGGATGAAGTTTGGCAAATGGTTTGTGTAGATGGCTCTCTGAACAACCCTCCAGATTCTGCTTACTTCATACATCAATCTGGCGTTTATTTAAAAACACCGGGACAGTCGCAACCCTTTTATTCTCCAATGATTGCTCGCTATTTCGATCCCTCTAAAATGTCCTACTCCGTCGTCAACTGGGGACAACAGGCACACACAGAAGACCTAGAAAACATTCATCACACCTCTAGTCTATTGTATTATACTACGTACACCAACAAAGGAAATGGCATTATTCAAGTAGATAAAATGATTTATAATTTTGGAATTGACAATATCGATTTTCTAAATATGCCATGGGGAGGTGTAAGAAATTCAAATTTGGAACATTTTTTCATTTCAACACCGGCCAGCAGTTACACAAACACTCCTGGGATCTATGGCACTACACCAGTCATTCCAACAGCAAGCACTGGTGGCTGGGTGGCTTGGTCTAACGATACATTAGGAAACACTCCTGCACTTGGAATGGCACATCCACTCACGACAAACACCAATAACAGTGTATTTAGATACGGAGATGCGGGTAATTTAACTGCTGCTTGGAACAACCGAGATTACCATGTTTTTGAGATGATTCGATTTCCCTCAACGGGCCAACTTGGATTTGGTAAATCCATGAGCTTTAGGTATTTTTTTGTGTTAGGAGCCAATGTTGATTCTGTTAAAAACACTATTTTAAATCACGCTCTTGTCCAAAACGCTCTGGACACCGCTTATACACCGTCCTACAACGAAGTGGACTCTCTTCGATACCTATTTGAATCCGTAGGTTCTGCTATCCATGTAAGTGTTTCCACGGACAGTACTGGTCTAATGTTAAAAGCAAGTCCATTCTTAAACAGCTATCCGTTGTTTAAACTAACATCAGCCAACAACAATGAAATACTTTCCTCCAATCCATACTATTTCTCTGATGATGCCTACGACGGAACAACTTCTGCTGTTAGATTATTGGGATTTCTAGATACCCCTGCACATGTAACCTATCATGAAGATACCATTTGCAGTGGTGAAAGCTATGTATTTCCAGATAGTAGCACATGGAGTAACCCCATTGGTTATCTCATACAGCAAAGTTTTCTATCGGCTTCACAACCCGGTTGGGACAGTATAGTAATTACCAAATTGACTGTATTAGATTTTGATTTAAGTTTAGCAGCATCAGGTACTGAATTAACGAGCAATGAGTTAGGAGCAAACTACCAATGGTTAAATTGTGATAGTTCATTTAGCCTAATAATTGGGGCTAATGGCATCGATTTTACAGCACTTAACAGCGGCAATTATGCTGTTGAAATTTCCAATGCTCATTGCATTGATACTTCGTCTTGTTATTCCGTTTCGATAATCACAAGTCTCAACAACGAATTCGCCAATAATCTCGTTCTATTTCCCAACCCAACTAATGGACAATTCTCCATCGCTTTGGATAAAGTATATCGTGACATAACACTTCGAATCACCTCATTAAAAGGTGAATTGATTCAAAAAAACAAATACACGAATGCAGCCCTATTGGAAATTAAATTAGATGAACCACCAGGAGTTTACAATGTTACTATTGAAGCGGATAGCCAAAAAGCCAACATTCGATTGGTAAAAGACTAAGGCACTGTCCATTCAAGTCTTTACCTTATTTCCGTATCTTTCAAAAGTAACTTAAACCTACTCGTATGAGAAGTTATTTATTTACCATATCACTATCGTGTATTTTAACTTTCACTTTCAGTAATTTCCACGCTCAAACGGACTCACTTAATACAACCAAGCGGGTAAATATATTGATGAAAAATGGCCAAGAATTTACAGGTGTAATCTTAAAACAAGATGCCAAAACCTTGGTATTAAAAACTAAAAATGGCGAGCTCAATTTAATTGCCACTAATGTAAAGCGTATTGAAACCGCTATTTACAAAGGGGCATATCGATTTGAAAATCCACACGATACGCGCTATTTTTTCGGACCTACTGGAATTCCTATAAAAAAAGGTAAAGGCTATTACCAAAATGTTTTATTAACAACCAACTTTGTTAATTACGGAGTAACAAAGAATATTTCTATCGGTGGTGGTTTTGAATTTATTTCAACATTGGTTGGATCTCCCATATGGTTTCTTACCCCGAAAGTAGGTTTTCAACTCTCAAAAAATGCTCATATTGGCGGAGGGTTCATCATGGCAGGTTTAGCTGCAGATGGGGCGGCAACATTAGCCTATGGTTCCTTTACTGCAGGTAATTCCGACGCCAATGTCTCGGTTGGCATTGGATACGGCTTAGTTAATGGAAATTTCTCAAACTACCCCGCTATCATGATTGCCGGCACATCGCGTTTAACAAATGGTCTTGCTCTGCTTACAGAAAACTATGTTTTCCCTGATGGTACGAATACACCTACCTATTTCGGAATACACGGTTTCAGAATCCTATCTAAGAAAAACTCCTTTGATATTGGCGGAATTTTTATTCCGAGTATTTTTGAATACATTCCCGCCCTGCCCTATGTTGGATACGTTAGGGTATTTTGATTATTTACTAATCACTTTTTCAAATTATTTTATTTTGATATCTTGACCGAAATTAATAAATTCATTACCATGAAAACGATATTTGTAATCTGTGCCTCAGTAGCTGTTTTAATGTCTTGTTCCTCTCCAAAAGATGAAGTATTATCAGACATTGATCAATTAATGGAAGAGTTTAATTCCGGAATGGACAGCATGACCAATTCTTTGAATGATGGTGTTGACCAAATAAATGAAGCTTTACAAGCAGAACTTGATTCAATGAGCAACAGTGCAGATGCTTTTTTAGACTCACTCAATAATAGCACCAATCACTTTATTGATTCTGTTAAAGAAAATGCACTAAAATAACCGATTCATTTTTATTCAGTTTAGTTCGTTTTTAGCACCCGTTTTAATCTCGAATTCGATCCGTTCAATATTTGTAATTTA
>CAJQPO010000065.1 GCA_905480225.1 uncultured Flavobacteriales bacterium | reverse complement strand
TGTTTTTGGTTTTACCACTTGCTTGATGGGTTATTTTCCTGGGAATTTAGCCTTTCTTTTTTCGAGGAAAGCAGTCGTTCCTTCTTTGAAATCTTCTGTTCCAAAGCATTTACCAAATTCTTCAATCTCTTTGTCGAATCCATTGACTGCTGTTTCGTACTGGGCATTGGTTGATCGAATTGCGCTTGCAATTGCCACAGGAGAATTTCTCTTAATTTTTGAAGCCATTTTATTGGCCAATGGCAATAGCTCTTGTTGTGAAACAACATGATTAACCAATCCTATTCTATGCGCGTCATCAGCACCTATCATTTGGGCAGTAAGAATTAATTCAAGGGCTCTTCCCTTGCCTACTAACTGTGCTAATCTTTGTGTTCCTCCATAACCCGGAATAACGCCCAATGATACTTCTGGCAATCCCAATTTCGCATTGTCTGAAGCTACTCTGATGTGACAGCTCATGGCCAACTCTAATCCGCCCCCAAGAGCAAACCCATTTACCGCTGCGATAACAGGCGTAACTAAATTCTGTACTAAGTCAAATAGTGTTTGGTGGCCTTTTGCACTAAGGTTTTTTCCTTCTTCTGTTGTAAAATGAGCAAACTCTTTAATGTCAGCACCAGCAACAAATGCCTTTTCACCTGAACCCGTTAACACAATGACCTTAATGGCGGCATCTTTCTCAGCAGCTCGAAAAGCTTCACTCAATTCTGCAATGGTAGCAGAATTTAATGCGTTAAGCTGTTTAGGCCTGTTAATTGTAATTGTACAAATGCTTTCTTCTGAATCTACTAGTATATTTTTAAAGCTCATCTTTTTGATTTGTTAGCATTGGCAAAGAAACAAAAAAAGAGGTTTCTGTTGGCGGAATAGTTTCAAACCATACTGTTCCATGATGATTTTCAATTATACTTTTAACCATTGCCAGACCTAACCCAGATCCAGAGGATTTAGTAGTGAAGTTTGGTACAAATATTTGCTCTTTCTTGTCTTTACTAATGCCTATCCCATTGTCTTTTACTTGAATTATTACTGAATCAGCAGTCTCATCTACAACTACTACAATTTCACCCTTGCGTTCATTTGGAATGGCTTGAATTCCGTTTTTTATTAAGTTATTGAATACCCGCGTTAGTTGCTCATTGTCTCCTGTAATTGTTAGCGCTTCTTTACCTGTATTATTGACAAAGTTCAATTTAAGGTTTTCGGTTTCGGAGAAGAGTTCACATGCCTCATTAAGTAACTTAATTATATTTATTTCGCCAATATTAGCCTTCGGCATTTTAGCAAAATTTGAAAATTCATTAGCAATGGTTGAAAGCGTGTCTATTTGCCGAATCATTTTATCAGAAAAGGAAGCCATTCTTTCTTTAAAATTAGGATCGTCCGGGTCGAAAGATCGTTGCAAATGCTGCACGCTAAGCTTCATCGGCGTGAGTGGATTTTTTATCTCATGAGCAACTTGCTTCGCCATTTCACGCCAAGCGCTCTCTCTTTCTGATTTTGCTAACTTTTCTGCACTGAATTCTAATTGAGTTACCATGTGATTGTATTCGGCTACAAGTGATCCTATCTCGTCACTCCCTTTCCAATAGATTGGTTCGTTTTTCTTATTAATTCCAACACTTTTGAACCTTTCCTTAACAACTCGCAATGACTTTGTAATGTAATTGGAAAGTAGATATGCCAGTAAAATTACCACAATTAGCATCACTGCATAAACCACAATTAAAGAGGTCAGGAATTCGCTGACTTCTCTTTTATTTGCTGCGTCTGATCTTGAGTAAGGAAGGTTAACGATACAAATGTTATTTCCATTTCTATTTTTTACGTACGAATACGTAGATAAAAATTTAGTTTCGCCTTGAACATGACCGATGACTACGTGTTCCTTTAATTTAAGCTCAGTAAAAATGCTGTCATTTATCGTTTGCAAATAGAAATTCGGATCTTCTATCTTCATTTGTGAAGACATAAGGATTTCCCCACTCGTATTAAAAACATTGATTTCTAGGTTATTGACATCGGCAATCTCAAGAATTTTATCTGCAAAATCTTTGATGTACGTATTCAAGTTTTCTTGAAGCTCGCTGTCTTTTAAAAAATACTGTATGGTTGCAATTACCCTCTCTTCTTGTCTAGATAGTCTTTTTTCGTGATAGACATCATTCTTTGCTTTGAAATGATAAATGGTGAATATGCCCGTTACCAACATAGAAACGAGTATCATAATAACCATAGAAAAGTAAATTCTAGACCTTAGGCTTGGGTTGGTAATTGACATAAATTAAAGTTACTATTTTCCCTAACACCAAAAATCACGCCTTATTAGAAACAAAAAAATCCTGCCTTAAATAAGCAGGATTTTATATTAACTAATGGGATTTATTTACTAATTTTTTAAAGCCTCGGCGCCACCAACAATTTCCAAAATTTCTCCAGTAATTGCTGCTTGCCTTGCTTTGTTGTAATGAAGTGTCAAATCTTTTTTCAGTTCACCAGCATTGTCTGTCGCCTTGTGCATTGCCGTCATTCTTGCTCCATGCTCCGATGCATGAGAATCTAGAATTGATTTATACAATTGAACTTTTAGTGACTTTGGAATCAAATCAGCAACAATTTCTTCTTTATTGGGCTCAAAAATATAATCACTAGCTGCGTTATTTTCGGTGGCCTCTGGTGGTAATACGGGAAGTAATTGTTCTGGAGTTACTTCTTGCACTGCTGCATTCTTAAACTTGTTATAAACCAAGATTACTTTGTCATAAGATTTGGCAACAAAAGCATCCATCAATGTTTGTGCTATGGGTGCAACCGTTTCAAAATTCACCGATTCCCAGACTTTTTCTAAATCAGACGGTAAATCTCCTTGGTTCGTTTCAATGCTTCTACTCTTCAGTAAATCTTTCGCTTTTTTTCCAATAGTCAAGATATGCACGTTATTATCTGCATACTCTTCCTTAATCAAACGTTGACATTCTTTAATGATGTTACCATTAAAACCACCACACAGTCCTCTATTGGAAGTGATTGCGACTAAAAGTACGTTGTCGACATCACGTTGCGCAGAATACATTCCTTCAGAAGTCTCTAAGCTTTCGCATAAATTGCCGAGTATTTCTTGCAATTTTTCCGCATATGGCCGCATATCAGTAATTGCATCCTGAGCCCTTTTCAACTTTGATGCAGAAACCATCTTCATTGCTGAAGTAATTTGCATTGTTGAATTAACGGAGGTAATTCTGGTTCGTATTTCTTTTAAGTTCGCCATTTAATCTGTTTGAATGTTAAAGTTTATTCAAGCAAACATTAATGTTTTGCAGTCAATTCAGCTGCTGCACTTTCAATTGCTTTAATTGCATTGTCAGTAAGCTTCCCGGCCTTTAATTCACCCAAGACATCGCTGTGTTTGGACCTCATGTAATCCAAAAATTCTTCTTCAAATGCTTTCATTTCTTTTACAGGCACTTTAGAACATAAGCCTTTGGTACCAATATAAATAATCGCAACTTGTTCTTCAACAGGCAGCGGAGAACCTTCATTTTGTTTAAGAATTTCTACGTTTCGAGCACCCTTGTCTAGTACAGCCTTTGTCGCTGCGTCTAAATCTGAACCAAACTTAGAAAAAGCTTCTAATTCTCTATATTGTGCTTGGTCAAGCTTCAAAGTTCCTGCTACTTTTTTCATTGATTTAATTTGCGCAGAACCACCAACCCTAGATACTGAAATCCCAACGTTAATCGCTGGTCTCACACCTGAGTTAAACAAATCAGATTCTAAGAATATCTGGCCATCTGTAATTGAAATAACATTGGTAGGAATATACGCAGATACATCTCCTGCCTGGGTTTCAATTATCGGAAGTGCTGTTAATGAGCCTCCTCCTTTAACCATTTTCTTCATGTTTTCCGGAAGGTCATTCATATTTGATGCAATTTCATCTGATGAATTCACCTTTGCCGCTCTTTCTAATAGTCTGGAGTGCAAATAGAATACATCTCCGGGATATGCTTCACGTCCTGGAGGTCTTCTTAACAGCAACGAAACTTCTCTATATGCTACGGCTTGTTTGGATAAATCATCGTAAACAATTAATGCCGGTCGGCCCGTATCTCTGAAGTATTCTCCAATGGCTGCTCCTGTAAAAGGGGCATAAAATTGCATTGGCGCAGGATCTGCCGCGTTTGCCGCAACAACAACCGTGTAAGCCATTGCTCCCGCTTCTTCTAATTTCTTAACAATACCAGCAACTGTGGAACCTTTTTGGCCAATAGCTACATAAATGCAAAATACTGGTTCACCAGCATCGTAAAATTCTTTTTGGTTGATAATGGTATCCAACGCTACGGTAGTTTTACCGGTTTGTCTGTCTCCAATAATCAACTCTCTTTGACCTCTTCCAATTGGAATCATAGCGTCAATTGCTTTAATTCCTGTTTGAAGTGGCTCATTAACCGGCTGTCTAAAAATAACTCCTGGCGCTTTTCGTTCAATCGGAAGCTCAAACGTTTCTCCTTCAATGGCACCTTTACCGTCTATGGGGTTTCCAAGTGTATCTACCACCCTACCAACGAGGCCTTCGCCAACTTTAACGGATGCAATAGTACCTGTACGTTTTACGGTGTCACCTTCTCTGATCTCGTCAGATCGACCCAACAATACGGCGCCCACGTTGTCTTCTTCCAGGTTAAGAACAATCGCTCTTAAGCCATTGTCAAATTCAATCAGCTCTCCAAGCTGTACGTTAGTTAGTCCGTATACTCTTGCAATACCATCTCCTACCGCAAGTACAGTCCCTACTTCTTCTAATTCTGTTTCAGATTTGAATCCTGCTAGCTCTTCTCTTAGGATTGCTGAAACTTCTGCTGGTTTAACTCCTGCCATTTTTTCTCTTTTAAATGGTTTAAACTAAACTTCGTTTTCGAGTTTAGTTTAGCTTAATTGTATAGTTACTGCTTCCAAGCAGCTCCTTTTTTAAATCGTTTATTTTCTTCGAAATACTGGCGTCAATCATCTTGTCACCTATTCTAACTACAAATCCACCTATTAAATTTGGATTGACTGACTCTCTTAATTCAATCTCTCCTTTTGCGAACTGTTTTATTAAATTCAATATTTTAGTCTTGGCCGAATCGTCCAGTTGGATCGCTGTGGTTACCTCTGCAATTATAAATCCTTTTAGTGACTTATATTGTGAAATGAACTCATCCGCAATTGGTTCCAACAATTCTTCTCTTTTCTTCCTGGTCAAAAGATTTACAAATGTACTTGTAATTTCTCCTGATTTTTCAGCAAAAACTTTATTTAGAACCTGTTGCTTTTTATCTCCCTTAACAATTGGACTATTCAAAAGCAAATTCAGCTCTCTATTCTCTTTTATAGTAGCAGCAATCAATTCCATGTCTGCATACACCTTTTCGAGTTGACCCTTTTCTTGAGCCAAATAAATTAAAGATTTCGCATACCTGATCGCAGCTCTTTGTCCTGACATTTCTAATTAGTTTAAAGTAACCTCTTCAATGAGGTTGTTTACCAATTCTTGTTGCTTGTTGTCATTAGAAAGTTTTTCTTTTACCACCTTTTCGGCTACCTCAATTGCTAATGCAGCAACTTGAGTCTTCAATTCGGTAATCGCTGCAGCTTTTTCCAGCTTAATCGTCTCTCTGGCTTGAGCCACTATCTTATCTCCCTCAAGCTTTGCATTGGTTTTCGCTTCCGCTATTATACCTTCTTTAATCTCTTTTGCTTCTTTCAACAACAAATCTCTCTCGGCTCTGGCTTTATTTAAAAGCTCCTCATTGTTTGATTGCAAAGCGGCCATTTCCTCTTTTGCGTCTTCAGCAGCCTTAAGTGCACCTTCAATGGATTCCTCTCTTTTCTTTAACCCTTCTAAAATTGGCTTCCAAGCCATTTTTTTCAAAATGAACAACACAACTAAAAAAGCTACCGTTGTCCAAATTATTGTTCCTAAACTTATATTTAACATAGTCTTTGTTTTTGTTAAACAAATCAAGGCCCCAGCCAACCGCTGGGGCTACTTGATTATCCTAATACTGCCAATAGACAAACAATGATTGCAAATAATGCTGCTCCTTCAACAAGAGCTGCAATAAGAATCATGTTTGTTCTAATGTCATTTGCCATTTCTGGTTGACGAGCCATGGCTTCTACAGCAGAACCACCAACTTTACCGATACCGATACCAGCTCCAACAGCTGCCATACCCGCACCAAGTCCAGCGGTAATTCCCTGACTCATACCACCAATTTCTAGCATTACATTTAAAACATCCATTTTACTTTATTTATGGTTTAACAATTAAAGGTTCTAATGATGCGCTTCTTCAACTGCGGATCCAAAATAAATGGCCGCAAGCAAAGTAAATACATATGCCTGTAAAAACGCAACTAAAAATTCAATTAAGTACATGAAGATCATAAAGATGGCAGAACCAGCTCCAACTCCCCAATAAGCACCTTCGCTGCCCGCACCAAACAAAAAGATTAGGCTTACAAAGGCGAGTATAATAATGTGTCCGGCAGTAATGTTGGCCGTTAGACGTATCATCAAAACAGTTGGTTTGATAAACATCTGAAGAATTTCAATTGGAGTTAATAATATAAGGACCCATTTTGGCACTCCTGGCACAGCCAACATATGACCCCAATAAGTTTTGTTACCATTGATCGTGGTAATCACAAAAACAACAACAGCTAACACCAATGTGATACTCATTGTGCCTGCAATATTAAACCCAACTAAAAACGGTATTAAGCCTAATAAGTTAGCAAACCATATAAAAAAGAAAACACTCAACAGGAATGGAGTAAATTTATCAGCTTTTTGTTTTCCAATTGAAGGCACAGCAATATCGTCGCGAACAAATAAAATAAGTGGTTCAAATAAATTCTGAATCCCTTTGGGCGCCTGACCCTCTCTTTTTTTGTACCGCTTGGCAACTCTAAGGAAAATGAAAACCATAATGACCATTACCAAAAGCAATCCCAATACATTTTTTGTAATTGAAATGTCAAATGGCGCAGTAATTATAGCTGACTTTCTTAACTGCTTTTCTTCTGTTGAAAGCGCCGCAATTTCATTATTTAAGGAAGTCTTCTCATCATTTGTATTGGCCTTTTCCTTTTCCTTTTCTAATATGGCAATCTCTGCCAATAGAAGATCAGCCTCCTCAGCTTTCATCACCTTCTCTTCAATGCCGTGAATTCCACCATTTTCTTTCAAATAGTAAATGACCTCGTTGATCATGATGTATTCGTCACCCATTGAGAAAGCGTGCCCTTCCATTCCATGCACGTGCGCCTCGTTTTCTTCTTGATAAAAATTGGAGGATGAAAAGCACTGGAAACCTTCGTCTGTCCATAACATAACAGGTAAAGGAATTTGGAACCCGGCCCATTCCATTTGATGGCCATCTGCAACATGATGCATAATGAAGCCTCCTGGTCCATCAGACTTCCAACTTTTCCAACCAGCAGGAGCTCCTTCTCCCTCTTCAGAATGTATATTCTCGTGGTCGGCAGCATCGTCTACGTGCTCATTAATTTTTTCGTGATGATCTTGTGCGGAGCAAATGCCTGCAAAACTGAAAGCGAAGGTTGCAGCTATTGTTAACAGGCCAAATTTACTTGAGAAACTCTTCAAAGTATTGATTTTACTAGTCATTTACCTCTATTTTTCAACTTTTACCGTTCAAAAATTCCGTGCAAAGGTATAAGTATTTTCAAGACTAAGAAACTTAACCCTTCTTATTTTTTTGACCCCTATGGTCCTTCTAAGACCTTAGCTCCTTTTTTACAAAAATTACCTCCAAAATTAGAAATGCCATGTAAGCACAACCGAATGACAGCGCAACAGGTTTAAAGTTTTCTCTATCTAGCAACCCACACACAAGCAGAATAATCGCAGCCGCCACAAATTTAATCCCCATGGATAAAGTAAATGCATTTACAAATTGATAGGGATTCTTTGCCTTTGCGTTCACTAGCATTTTAAATGAAAACATATTTAATGCCCCAATCAAAGGTATGGTCCAATAAATTCCAATTGGGACTTCCAAATTTGCAATACTACTGATTACCAAATAAGCTGCAGATATCAGGACTAAAGTGAGTGCCACTGCATAAACGATAAACTTAGAAAAATAAGAATTCATCTTTTTGTTTCAATAATTAATATATAGACCGCTATCGCCACAGAAGCAAGAGACAAACCAATGGTGAAAACAGGAAATGATAAACTAAAATATTCGTCGCACTTAATGCCACCCATTATGCCTGCTAAAATAACCAGAATCATCTTGAAAATAATTGGCAGAAAATTTGGTGAACCTGTCCCGGTAGGACTAAGCTGTTTCTTCGACAAGCTCCGTTTGATTTTGAGAAGCATGAAGCGTTGAACTTGATATGTCTTTTACAACTCCACCCATATTGCATGATCCGGTAAAAGTTGCGCCAGGTTCAATTGCAAGCTTATTCGTATGAATGTCTCCTAATATTTTTGCCGTTGTTCTTAAAGATAATAATTCGTTCACCCTAATTTTACCTTCTATTACTCCTTCTACCTCAGCATTATTGCATACTACTTCTCCTTCAATTTTTCCTTTTGGACCTACAACTAATCTGCCCTTAGTGTTTATCGTTCCAGTAACTGTTCCATCAATTCTGATATTACTTTCAGAATTAAATGAACCCTCGATTACCGCTCCTTCTACTATTCTATTAATCCTGTCTGGTGAATTGCTGTCCTGTGTCTTAGCCATGGTATTATTTGAGTTTGCCTTGAACATCTCTTTTATTTGTGCAAATATACAAAATTCCGTTTTTAACTACTTCTGACCAAGTAATTCCTGCAATTAAAAACGATTAGTCCATGTAATTTTTAATGAAAAACGCTTGATAAGCGGCTTCTTCTTTTTCAATCAACAAAGAAGCGTAGTTCTTGCCGGAAATAACAAAGAAATTATTTTCCTTATTATATCTTTTTACAGAAGTATTATTCACCTTAAAAGCAATGAAGTAATCCATGGCCTCGTCTTTTGTTGCGAAGGATTTAACCATAACCAGCTGTTTTGTTGCATTTAAAAAATTACTAGACGTAACCAATCCTTTCGAGCTAAAAGAGTTCCCATTAAAATTAGACACACTCATCTTTATAGGATTAATGCTGCCCGTACTCTTGTCGTGCACATAGATAAAAAAGTGCGGCGTCCCTGATTCATAGATATAAGTGCTCTCACCTTCATCAGCATCCGTTATTGTAGTTTGATTTCGCATCAAATCAAGGGTCTTTTGAGCATCTTTTCCTACCCCTGTTTTTCTGCAACTTTTAATGACGTCCGTTAGTGCTTTTTCAAAAGGTTCAGGATTAATTACGGGAGGTGTAATTCTTCCTATTGACAAGGCTTTGAGGTACAAATACTGACACCTAAATTCCCCCATTGTAGTGTCAGTAGCGACTTCATTGGCTTTCAAAATTACAGCCTGATAATTCCCTCTTTTGTACTCCTTATAATATTCTCGATACTCATTCTTCAATTTATCCTGTTCCTTTTTTCTTTTTTCCAAATACTTAGGATCTATTATCAATTGCGCATATTGGGACGTTGGAAATTCCGTGAGCAAGTAGTTCTTGTATTGTTCTGAACTAACAGCAGATGAAAGGATGCCTATTCTATACAATTGATAAACTGCGGCGGGAGTTCGCTCGGCATCTGGAAATCTTCTGATCAGCTCTTTAAAACTGTTTGTTGCTTCCTTGTAATCTTTTAGGTCATCTTTATACACCACTCCCTCGCCATAAATGGCTTTAATAATTAGCGCATCACTTTTCTCGTAGTCTGCGGCAGTTTGAGGGATATTCTTTAAATAAGTTCTTGGATTATACCTTTCCGCAACATCTGCACTTGTTGAGTCTTCTTCGTCTGGATCAAACCCATCCATATTCACAACCATGACCTCAGCCTTGTTAGAACGTCGCCAATCATCTTCCTTTTCGCGATCACCCCATTTTTTTTTGAATTCCGCAAAACCTGAGCTTTTCAATTGCGTGTTATACACCCAAAATTTGCCTCCTTTTCCCGCATTATTGGCCAACAACATGGCGTCTTGGATTTGCTTTTGAAGTCGCTCCTCTCTTACCCGCTCTTCTTCGGCTTTTAAATTTTCAATGATTTCTAAGACTAACTCCTCTTGTTCTTCTTTAGACAATTTCCCGATTCTTTGAAGACTGTCTTGTAAAGCAATCTGGCGCATATTCTCTACCAGTGTCGTTAAGCTTTTGTTTTTGGCTTTAATTATATCGTGTTGAGGGTGCTTCTTCAGAACAACACGGGCTGTGCTGTCGTAATAGGCTTGCGCCACTTCATAATTCTTATCTTCAAAAAACAAATCCGCTAAACGTAAATACGTTTTCGTCTTTTGATGAATATTATCATCACTTTTTTCAGCCGACTTCTTCAAGTACGAAATCCCTTCGTCTCTGTTGTTCTCTTGCAGTTCGAGATCACCAAGAGCATAGTAAATCTGATCTAAGTAATCAACGTTCTTATCGTCTCGCGCCATGGCCAGTAGCTCTTTCTTTAATTCTAACTTATTTCCACCTCCTGACAATGCCCGGTTAATTTTTGAATAGAAAGTCATCTCGTAGGTTGGGTTCGATTTAATGACCTGAGTATATGCGTCATTTGCTTGATTAGCATCTCCTGTTTTCTGATACAGCTGTGCTAAAATGAAATACAACCTGGTTCTTGTTGCTTTTTTAGGTTTAAGCAAGATTGCTTTATTGATCCTCTCGATTGCCTTTGGCCAATCTTCTTGCCTGATATGAAGATCGGCGAACACAATCTGCACTTCCTTTGCCATTTCTTCAGGAAATGGTGCTTTAACTTTGACTTCTTCGGCTTGTTTCTTCTTCCCCTTTTTCTTGTACTTTGATCTCCCTTTTGCTCCTCGGTTATTTCTCTTGCTTATTCCTAAACGATCTCTATTCTTATTCTCCTTCTTTTTGTCATTTTCTGCTTCCAAAATGGCATTTTCTGCTTCTTTATCAAGTTGTTTAAGGTATTTGGAAGCTGCATCAAAATCTTGCATTTCAATCAATGTTTTGGTTGCCCATAGCTTTGAATCATAGCTGATTTCTTCCAGTTCGTATTGATCCATCACGAATTCAAACATTTCTAGCGCAACTTCAAAATCATTTTTATGAAAATTCGCCTGTCCAATGATAAACCAATTATCATCAATCCATTGACACCACTCAGTCTTTGCAAACTTGCCTTCTTTTTTTTCTGGCATCGAGTGCTTGTTGATTACCGTGGCACATTTTTTAATCGCAGTATCCATGGCTGGATACAAGGACTTAGATCCTTTCTCGTCGGCATAAATAAAAATTGGTAAAAGTTCATTGAAGTCCTCCTTATAGCCTTCCTGATAATTAACAACAGCCTCTTTCATTAGCTCTCCTGCATTGAAATAGCCATTATATCTCGCTGTGGTGTTGTGAAACGATCGGTTCAACCATGCGTTTTTTTCCGTTGAACAACGAACAAAGACAGCAGACAAGACCAAAGTCAAACCAAAAACCAATATGTATCTATTATATTTCAGAGCATTCGCGATGTTAACCTCTCTATAACTCAAAACACGCAAAATTATTTTATTTTATTAATAAATGAAGCCGAATTACAAGAATTGGCTAAACATAATGTGGTGAGCCGTTCGAATTTTCCGATATTTACACCTTAAATGGATGTTGAAAAGCCCACAAAAAAGAGCTCTTTCGCTGAAAAAATTCAGCGAAAATCGAGGTATGTTCGGTTAAATAACGAAACCTTTGAAGAGGAGCACTCTTTTACGCTATCACGTTTTAACATCCTAATTTATTTGCTGTTCAGTATCATTGTGGTGATTCTTTTATCTTATTTACTTTTTTCTTATACCGCGCTTAATGGACTAATTCCGAATGTTCCTGACTCTACTGCGGAAAAAGCACTTATTGAAGCAGACAGGCAAAACTTATTTGAAATAAAATCCATTAGTAGTAATTCTGATGTGCAGACACGTTATAATAATAATTTAATCTCGCTTTTGAAGGGTGAGGTGCCAGAAGGCAACAAAGGAATCGGTTCAACAATAGATACGGCTAACGATTACAGGAACATCATGTTTAGTAGTTCTAGAGAAGATAGTTTGCTTCGACAGAAAATTGAAGCTGAAGATCAATTTAGCATTTCTGGGAGCTCACCGAATAAAGACAGGGATGACAAAATGAATGGTGTTTTCTTTTTCACCCCGCTGCAAGGAGAGGTAACCAACTCATACGACGGCTCTAGTGGGCACAATGGCATTGATATCATTGCACCCAAAAATGAGGCCGTTAAAAGCACCCTTGACGGGACCGTGATTTTTGCAGGATGGACTACTGACAACGGGCATGTCATCCAAGTACAACACACACACAACTTAATTAGCGTATACAAGCATAACTCCGTACTTCTTAAGGGAGAAGGCGACAAGGTTCGTGCCGGTGAACCAATAGCGATAGTTGGTAATACTGGTAACCTTTCTACTGCTGCACATTTGCATTTTGAGCTTTGGTATAATGGCAACTCGATTAATCCACAAGAGTTCATTACATTTTAGATGCGGTGAAATGTTTAGGCACAACGCCTATTTGTGGTTCTGTCCGGAGGCATTCAATCTACAGCGCGATTCGTGGTTTATGTCCCCATTTGCTGCATGTCTTAGTATTGTTGGCTCTTACATATCAAAAAATCAGCTTCCCGTTCTTTTTCATTCACGTAGACTAGAAATTTTCGGCGTGCTGCATCATGACAATATCACTTCCCAAATCCGTACAAAAATCAGGTTTGGCCAAACAAAAAATGGTCATAAACAAAAAAGCGAGTAACAATTCGGTGAGAAATGCACTCGCTTTTACATCTTCAGTTGTAAACAACTTACCAATGTCCAAACTACTGTTATTGTGACTTTGGCTTTCACATTACTCCAAGGAGCATGTTTCTGCTTCTGGTCTTCCAACATAAAAGATTAAAGTCTATCTCCGAAGAAATAAATTACATCT
>CAJQPO010000064.1 GCA_905480225.1 uncultured Flavobacteriales bacterium | reverse complement strand
AATGAAAATGATTCCTTTTAGATTTGAGAAGTAGGCACTAAAACAAGATTATCTTTCTTCTTTTAGAGCATTTTGCACTCGCTAAATATCCAAGATCATAATTCATTTCCATAACAATCATGGCGCTGAAAGGGTGAGAATCTTTATAACTATCATAATTTTTGTTTACCGGGAAATTATTAGATTGACCAGAAGTACTGATTGCATCGGATATCATGTAATTAAACCGTGCGCCAAAGGTAATTCCGAAGTTTTCAGACCCAATAAGATAGGCTCCAAAACCCATTGCGACTCCATAGCCATTTTTATTCCAGCTGTCGATAACGGTTTCATTAGCAATGTCAAGATATTCATTGGTGTGTTGGGCATCTTTTAATAACGACATGTAGGGTCCAATTTCAAAATATCGACCTTCGTTATTGCTGCGATACATCAACAATATATCCATTGCCTGATAGCTGATTTGTGAATTGTAAGATGGACTAGCGCCACTAATAGAGTCAGTGATATTGAATTTAAATTTTTGTTTGAAACTACTACTAATAACATCGAGCGTTACCTCGTGGTTTTCTCCTAAATTCAGGCCAATTTTCCCACCAAATGAGTAGGCACCAGATAACTGGTGATTAAATCCAGAATCATCAAAAATATTTTGATTGTACAACAACGACAGTCCATAGCCACCTTTTATTCCAATATCTAACCAATTCTGTGCAAAAGAACTGCTGATAATAGCGAAAGTTGTAAGAGTAAGAATCGTTTTTCTCATTATATTTGGCGTTTCTATTCCGCGAAACTATGGAATAAAAATGCATTAAAAGAAAACAATTAAACGAAATGAAGATTTTACAGGATAAAACGGTAATTATAACGGGTGCGACAAGAGGCATAGGTAAAGGAATTGCTGAATTGTTTGCAGACTCAGGTGCCAACGTAATTTTCACCTACGCATCATCAGAGGAAAAAGCAAAAGCAATTGAAAAGGACTTGAGAAGTAGAGGAGTGGAGGCCATTGCTGTAAAATCAAATGCCGCAAATTATAGTGCGTGTGAAGAACTTGTTGCATTAGCATTGGATAAATTTGAGACAATTGATGTGGTGATTAATAATGCAGGAATTACAAGGGACGGCTTATTAATGCGCATGACAGAGGAGAATTGGGACGAAGTAATCAATACTAATTTAAAATCAGTATTTAACATGACTAAGGCCGTTCAAAGAACCATGTTAAAGCAACGGAAAGGTTCAATTGTTAACATTAGTTCCGTAGTTGGTGTTAAGGGAAATGCCGGACAGGCTAATTATGCTGCGTCTAAGGCGGGTATTAACGGTTTTACGAAATCCGTTGCACAGGAATTGGGTTCTAGAAATATTCGATGTAATGCCATTGCACCGGGTTTTATTGAAACTGAAATGACGGGCGCACTGGATGAAAAAGTTGTGCAAGAATGGAGAGACGCTATTCCTCTGAAAAGAGGAGGGACACCTGAAGATGTAGCAAATTTGGCTTTGTTTTTAGCCTCAGATTTATCGGCTTATGTCACCGGCCAAGTTGTTAATGTATGTGGCGGAATGCTAACTTAATTTGAATGAGTATTAGCCTAAGTTTTCCTGCGTGGTATGGTATTTTATGTGTCGTAATCGGGATTGTTTATGCTATCTTTTTATACAAGAATGATAAACTACTTCAAGAATTATCAAGGTCGTGGAAAATACTGCTCAGTACATTTCGATTTACGATTGTTACCATTCTCTCCTTATTATTATTAGAACCACTTTTAGAATCAGTCACTAGTAAAGTAGAGAAACCGGTAATTGTTTTGTTGCAAGATAATTCAGAGTCTTTATTGCTGTCGAGAGATTCAGCTGTTATTCAAAGAGAATATATAAAACAGCTGGCGGCTTTCAAAACTGATTTGTCTGAAAAATATGAAATTCAAACCTATACTTTCGGTAATGCAATTAGGCAAGGATTAAAAACAGATTTCACGGATAAAACAACCAATATTTCCAATGTGTTTGATGAGGTTTATACCAGATATTACAATAGAAATGTTGGTGCCATTATACTAGCAACAGACGGGATATACAACAGTGGGACGGATCCCACTTATGCTGCACAAAAGATTAAGAACACTTCTATTTTCACGATTGCACTTGGCGATACTAATTCCAGAAAAGACATTGTTCTAACTGAAATCGGTTATAACAGACTGGCTTATTTGGGAAATAAATTTCCTGTTGAAATAGCGATAGCGGGAAAACAATGCGAAGGAGCTAAGACTTCGGTAGACATTATTCATGATGGCAAAACCATTGCTAGCCAAATTATATCGATTGATAAAAATGAATTTTTTACAATTATACCTTTTCAAATCGAAGCCAATAAAAGTGGCCTTCAAAAGTACAGCGTTGTTGTAAATCCAATTGAAGAAGAGCTCACGATCGAAAACAATTCGAAAGAGATTTATATTGAAATTTTAAATAGCAAACAAAAAGTTTTATTGCTAGCTGGCGGAGTCAATCCAGATATTTACGCGCTTAAAGTTGCTATTGAAAAAAATCAAAATTATGAAGTAGATGTTAAACTGTTGAGTGAATTTAAGGAAGAGATAACGGATTATAGTTTAGTGATTGCGCATCAAATTCCTTTTAAATCCACATCTCTGCCTAACGCATTAAATTTTAGTTCATCAAGAATTCCAATATTTTATGTGTTGGGTTCCCAAACTAATTTCAATAAGTTCAATTCGCTTAATGCAGGTTTGAATTTAGTAGCCCCTAAGGGAGTGTCCGAAGCTCAAGCACTTTTGAACCCCTCTTTTTCGCTTTTTACAGTTGATGACAATTTTAAGAGAGATTTAGAGAAATACCCCCCAATAACTGTCCCTTTTGCCAATGATTATTTAGTAAATAATTCTGCTGAAATCATGTGTTACCAGAAAATAGGTAGGTCACAAACAAATTTTCCATTGTTGCTCTTTAATAAAAGTCAAGAGAATAAATGTGGTATTTTTCTAGGTGAAGGATTGTGGAGGTGGAGAATGGCAGATTACCGAGAACATAATTCGCACGATAGATTTGATAATTTTTTCGGTAAAATTGTGACCTATTTAGCTTCTAAAGAAGATAAAAGTTTTTTTCGTGTTTATACTTCGTCTGAGTTTCGAGAAGATGAAGACGTTATATTTAATGCGGAATTGTATAACGAAAGCTATGAATTAATCAATAATGCTGAAGTACAACTGTCTATTTTTAATGAGGGAGGAGAAGAATTTAAGTTTTCTTTTACACCAACTATGCAGTCGTATCGTTTAAATTGTAAACGACTTCCTGAAGGTGAATATAGCTATACTGCGAGAGTCAAAAGAGGTGATGATGCATACGAACAAACAGGTAGGTTTTCAATAGCTGAGCTGAAAGTTGAATGGATTAATGCGACAGCTAATCATTCTTTACTATTTAATATCGCAGATAGGAGTGGAGGTAGCATGTTTTACCCGAATCAACTGGAAAGCTTAAAATCAAAAATTCTAAGCAAAAAGGAAATTGTAGATGTTTCTTATTTTGAAAAGAATCTCACAGATTTGGTGAATTGGAAATGGATTTGTTTTCTCCTTATATTCTTATTGGGCTTAGAATGGTTCTTGAGAAAATACCACGGTGCTTATTAGGCTGATACAATGTTAATTTACGATGTAAAGTATTATTGGAGTAGATACCGGAACAAACTGGTTTTGTTGCTGCTACTTTTTTTATTGTTGTTCACATTTAAAATCAAAATTTTAGGAATATTTGGAGATTATTTAATTTGCGAAAATGATTTGGAATCAGCTCAGGTAGCATTTGTACTTGGAGGAAATGCAGAGATTCGGGCGTCGAAGGCAGCTGAGATTTATAAGTCAGGATTAGTTCAAAATTTTATTTGTACTGGTGGACATCACAACGATTTGTCATCTTATTTCGATGTTCCAGAGTCTGAGGCCCATTTAACGAAGGGCTTTATTCAGCAAATGGGTGTGCCCGAAAGGCAGGTTGAAGCAATGCGAGCAGGAACAAGTACTCTTGAAGAATCTGAAATTATTTTAAAAAAATGCTTGGAATTTGATTGGTCGAAAGTAATGATCATTTCAGATCGATTTCATACCAGAAGAATCAATCACATTTTCTGGAATAAATTTAAAGCAAATGACATCGAGATAATTGTTGTGGGCGCAGCGAATACTAAGTATCAAGAGGAACAATATTGGCTGAATGAAAAGGGATTCGTGATGGTTTTTATGGAATACATTAAATTAATGCACTATCATTTTTTTTAACGGTTTATTAAAACCGGAGGTTTAACTATCTGCCGTTTTTGATGAATTAGTTATTAAACGATTCAATAATGCCAATTCCTTTGTAGATAAATCCCTCCATTTACCTATCGGTAGGTCGAGTTGGATATTCATGATCCGAATTCTTTTCAGTTTAGTAACATCGTAATTCAAATATTCGCACATCCTTCGTATTTGTCGGTTGAGTCCTTGCGTTAGAATTATTCGAAACTTGAATTTCCCTATTTTTTCTACATAGCATTTTTGTGTTACCGTGTCTAATATGGGTATGCCTGATTTCATTTTGAATATAAATTCATCGGTGATTGGCTTGTTTACGGTTACAATATATTCTTTATCATGATTATTGCTGGCTCGTAATATTTTATTCACGATGTCTCCATCATTGGTGAGTAGAATTAATCCTTCGCTGGGTTTGTCTAAACGACCAATAGGGAAAATTCGAGCAGGATGATTGATGAAATCAATTATGTTGTCTTTTTCTGACTTTCTATCTGTGGTACAAACTATTCCGACCGGTTTGTTGAATGCAATGTAAAGTGAAGGTATTTTCTCGGGAGAAATAAGTTTGCCATCTACTCGCACCTCATCGGTAAGATTTAATTTGGTTCCGACCATAGGTATAGAACCATTCACAGTTACCCTACCTTGGTTAATTAATTGGTCCGCTTCCCGTCGTGAACAATATCCTGATTCACTTAAATACTTATTGATGCGTTTCAAATAAAGATATTATTAGCTTGTAATTTAATCTACATATTTCGTCACTTGGTAGTTGTTTTAGTTCGATTCAACGAATAAAACCCTATCTTTACGAAATATAATTTTGTTTAGTACATTATTTTTGACCATAACCACATGTTGAATCAAGTAATTGTTAGCGTTGTTGCCATGCTTTTTTGTATGTCCAATTGTTTTGGACAAACAAACAGCACTACAATTAATTCAAGCACATTCAACGACTGTGCAGTATGGGATAATTGTCCTAATCCAAATATAGTAATTACTGATACTGTTTTTATCAAACATGATATTGTTTCTTCTGCAAACATTACGGTAAATGGAGTTCTTTATATTGATGCGAACGGTTATTTTTCCGGTTCACATAAAATAAAAGTGACTACATCTGGGAAACTTTTTAATTACGGTCGAATAGAAATCACTGATGAACTGCACAATGATGGAGAGGTGTACAACAACAACTTCTTAAGCGTTAAGAAATACCATGACGATGGTTATACCTGTAACTACGATACCATTGAAATTCAGCAAGGGCAAAAATACGATTGTCATGGATGTATTCTTGAATGCGGAGGAACACTTTTAGCCTGTGATGTTAAACTACACGATAATGGTGGGAATCCAGCATTAATTTCTGAAGTGGATATTTGTTGTCAAGATGGCACCGAGCCGATTATTGATCTACAATCAGGCTCCATTGACTCAGCTACCGTAGACTTTTGTTCTTTTCCATTACCAATTGATCTATTATATTTTTCAGCTCAAATTAAAGAAAAAACAGTTGTTTTGGATTGGGAGACTCTAGCAGAAGAGAACAACAAGGAGTTTATTGTTTGGAAAAGCTTGGATGGTTTGAAGTTTAACCCTATTGGAAGTGTATCAGGAGCTGGTAATGTTTCAACAAATAGAAAATATACATTTACAGATGTCAATCTAGCTGAGGGTTTGTCTTATTTCCGCATCTCACAGGTTGATTTTAATGGTGAAGAAACTTTTTATTCAATAGTTGCTGTATCCAGTGAATCTTTTCATTTGGTCAATAGCTATCCAAATCCAGTTCAAGGTAATTTAACCATTCAATTGTCGTCAGCTCGATTAGCGCCTATCCAAGTAGATATTTGCAATATTGTAGGTCAGGTATTAATGCAACGTCAATTCAGGATTGTCAAGGGAGAAAATAAGTTTTCCGTTCCCACTAATGCATTGAATAAGGGTGTCTATTTTTTCCGTATCTCAATGCCTAATGGTGGATTTATCTTGAAAAAATTCTTGAAGCAATAAAGTTTTTTGCACAGTACAACGTTTCTTATCTTTCATTTTTGTGCTGTCAAATCAAGTCTGCTTCCCTGGTGTTCTAAATACTTTGTTTATCTTTTCCTTTTTCCAGTTTATTATTAATTATTTAATACGATGATTAAAATACTAATAGCCTACTTGACCCTGATAATTTCTCTATTCATCTCTCACCAAATTTATGGCCAAAGGCTTCAGCCGGCCAATCCTTATGAGCTTAATAACGCTCCTCTGTGGGTCCAAAAGCTTTATGAAAATAATCCAAATGTTCATGAGATTGATAAATTATACAATGCTTATTACAAGCGTAATAATTTTGTGAAGTCTTTTTATACCCAGGCGTATAAAAGGTGGAGAAGATCTGTTGCAGATTTTGTCGATAATAATGGTTTCGTTGATGCTGATTTATTTCAAGAATACCATAATGGTATGGTGGGTAAACCACCCGTTAGTGCGGATGCAAAGATTGGTTCTTGGTCTGTTCTTGGCCCCATGAAAGTATTTGATGAATCGGGTGTGCTAAAAGCTAACCAAACCAATGTTTATGCTATTACACAATGTGCTGGAACGCCTACAACTATGTATTGTGGTACTGAGCCGGGAGAAATATATAAATCGGTAGATGGTGGCACAAACTGGAGCAATGTGTCACTTAATTTAGGTACAAATTGGGGGACGACTTCAATTGCTGCACACCCAATTGATCCGAATGTAGCTTATGCAGGAGGAGGAGACATATTGTATAAAACAATAGATGGCGGTGCAAACTGGACGGTAGCTTTAAATGCTTCTGCTTTGGACCCGGCTGAAATATTTATCCATCCAGTGAACCCAGATATAGTGATGGTAACAGGCCCAACAGGTGTTCACAGGACGGCTGATGGTGGGCTTTCTTGGGTCAATCTATTAAATGATCCTGCCTATGATATCAAATCGAATCCGCTAAATTCTGATAAGCTTTTTTTGGCCATGGATGAATTTGACGATGATGTGGTAGACATTTTTGTTTCTATGGACGGGGGAGTGAATTGGGCACGACAATCTTCAGGGTGGTATAATTCTACAGATCCAGATAGGTTATGTCGTGGGGCAAGAATTGCCGTAACTCCTGCGGACACTTCAAGAGTTTATGTGTATTTAATTGGTGACTCAAAACCAGGAGATATTGGTTATATCGGACTTTTTAGAAGTGATGATGGCGGTTACAATTGGATAAATCCTATAGGTCAAGTTGGCGGTCCTTATTCTGATTCTATTCCTAACTTGGCAAGAGGTTCTGATACGTGGGCTTATCATCAAGGATTTTATAATTGTGCGATTATGGCAAGTAAGGATGATCCTGACCAGATTGTGATTGGAGGTCTTAATATGTGGCGATCTAATGATGCTGGCTTAACGTTTGAGTGCGTAAATGGTTATCAATGTTGGAATTATAATATGCACGTGGATATGCAGGACTTTAGGCAGTTTGGAAACGAATATTGGGCGTCAACTGATGGAGGTATTTACAAATCTTCGGATTTCTTTTTTACACAACCAACGGTATCCATGAGTGGAGTTCATGGTTCTGATTATTGGGGATTAGGTTCGGGCTGGAACGTGGATTTATTGGTTGGTGGCTTATACCATAATGGCAATGCTGCATATTACCAGGATTATGCAGCGGGAGAATTTCTTAATTTAGGCGGAGGTGAGGCGCCAACGGGATATGTTAATCCTGGACAGGATAGACGGGTATATTTATCAGATGTAGGTGGTAGAATAGTGCCTGAAAATATTGGTGATCCAATTATTGGTGCATCTATGGGAATGGCGCCTAATGAAAGTTACTGGGCAGCTGAATCGTCGGAAATGGAATTTCATCCGAATTGTCACAACATCATTTATTTGGGAAAGGACAACCAACTTTTTAAAAGCTCGGATGGTGGTACATTGTTTTCGGCTATTCATACTTTTTCAGTTGGCACTTCTGTAACTTACATTGAGGTTTCTAGAGATGCTCCAGCAGTGCAATATGCAGTGGTTAGAGGTTCCGGTTCCTGTAGTTTACATAAAACAACAAATGAGTGGAACACGGCAGTTAATTTATCTCTTCCAATATCATCTTCCAAAGCATTAATAGCCATATCCCCGTCAAATGATCAACATATTTGGATAGCTTTTCCCTCTGGGCCAAACGGGAACAAAGTGTACAAGTCTATTGATGGTGGATTGAACTGGACGAATATAACAAGCACCGAATTGAATGGGCATTCCATACATTCTATGACTCATATTGGAGGAACAGACGGCGGTATTTACCTGGGGACGAATAGAACGGTTTTTTATAAAAACAATTCGATGTCTAACTGGCAAATTGATGCGGTTGGTTTGCCCGTGAAAATCTCAACGGATATACTTAAACCTTTTTACAGAGACGGTAAAATCAGAATGGCGAGTTATGGAAAAGGTTTGTGGGAAAGCCCTTTCTATGAGGTGCCTACTGCACCTGATGCAAAAATCATGGTCAATATGCTTACCGCACTTTGTGAGGCAGATACTTTTTATTTTGATGACCATTCAATGTTAAATCATTCTGGGGCATCATGGAATTGGACTTTTGAAAATGCACACATTGCATCTTCAACTATGAGGAATCCAGCTGTCAAATTTAATTCTACTGGTACATTTTTGGTTACGCTCACGGTAACCAACAGCGGTGGACAGTCAGATGTAGATTCCTTATATATTGATATTGAAACACCGGCATTAACGCAGCTGCAAGAAGATTTTGAACTATCATTTCCTCCAAATGAATGGTACGGAAGCTCAACTGGCAATATTAATTGGGAACAAACATCTCTTGCGGGTGGTTTCGGTGCAAGTACCAGTGCCATGATGGTGGATAACTACAATGTATATGCCTGGGGTAATTATTGCGATATAACAGCTCCTTTAGACTTTAGTGCTGCGTCCAGTGGTTGGCTAAATTTTGACGTTGCCTACGCAAGATATAGTTCTGTAAACAAGGATTCTTTAGAAGTTCTAGTTTCCTCTGATTGCGGACAATCATGGATTTCGGTTTATTTTAAAGCTGATTCGGACTTGCCTACGGCCCCAGATTATTCTGCAGGACAATTTGTACCTACTTCAGCACAATGGAGAAAGGATTCTATTGATCTATCGGCTTATATTGGCAACAACAATATGCGCGTACGTTTTAGAAATTATGGGGGATATGGTCAGGCATTATACGTAGACAATATTAATTTAGGAGGTGTTTCTGTTGATATCCATAAGCAAGATGAAAAATTCATTTCGGTGTATCCAAATCCAGTGTCTCGAACAGGTGAAATTAACATTGCAACATCCGACAAAGGTCAGATGACATTCAGCTTGTTTAATACGGAAGGTAAGTTAAAGGCTCATTTGGTGCAATCATTGGAAAATCCAATATCTATTCAGGAACTTAATTTGGCAATAGGAACGTATTTGTATTCGGTTCAGACAAAGAATTTCTTTTACAAGGGTAAGGTTCTTGTAACGAATTGATCAGGTTGTTAGGGAAGCCATTTTATTTTAGAGAAATCAGGTTTACGCTTTTCAAGAAAGGCATCTCTTCCTTCTTTCGCTTCTTCAGTCATGTACGCTAGTCTAGTAGCTTCACCGGCAAACACTTGCTGTCCAACCATGCCATCATCTGTTAAGTTCATTGAAAACTTTAACATTTTTATGGAAGTAGGTGATTTAGCCAAAACTTCTTGAGCCCACTCGTAAGCAGTTGTTTCCAACTTTTCGTGAGTGATTACAGCATTTACCATACCCATTTCATAAGCTTCTTGAGCGGAATAATTTCTACCTAAGAAGAAAATTTCCCTGGCCTTTTTTTGACCTACCATTTTGGCCAAGTAAGCCGATCCATAACCGCCATCAAAGCTCGTTACATCTGCATCTGTTTGTTTAAAAATAGCATGTTCCTTGCTTGCTAGCGTCAGGTCACAAACTACATGTAAACTATGGCCACCGCCAACCGCCCAACCCGGTACAACAGCAATAACTACTTTGGGCATAAAACGGATGAGCCTTTGAACTTCTAAAATATTCAATCGATGCATACCATCTGTTCCAACATATCCTTGATGTCCTCGAGCACTTTGGTCTCCTCCGCTACAGAAGGCAAAAACACCATCTTTCGTTGATGGTCCTTCTCCTGAAAGAAGGACAACCCCAATACTAGTGTCTTCTTGGGCGTCATAAAATGCCTGATACAGCTCACTTGTTGTATTGGGCCTAAATGCATTGCGAACATTGGGCCGATTAAATGCGATTCTCGCAACTCCATTACATTTTTTATATGTAATGTCTTCAAAGTCTTTTCCTTTTCTTAATTCAGGTAGGGCATTTTTCCAATTGATCTCAGTCATATTCTATGATTTGGCCTATAAAGTTAAGAAGGTCTATTGATTATAAAACATTTCTTTTAACCGCTTCATTCTTTTTCTATTCACTTGATGGTCGCTATATCCAATTCTGGAGGCGGACCTGAAGTGGATTTGTTTCGAATTTTCATTAAAGTAGAACTCAACATCGTCATTCCACTTCATCCAACCCGTTACGAAAACAACATGTATATAGTTGCTGTCTGCTTTGATTACTGTGGTGTTTCCAAAATCAATTATGCACTGTTCAATTTTCCTGAAGGCTTCATTAAGATCAGCGTAATCCCATGCAGGCATATAGTGCGTTCGGTCATCGGGTTCTGCTTGGCTCGAAACGCAATTTGGACTTTTGGGTACAGGCTTTAATTTTCCGTCTGGAGAAACTCCAAGACCTCTTGGTGTTCCGCAACTGAAGAGTAATCCGATCATACTTAAGAATGTTATTTTTGCTATGAAATTCAATTGTACCTTTTAATAAAAATTGCATTTTAATAATATGAACAATAATACAATATCTATACTTCTGATAACAATTGTTATCAATGCTTGTTCGCAAGAGAACAAGCAACAACATGACGACAATATTGATTTGCAATCAGTTTCTTCTACTAATGTAGATCTTAACGATATGGATACAACCTCTATTGAAACCTTAGGAATAGATAGTGTAAGACTGAATTACACTTGGATATCTAACTTTGATGTTGCAAATACGCTTGTTAATCGTATTCCAGTTCCTGATGGGTTTAAAAGAGTTGCTTCTCATCCCGAATCATACGGATATTGGTTAAGACACATTCCTTTAAAGGAGGGGAGGCCTAATGTCTTACTTTACAACAAAGAAGAAAAATGGAATCAGTCGGCACATGTTGCCGTATTAGATTTGGATGTAGACGAACGGAACCTTCAACAATGTGCGGATGCTGTAATGCGATTGAAAGCAGAATTTCATTATCAAAAAGAAGATTTTACCAACATACATTTTAAGTATACTAGTGGGGATAACATTCCATACAGTAAATGGATTACTGGTAAAAGACCAATCGTTTCTGGACGTGATGTAATTTGGCAGAGTTGCACCAACTGTGACCAATCTTACCCTAGTTTTCGAAAATACATGCTTAGTATCTTTAATTATGCCGGTACAGCTTCTTTAGAAAAAGAGCTGTCGCCAAAAGCTTGGACGGAGATTCAAATTGGCGATGTTATCATTAATGGAGGGTCTCCTGGTCATGCGGTTATAGTGCTTGACGTTGCATCTAGTATTGAAACGGGTGAAAATATATTTTTAATAGCACAAAGTTATATGCCAGCACAAGAATCACATATTTTAAGGAATCCTAACAGTGAAGAACTGAGTCCGTGGTATAGTGTCTCAGATTTAGGTGCTGGACCCTTGGACACTCCGGAATGGAGTTTCACGAACAGTAGTTTGCGTCGTTTTGACTTTTAGTATTGTTAATGATCTTTGTGATCATCAGTTTCCTTTTCAGCCTTTGGCGGCTCATAACTAAAATCAATAGAGAGCTTTCTTTCCAAAATTTCAACCAAATTGATTACCCCTATTTTTTTAGCAACAATGTTATTTTCATTGTCTAACAAAAATATTTGAGGTGTAGAAAATATGTCGTATATGTCTCTGAAATTCAAACTGTTAAGAGTTGTTTTACGTTCTTGCACAATGTACTTGGCTGCATTGCTATTAACCTCGGGATTATCGGAGATATTAATCCAGTTCAAGTTGTTCTCACGAATGTATTTTTTCCAGGGTGTATTCTCGAGTTCAGTATTTACTCCAATGATTTCAATGTCTAGCTTTTTCGATTTAATTTCGTCATATAGCTTTTTAAGTTTTGGAATTTCTTTTTTGCAATGGCCACAACCAGGGTCCCAAAACACAAGTATTTTATATTCATTGGGTAGCTTTCTGATGTCCACCCAGTTTTTTTCACTTGTGTCTTGAAGAATCAAGTCAGGAGCTGGACCGTACAATTTAAGACGGTTCAAAGTAGTTGCTCTTTCGCATATTTCTTTGATTTTGTTGTTTTTCTCTACTTCACCAAGCTTTTTTTGTTTTTCTTCAACTTCTTTTTCTAGGGCCCCAAACTCTTCCGTATTTTTACTTTCCTTGATTTTTGCGAGTTTGGTCTGTGCGTCTGAAAGCGCAAATTGAGCCTTTTTAATGCTCTCTAAATATTGATCTTCAAGCCAGAAAGCCTGGGTTTGCCCGTTGCTTCCCCTGCAATAGTACCTCAATGCAATTCCGACAAAAACAGCATCCATTCCCATGATTTTGCTAGTCTCGTATTTGTAGGTAAGTGTATGCACCACGTATTTGAAGAGATCTGTTTTTTGAGGTAGTTGATCAATTAGTTTGAAGGCTTGATCTAAAATGGAGTCTGGATGCTGAATACACACTTTTTCAAAAAAGTATTTCAGTTTTTTAGCAAAGATGGGTGTTTTTACAATTCGAGGATCATCCAGATGATATTCGTCAAAGTAATGGTTTTTATAGTAGTGATATCGTTCCATTTGCAGGGAAGTGTCCCCCTTTAAAGACTCCGGAATCTCTGGTTCTAGGCTCATTGCAATGATTGCACCGAAAAGATTATTCCCATTTTCTTGAGCTAATTGTTTTTGATGTGCCTTTACTTCTTTGTCAATAGCAACCAGTTGATCTTTGGATGCTTGGTCCTTTTTATTTCTTAAGGGACCCGCAAGACTTTGTTTTTCGCTTAAGTAACTGAAATAAGTGTAAAACAATTTGTTTTCATCAGACTTTATAACCTTCATTGATTTCACAAAATTAATTGTGTCGGTTTGCAGTATTACTTTCGGTTCATTCTCACTTAGAATTACTTCAAAAGTTTTAGGCCCGGGCAGAACAACGGCATAAACACCACCTTTAATTGAGGATCTTTCAAATTTAGCAACACCTAATTCAGACTTGGTAGTGTCGTAATAGTATAATTTATCGCCAAAATAATTTGCTAAATACACATCTTGTCCAGCAGCTAAACCGTTAACTTTAAACGTATAGCTATAGTTTTGAGCGGTGAAACCCGTAACACCTAAGAACGTAACAAGTGTTAATATCCATTCTTTCATAATCATGTTGTTTTCAATTGTTAATTAAAGGTATCATTTCAAATAACGAACCAAATTTAAGAAAGCAGCCCAACTTGAAGGCATATGGCCAATATTTAACAAAAAATTAAGTAATTAACCTGATTACTTCTATGATGATTGGACCAATTTTTTTACTGTTGATTTAATAATTACATACTGAACCAAATAGAAGCAGGTATAAATACAAAAACCAACTATTAGTGTTGTCCAGCTTAGTCCAATTCCAATGTCGATTCCTAATTCATGGTTAAAGATGGATGAAATGTAGTATTTAATTGCAATGACTATAGGAACAGTACTCAAGATTATTACTCCGAAGAGTATGTTGAAGTTCTTCATTACGGCAGCACTAATTGCACCAAAAGAATATCCAATTAAGCCCAATAACTTAATTTCATAATCCGAATTTGACAGAAGTAATTGGGCATTTTGGATGAAAGTTAATAAAGATAAAAGGATAATTACTAGTGAAATGATTACAATGATTGGAAGTAAAACATTCATAATCTCGGTCACTTTGCCTCCACTAATCTTGTCCGAATTTGTTTCGTATGAATGATCTGACAAGTAATGGGCTAAGGATGGGTTTTTGGAATTAGGTGTACTAATTACTATGCGATTTATTTTGTTTTTTTCGCCTGTCCCGAACTTGGTGTTATTGTAATTCATGAAGCTATTTGGAACAATTACACCATCTGAGAAACGATCTGAGAAAGCTGCTATTCTGACATTATACCAAGTTGCATTGCCAATTTTTAATTTTGGTTTGATGTGAGAAATAAGTTCTTTTGTTACTTTCGGAGACCTGGATGCCTCGGCTATACCAAAATTATAGGAGTTAAAAAAAGAGGTAGGTACAATTACAGGAACTTCTTTGTCACCAACCTTCCATTTGAAGTTTGGAGGTAAATTGTCTATGAAGTCGTTGGACACCGTAATCAATGGCATTAGCGTATTAAATGAAGATGCTGGGCCGACGTCAGCAACAACAAGTGATTGAAAATTATTGCTGTAAACAGGAGCAACATCGATTACAAACTCCTGTTCCTTTATACTCTCAAGCTCTGATTGATTAAAATTACCATCAACAAGCATATTTACTTCTTTGTTAATTACCAAAAAGTCTGTTCCTGCGATAGTAGGTGAGTGAAGAATAGTGGTGATGTCCAAGTATAGTTGAATCGACAACAACATAATTACCAGGCCAATAATGGAGCCTGAGACAGAGAAAGTAAGCTGTCTGCCCTTCCTGTTATTAAAAATCAATTTACCAATCATAAATAAATTGTTTCGTCAACAGACAACCCGTGATTTGGGCCAAGTGTTGAGATTAAATAGCCTGCATTATTTTGGCTACATACATTCTCAATTAGCTGAATTGCAATTTCAATGTTGGATTGGTCAAGGTGGCTAAAAGGTTCATCAAGCAGGATAAATTCAAACGGTTGTATAAGTGCTCTTAATAAACCAACACGTTGCTGCTGACCTTTAGATAATGTTGCTGCTTTTTGATTTGTTTGGGCTGAAAGTCCTAATGTACTAATGAGTTTTTTTAATTCCTCTTCACTTTTTGAATGGGTTAGGCTATTTTTAATTTTTAAGTTTTCAATGAGTGTCAGTTGAGGAAATAATAAAATATCTTGCGGCAGATAGCTAAGCGAATTACATCTTAATTCTGAGCGTTCATCTAAACTGTATGCATTCCAAGGCTTACCGTTCAATCTTATTTCTCCGGAATAATCCGTTCGTGATCCATATAAAAACGAAATAAAAGACGATTTTCCTTTACCACTCTCTGAGGTTAACAGGTAAGTTTTGTTTGTATTTAGTTCAATTTTTTTATCCCATGCATTTTTATTAAAATGGATTTGGTCAATCAGTGGTGTTGGAATTACGTTATTAAATTCTATTATCAACCCATTTATTTTTCGTTTAGGAAATCTACTTTTCCAGAAGTGAAACCGTAGTACGCAGGTACCACTTTTAAATCACCAGAATCTACGTATTTTCGAATGATTTCAGAGTTAGAAACAAGAGCCGTCGCATTAATTTCTGCATTGCATTCTACCACTTCCTTAATAGGGGCGCCTGGCTTGGCTTTTACTGCAGGGTTAATGAAGCTAATTAAATGATTTAGATTCGGGCCATTATCACCGTCGGGATAGCTCGCAATTGCTGCACCAACTGCACCACAGGACTCGTGTCCAAGCACTACGATTAAATTGGTTCCAATGTGCTCAACAGCATATTCAATACTGGCAATTGATGAAGGATTGGCAATGTTGCCTGCAACTCTAATCACAAAAAGCTCTCCAATGCCCTTGTCAAAAATAAGCTCAGGTACTACCCTGGAGTCAGCACAATTCAAAATGATGGCGAAAGGGCTCTGTCCGCTTATTAATTCATAACGTTGAAGAGAATTAATACTTGGTTCCAGAATCTTATCGTCCACATATCGTTTATTACCTTCTTTTAATTTTTGCATTCCTTCATCTGAGGAAACGGAGTGTCTTGCTGCCATGGTTTAGTTTAATTAAGCGTTAAATAAAATAATTTCTTGAAATTAAGAATTTAGGTGAGATACTGATTGCAATATTAGTTAAGAAATCTTAAATTAGTAACAGGAATCGAATAACTTTTGTTAATTCTGAGTCCAGGTGAAAGCCGACCCACATGACCAGTATTTAAACCTAACGTTTTTTATATTGGGAATTAATTGTTTGAATTATGGCGTGCCGCTGTTTCTTTTTGATTCCAGGCGGATTACAGAACTCAATCTGCGTTCTCATAAGTGTCTTTAGAGGTTTAATAAACTTCTACGTCGTGTGGGTTTTTTTTATTTATTAAAGTCATTCAACCTCTTTGTCCTTAGCCAATTTCTTTCCAATAATGGTGCCGTCAATTATTTGCTGCTGAAAGTCTTTCATGCCTCCTGGAGTATGAGGAACCATTATGGTATTATTGGTGCTATTTGAGCCAATTGACGTCAATGTATCAAAGTATTGTGTCATTAAAACGAACTGCATAATTTCTTGGGGATCAACCTCTTGCAGTGCTTGTTGGAAATCTTCTACTGATTCTTTAAATCCGCGAACAATCGCTAATCTTTGCTGTGCAATTCCTTCGCCAGACAATCTTTTACTATCTGCTTCCGCTTCTGCTCGTTTTACAATAGTGATTTTTTCTGCTTCCGCTTCTTGAACAGCTGCTTCCTTATCACGCATAGCGGCGTTTATTCTGTTCATTGAAATCTTGACTAATTCGTCGGGAGCGATATCCGTGATTAATGTCTTTACTATTTTATATCCATATTTTTGCATTTGTTCAGATATGTTGTCTCGAACAGCAATGGCGATGTCTTCTTTTTTAGAAAAAACATCATCTAGCTTCAGTTTTGGTACTTCAGCGCGCACTTCGTCAAAGATATAGGCCGCTACTTGACCGTGCGGATCTTCTAATTCGTAAAATGCTTCGTAAACTTTAGATTTAATAATTCTGTACTGAACTGAAATCTTTAAATCAACAAACACATTGTCTAGTGTTTTGGTTTCAACATTAACGTCTAATTGCTGAATCTTTAAGTTTTCTTTCGATACGATTGACTCAACAAACGGTATTTTAACTTTTAGTCCAGCATCTGAGATTCGATTGTACTTTCCCAGCCTTTGAATGACCCACGATTGTCTTTCTGGGACTATCATAAATGTTTTAATAATTAAGATGAGTCCAAAAAGTGCTTCTATTCCATATATGATTATTTCATTTTCCATGTCACTGAGTAATTTTAAACTAAAATACTAAAGTAATGTGGGCGACAGCATTTTGTTCAGTAATATTACAGCGGGTCTTTTTTGGAATGTGATTTTCAGGAGAAAATCCTCGTGTGCCCTAGTGTTTAATGAACTTCTGAACGACTTGACCCTTACTTGTTGTTATTTTCATAAAGTACTGTCCATTATCTATTTCTGACACATCAACTGTATTGTTGGTTGAGGTTATGAGGTGTCTTCCTTCTGTGGTAAGAATTTCTACTCGAATTATTTTTGCAATTGTCTCAATTCGAATATTGCTTGTTGCCGGGTTGGGGTAAATACGGGTGTTTATTTGCGTGTCATTTGAACTTATGCTTACGGGATGTTCAATGCCCACATAAATACTGTCTAAACTTAACAAGTATTGGTCTGAGGAGTTGTTTCGGAAAGCGATGTATATTGTTTGGTTCGCTAAATCAAATGAATCAAGTGAAATAAAATAGTTTGTCCATTCAGGTGATTGTGCACCAACATCAAGTAAGGTGTCCTGTTGAAAAAAACTATCGATTAAATTATGTGTTGAAGCAAAAACTTGAAATCCGTCCGGATAGCTACCATCATAAGATTTTGCCTTAAATGAGAGTTTGTTTCCGAATGATCCTATGTAATTGGTGGAGAAATTAACCAGTCGTCAGATGTCCCAGCCGGATCATACCATGAGGTACTGGTAAGGACAGAATCTCCTGAACCAATGTTATCCAAATCTTCCGTTACTACCCAGGCATCATTGATGAAGTCAACACTGGCTTCTGGCGAAAGCCCATCATTATTAATCAATGACCAACCTGAAGGAAATGCTCCTTGAAAATCTTCAAAAATAATGGTGGTCGCCTGACCAAAAGCATCTGCGAAGCATACCAAGGACAACAGAAATAAATACAGCTTATTCATAATTTATATTTAAAGCCTCAAAAATAAGATAACCTTTGGTTCTAAGGAGGCTAAACGCTTTTCTTTCTGAAATATTTTCTAAGTTAAATTACTTGTGGCCCCAATTTCTTTAAATGAGGCCTGAATTTCTAAAAGAAACTTTTCGTTTTTTATGGCGTAAACATCTGCGGTTGTTCTATCAGTAACAGGAATTTGTTCTTTTATTAAAACAACTAACTAATGAAATGATTATTTCTATCCATCCCTTCTATAACAAACTAGTCTTGGTTATTTTTATAATGTTAGCAGCATGGTCTGTGTCTGGGCAAGATTCTATTCGTACGGTATTGGAATTGGATTTCCTTTTCCAGTATGACTTAGAAGAAGTGGAAGATGCCGCTGATGGCATAGTTATTTACGATCAATATTGTCCTGGTATAACGGGGCAGGTTAACTTAAGGAAGGATGTTTTCAATCATTTGGCTAATAAGGAACAAGTTGACTACTATTCTAATGGGAAAGTTTTACATCGAGGAGTTTATGAAGACGGTTCCTTAATTAAATACCGGAATTATTATCCGAATGACCAAGTTGAGCGAGAACTGAAGGTGAAGAAAGGGAAGCCAAAGCTCTTTACCAGCTATTATATTTTTGGAGAAATAAGGGAACGCAGGGTATTTGATGATGGGTTCATAATGTTACACGAAAAGTATCATTACAGCGGTAGACTAAAATATTTGCTGGAAATTTCGGATGTGGGATATTTAAAAATGGAACAATGGAATGATGAGGAAGGATTTCCCTTGAAATACACAGAATTGATTGATGAAGATTCCTTAATCTATGAAATAGCTGAAAATTATACCAGTGGAACAATTAAAAATAAAAGGCATTATATTTTTGATCCGAAAACAGAAACGTATTGTAAACACGGCCACTTCGAATCCTATACGGAAACGGGTGTGAAAGTGGCTGACATGAATTATGAATTTGATCAATTGGTTCAAGTTTTGATTGCTGAAAAGTCTAAAACAGAGACAGAAGTTGCAGCGAATATGTCTTCAATTCCTGCGGAATATTTAGCTTTTGATATGGATAATAACGGAGAAATCACAAAAGGAGAAATTGATGAAGCCGTTAATTCATTCTTTGATGAAGACAGTACCTTAAAAGTGAGTCAAATAAATGGACTTGTAAATTATTTTTTTGAGCAAGATTGGTAATGATGGCATTAGCGTGATCCAAAAGTCATTACTGCATTGACTTGATACGATTTGTGCGGAGCAATTGAAACGGCGGCATGACTAAACTCTTTGTCAAAAACATTTTTTCTATGACCTAGATTAGCAATTCCTTCATCGATTAGCCAACTAAATACAATATCGATTGCTTTTGGGTTACCATAGTCACAATTTTCTCCGTTCGTTGGAAAAACATCTCCAACATAATTAAACCTTTTACTGTAATTCTGATGTCCAGTTGTACCTTTTTTGCCACTACGAACAGCATGAATTTCAGCAACTTTATGCAACGAATCATTTGCGACAAAAGGAGGTAACTTCTTTGATTTTTTCAAGAAACGTTTTAAGGAAGATAAATAAGAAGAATTTTTAACTCCTCTAACTTCGACGTACAAAGGAAGTGTAGTAGTTAGAAATAGCTTAGGCTTCATGCGAGCAAGATTGCAATAAAAGAGTACATTTTTCTCAACCTCATTCATGTTAGAAGACGTCAGGTTTCTGGCTTGATTAAGTGTTTTATTATCCCATCCAGCTGTCCAGTCAATATTGGATTGACCAACTCCATTAAAGGTAAGTGCAATTAATAGAATGAAGCAATAAGTTTTGAGCATCTTTAAATCTCTTTTGCCTTAAGCTACAATAATTTAGCCAAAAATGAGCTTTGTTAAAGATAACTCTTTTCTAATTTGAATTCTGATGTTTTATGAAATGTAATCTCCGGAAAATCTTGTTCGGCGGAGCTAAGAAGCCACGGTGATTCTGCTAGAAAAACCGGATTGCCATCTTTATCACTAACAATATAACTTGCTTTTCTTTTCAAGAATTCAGCTAATTGTTCCTCAGAAGTTGTTGTCATCCAGCAGGCCTTGAAATAATTTTTGGGCACAAATGTACATTCTGCGCTGTATTCATGCTTCAAACGGTATTGAATTACTTCAAATTGAAGTTCTCCAACGGTTCCAACAATCTTTCGATTTCCAGGTTGTTTTATGAAAAGTTGCGCAACCCCCTCATCTGTTAGCTGCTGTATTCCTTTTTCTAATTGTTTAGATTTCATGGGGTCGTTGTTCTGGAGTTCTTTAAAAATCTCTGGAGAAAAACTAGGTATCCCCTTAAAAAGAAAAGAGGGTCCTTCTGTGAGGGTATCACCGATCTTAAAATTCCCTGTGTCATATAAGCCAATAACATCTCCTGGGTAAGCTTCATCAATGACACTTTTATCTTGAGCCATAAAACTTGTCGGATTGGCGAATTTTAATTTTTTTTCAACTCGGGAGTGCTGATAGAATTTGTTTCGTTCGAATTTGCCGCTAACTATTCTTAGAAAAGCAATTCTATCGCGGTGTTTGGGGTCAAGATTAGCATGTATTTTGAAAACAAATCCCGAAAACTTATCGTCAGATGGAGATATTAATCCTGAATCTGATTCCCTTCCTCTTGGTTTTGGTGCTATTTCAATGAAAGTATTGAGTAATTCTTGTACACCAAAGTTATTTAATGCGCTACCGAAAAATACAGGCGCTACCTCGCCACTGAGATATTGACTAACAGCTAACTCGTCATAAACGCCATTAACTAGCTCTACTTCCTCTCGTAACTCGTTCGCAAAATCTGCACCAATGTATTGGTCTAAAACAGTAGATTGTAAGTTGTCAATTTCAATATTCTCTTTAGCAATATTTGTTTTACTTCCTTCGAACAGGTTTAAATTTCCACGGTGCATATTATACACCCCTTTGAAAGTCTCTCCTATACCAATAGGCCAAGAAAGTGGTCTTACTTTTATACTTAATTTATCTTCTAACTCATCCAATAAATCAAAGGCATCTCGACCTTCCCGATCCATTTTATTGATGAATACGATTACGGGTGTTTTTCTCATCCTACAAACCTCCATGAGCTTTTCGGTTTGTGATTCGACACCACTGGCGCAATCGATAACCAAAATAACACTGTCTACTGCTGTTAGTGTTCTGAAAGTATCTTCTGCAAAATCTTTATGTCCTGGTGTATCTAGAATATTGATTTGCGTATTTCTGTAGTTGAAAGCCATGACAGATGTTGCTACAGAAATACCTCTTTGCTTTTCGATTTCCATGAAATCTGAGGTAGCCGTTTTTTTAATTTTATTCGATTTTACTGCTCCTGCAGTCTGTATAGCTCCACCGAAAAGGAGTAGCTTTTCAGTTAATGTTGTTTTTCCTGCATCCGGATGAGAAATTATTCCAAACGTTCTTCTCTTTTCGATTTCTTTCTGAAAGCTCATATTAACCGCGAAATTAGGAATTCTAGCGAAATATTCGGAGTAATTATAATTACCTTATATAAGGACTTGATGTGATTGTCAATAGAATTGAAATTACATATAGCTTGTCAGCCTGATTTTTTAACATTGTAATCCAGACTTTTTAGCATGTCAATCACTTTATCTCTCACGTCACCTTGAAGAATGACCTCTCCATTTTTAACAGAGCCTCCAACACCACATTTTATTTTTAACAATTTCCCTAAATCTTTTAAGTCGCTTTCTGAGCCCACAAAACCTGTTATCAGTGTAACGGGTTTACCTTTTCTTAATTTTCGATCTATGAGAGATGTCAAATGTTGCTCATTCGGTGCCAATGTGCTTGATTCACTGTTTTCGTCATATTCGTAATCGAAATCAGGATTCGTTGAATAAACAACATCTTTTCTGTTTTTTTTATTTTTCCCCATAATTGTTGATATGCAAAAATTTAGAATTTTTTGATTCCATATTTAAAATGATATGCCGTTCTAGATTTCCCCTGTTATTATTAACAATACTATCAGCCAATGAAGGATTCCAATAAACAATATATCGAGATGCGGTATCAATGCTGTCATGCAGGTTATTTATATACATGGGTCCACATTCAATGCTGTCAATTAAAGACTCGTAATTGACTTTTAAGAGTCGCGCAAGTTGTTCGCTATCAATCTCAGAGGATTCATATTTAAATAGGGTAGATCGCAAAATTTTTGAGCTGGCTTCTAACTGCTGTCTTGTTTTCTTTTGATCATTGTACATTTCTGTACTGATAAATCCATTCAACTCGATTTTCTCTGGTTTTTTATTGTTTCGCAAAACAATTCCTGTGTTTTTTAATTTGTCATATTGATGTGCTTTTGATTGCCATAAATCTATTTGCAAGTCTTCAATATATCCACTTATTACCTTGAGATAGATAATTCCGGTGTCTGTTTCATATTCAAATTCATCTAATTCTACATTCGAAAAGAACTCATCATAATTAATTTCCTGTTTGACAAAGTTTTTTACGGATTCTTCAAATTGATTTTCACGTACTAATTTCATGAAAAACCATATACTAGGCACCACTATGCCAAGAAGTACGATAAAAGAGTACAATTTAACTTTTCGTTCTGTCTTTGGATTAACAAATTTCATTAATGGGAAACTTAAATATCTAACCGTAAGTACTGTACTAAGACAAATAAATACAGTATTTAAAAGAAAGAGGTAAAGTGCTCCAAAAAAGAATGCAGGCTCGCCAACAGCTAAGCCGTATGCAGCGGTGCACATGGGAGGCATAAGCGCTGTAGCAATCGCTACTCCCGGAACAACTGTGGAACGGTCACCAGTAGCTGATGCAATAATGCCTGCAAGGCCACCAAAGAAACCTATTAAAACATCGAGTGCTTGTGGGTGGACTCTTGATTGTAGCTCAGGAGTGGCGGTTTTAATCGGAGAAACAAGAAAATACAACCATGCAACAACAAAGCTGATCCCTACCATAACCCCGAAGTTGAGCAGGGATGAGATTAACGTTTTGAAATCATTGGTTCCTATAGCTAGTCCCATGCCTCGTATTGGGCCCATTAAAGGTGATATAAGCATGGCTCCAATGATAACTGCAGTAGAATCATTATTCAAACCGATACATGCAACAATGATTGAGCAAATCAAAACCCAAACATTCGCGCCCCTAAAAACGATATTAGACTTGATAATTTCTACAGTAGCGGCTTGATCAACTTCATCTTTGATACTTAGGATATCTCTTAAAAACCGTAATAATGCTTTCGGAGCACCCTTTAATTGCTCCTTATCAATTTTTGTAGGATCGTAATCAACTTTTTGATTATTATCATTGGGGGTGCTATCTGATTCCTGCGTACTCATTAAATGTTGAAAATACAGATTAATGTCATTCTTGCAATAAATTAAGTAACAAGTTGAATTGTTCCTTATTCATTTTCGAATTAATTTCTCTTTGAATTTGTGTTTTTTCCAGTTCCGTTAAATGAAAACTTAGAGAAGCTTGTTCATTGCCTTCTTGTGTTAATTCGAAGGATATTACTTGAATGGGGAATTTTGAATCGGCTATAAAATGTTCTAAAAGTTGGTCATTGTTGTAATCATGGACTTTCGTGAAATTTCCATAAAAGGTTTTTAAAGGTGCTGAAATTCTATTTGCCAAGTTGGTGTTGGTTGACTCAATCAGTTTGAAATGCCTTTTGGTATCTCGTATTTGAATGATGATGACTCCTTTTGTGTTTTCTTCAATCCAATCAGCGAATGCATCAATGTACTTAATGGTTGACTTAATTCCTATGTTGTCCCGTATTCCTGCATCCATTAAATTGATTTCGGGAGTTGTGGGTAAACATACTTGAGGTAAAATATAAGGAAAGGTAGCGTTCATGCGAATTGCACTTGTAAATTTTAAATTAAGCGGGTCATGCGCTTTAAGCAATTGGTTAAATTCAATGTCTTCTATAGAGCCTCTGTACGTTCCGCAGTTGAAAGGTTTGCACATGTAAGATATTGGTTGTGAAGAAATTAACATGCGCCTGCTGTCATTATTGATTGTCGGTGAAAACAGCATCATTGGAATTTTTCCGAGTTGCTCAGGAGCTTGGTAATCAATTAGCCGTTTGTCCATTAAAAAATCAGTATTCAAATTGAGCTGATTTTCAAAGGTGTATCCACGGTCTTTTCTGTATACATATTTACCATCTGTGCACGTTTTTAAGCGTACAAAAAAGTCATTCGTTGCAATACTTAGCGCAACAGGATTAAGTAAATCTTTACAAATATTATGTCCGTGTTCACTGATTGATTCGGGGGTGATCTCATTGGTTAAACTTCTTAAATACAGTTCTCTGTAATAAGCGCAGCCAATCATACCTCCCGAAGCCCCGGTAGAGAATTGTACTTTCTTATAGAAATCAAATGCTGTGATGCTATCCAGGTAAGAGAATATTTCAAAATTCCATAGCGCAGAACGGAGACCACCACCACTTGAGTTCGTTACGATTAAATAGGGACGCTCTTCTCCCGTATTGGTCAGCCAATTGTTAAGTGCATTCTTACCGATGATCAAGTCTTTTTCGCACTGCTCCGCATTGAGTGCGATATTCTTAAGTGCTTGAATGGAGTATTCCGCAGGTTGTATTGAATAGTCCAGTCCGTAGGCATAATTTCTGAAACTAGAAATATTAAATTGACTACTGACAAGGTTGAAAAGAAGAAAAATGAAGAATAAAATTGGAATGGTCCAACCTCTAAACCAACTTCTGAAGGCACTAAGTAACATAAGAATCATGGTGCACAGAAGAATCACACTTGCTCCAGCAGGAATAATAAAAAAGGAAATTTCTCTAAATATGCCAAGCATTAAAAAGGAAATGAATAAAGTGATTTCGAAAATCGAAGCGTTTAAGTGATTTTGAAGGAAAACCTTTTTTAATAGTTCGTTGTCGTAATGTTTTGAGTCTCTTGCAAGTTTGAGTTTGAAGGATTTCCCAATGTAGGTGTCAACGCGCCAGCCGCTGTGACTCATTTGCTTTTTCCGCATCCGTTTGTACCATTTTTTTGCCCTGGGAGAGGGGTTTTCTATGGAATTTTTCTTGTCGAGATCATCAAAGTACTCGTTAGATTTTCCTGATATTTTGTAGAGGTTTTTATTTAATCTAAAGAAATACAACAGGCTCAGACATAAGAACAGAAGCATGCCAGAGACTAGTCCCGAAATATTTAATATTATGATGTTAACAGGAACCAGTTCATTGTTGTATTGAAATTCAACGGATTTCACAATTAATAATAAAATATAAACGGCAGGAAGAATAAAGTTGTTGATTGAATATTTATGAAATGGTCTTAGCAGTGTTGCTATAAATGGAAAATCAGGTCCGTTTTTGATGTAGCTATATATGTTAAAAGCTGAAATGAATCCACCTAGAGAAAACCCAAGAATAGCAAATGACCAAAAATTAACAGTGCCGAGGTATTCTGGGTACAAAAAGAGATAATTCATTCCGTACTTTGTACCTATCCAGCCAAGTAGAAACCCAAACAATAGAAACCACAAGAACAACAAGAGAAAATTGTGCTTAATGTGCACCAACAAAAGTTGTAACGGAAAAAAATAGATTATACGGGAGAGGAGCCTTCTCGATTTTTTACTTGGAGTAGGTTCTTCAAATTCTGAATTATCTGATTGTTTATTCTCAGATGAGGAATCAACCATATGGTGTGTTTAGCGTTACTTACGGTTCTAAGGCGCTTTTAAGTTCTTTTAATTCGTTTACTTTCTCTGGATATCCGAGTTTTTCATAACTGTACACCAGGTTTGCTAATATTCGTTTAACAATTTCAATGTTGGAGCATGGCTCAAAGAAATTACTTTTAGGTTCTAATTTTAGTTGATCTAAAAACTGCTCAATTTCTGTGCGATTAAATATTGTTCCTCTGCTAAATGGATTGACATAAAAAAGTACACCATTATCTTCTTGATCAGTATCTAAAAAATCAAGGACATTGTTGTTGTCTTTGTAGGCTAAAACAAAATGACTAGGTAAATTGACTCCGTAGATAGGAATTTCTAATTGCTGTGAAATAATACAATACAAAATTGCGAGGGAAAGGGGATTGCCTTTTTTACTTTCTAAAACAGTGCTTAAGTATGAATTTTGAGGCGAATGGTAATTTTTTTTATTTCCAGTGAATCCATGAAGGTCAAACAGGATGTAATTAACTACGCGTATTACTTCAAAGGCTGTTAAGCTGTTATTCAATTCAATCCAAACGTCTTGTCTGATTGCGCTTATTTTATTTTTTATGTCCTCCTCATCTAGATCGGGGTATTGATAACGATTGATGATTAATGCTCCTTCCAATAAATCCTGACTTCCACTATTTGCCCATTGGTAAAGATTGTGGTAAACAGCGTCGAATTGAATTTTATGAATAATATCTTCAATCCTCGACTGATAAAGCACTCCAAGATTCTGATTTTCCCAGGCTTCTTCTAATAAAGGGATTACTTCATTTCCTATTGAAAGGATTTTTTCTCTTATTTGATTAAATATCTGCTCGTCGGGATCATCAATCAGATGAATCAGGGCTTTTATTTCCTTTTGTTGAGCCATGTTAATGTCAACGCAAAGATGGCGCCTAAAGTTTCCTGAAATCAGTTAATACTATTCGTTTTTATCAACATCAATTTGTGTACTGGCTATTTTGCCAAGAACGTTAACAATTAATTGATCAACTGTGGCTTGGTAATCTTTACTGTATTCTTTCTTAAATCGGTTAGCTATTATAGCACAAGCGGTACATGCCTTGTGTCCTAGCGTAGCAGAGAGCCCGTACAATGCAGATGTTTCCATTTCGAAATTAGAAATAAATAGACCTTCGTGATTAAAAGTTCTGAGCTTTTCGTTCAGATTGATTATTGCGGGTTGTAGTCTCAATGTTCTCCCTTGAGGACCATAAAAGCCATGAGCGGTGGCCGTAATTCCAGGTGTCATACCCGCCCCAATTATATTAAATAATGATGGTGATGATTTGGAGAAATATGGCGGGTTTAATGAGCTTGACCAACTGGTATGTTCGGTAAATGCTTTTTTTAATTCCAATTCTTCTGGTGTGAAATCGGTTGAATAAAAGTTCATTAAACCGTCAAATCCCAATCCAAATGTGGATGCGACGAATGAGTCGACAGGGATCTCAGGTTGTAAAGATCCGGAAGTGCCCAATCTAATGATGTTCAATGATTTCAAATTCTCCTTAATTTTTTTTGTCTCCAGGTCAATGTTCACCAAGGCATCTAATTCATTTATTACAATATCAATGTTATCACAGCCGATTCCAGTTGACATTGCGGTAATAGATTTATCGCCAATTCTTCCAGTATGCGTAATGAATTCACGATTCTCTATTTTGAAATTGATTTCGTCAAAATGTCTTGAAATTCTTTCGACGCGATTTGGATCCCCTACAATAAGAATAGTATCCGCTATTTCATGTGGTTTTAGGTTGAGGTGATATATGGCACCTTCTTTTGTGACGATTAATTCAGATGGTTCGATAGGGTTGTTGTGATGAATCGTTTTTCTATTCATTTCGTCAATTAAGGCGTGTCAAAAATGAAAAATCCTGCAATGCAAGATTTAATTTTAAACATTGTTGAAAAATTAATTTCCTCCGTTCGCTTCGGAACTTCCAAATACTTTTTTTAGAATGTCATTTACTCTAGCAATCGGATCTTTTCTAATTTTTTGTTCTTCATCAGCAATTAGTGAAAACAGTCCGGCCATGGCTTTATCACAAACATAATTGTTCAGATCAGGATCAACTGCTTTTCCTCCTGTGAACAACATTGCTTTGTTGTAAATGTTGGCTACAGGCTCCCATTTGCTTGTGAGGGCCACTTTGTCAATAGATGCTTTGATTTTAGGCATGAATGCTTGTTTTAAACTTGCTGAGGTTTTGTCTTTTAGGTAGTTGGTTGCCGCATGTTCATCTCCTTGCAAGATTGCCAACCCGTCAGAAACGGTCATTCCCTTTACAGCGTCAATGAAAATAGGTTTCGAGGCAATTGCAGCGTCTTCCGCAGCCCTGTTTAAAGTAAGTACGAACTCATCAATTTTAGCTTGACCACCAGGGATTTTCGCCACTTTTTCCCTTACACTTTCGGCTTCAGGAGGAAATGGGAGTTTAATTTTTGAATTTTTCATGAATCCATCTAATTTGCTGGCGGTGGCAGAAGAATTTCCTGCACCGACAGTTAATGCGCTTTTTAATCCTTCAATGATTTCGCCTTGTGATAATCCAGCAGGTATTGTGCTGGTCTCCGGAAGTTCAATCCCTAAATCGTTTAGCACCTCGCAAGAAGCAAATGCTAACGTTATGGTAATTAGAGGGAGTAATATTTTCTTTTTCATTTTCTTGTATTTACTTTCGGGTTAAACATACAAAGATTTTGCCAAATTTAAATCGGAGTTATGCAGGCAGAAATTATTACAATAGGAGATGAATTATTAATTGGTCAAACGGTTGATACTAATTCCGCATGGATTGGTGCAGAGTTGGCACGTCAAGGAATCAGGGTGCATCAAATTACGTCTATTACTGACGATAAAAATCACATCATTAGCACATTGAAAAGTGCTGAAGAAAGGGCTGACTTAATTTTAATTACGGGAGGTTTAGGCCCTACCCAAGATGATATCACGAAGGAAACGTTGTGCTCTTATTTTGATACAGAGCTGGTTTTAAATGACGAGGTTCTAGAAGAAATTGAAGCCTATTTTAAGTTGCGGAATGTGGAAGTGCTGCAAGTGAATAAGGACCAAGCCATGTTGCCAAAAGATTCGAAAATTATCCGGAACTGGGAAGGTACAGCTAGTGGAATGTGGTTTGAACGTGGAGACAAAGTTTTTGTTTCTATGCCGGGAGTTCCGTATGAAATGAAGGCAATGATGGAAGAATCCGTATTGCCTATGATAAAACACTTTTTCAAGGTAGTTCCACGGGTGTATAAAACCATTATGACTGAAGGTATTCCTGAGTCGAGCTTAGCCGATAAACTCCAGCATTGGGAACAACAATTAAGGGTAGAAGGGTATGGCCTAGCTTATTTGCCTTCTCCCGGAATTGTGAAGCTTCGCATAATGGGTATTGCTGACAAGCAGCAAGACGCATTAGCATTAGTCTACACGAAGGTGCAGGAGGTTAAACCATTAATCGAAAAACATATATTTGGTTATGATGGTGTGTTGCTGCAAGAGGTAATAGGTAAATTATTACAGGAGCGAAAAGGCACAGTTAGTACCGCTGAAAGCTGCACAGCGGGTTATCTCGCCAGCCAGATTACAATGGTTCCGGGCAGCTCAGAATATTATTTAGGATCTGTAATTGCCTATTCATATGAGTCCAAAACTTCAGAACTGGGTGTTTCACCGGATTCTCTTATTAAATATGGTGCGGTGAGTGAGAAAGTAATCATTCAGATGGCAAATGGTGTTCGAGAAAAGTTTGATACGGATTATGGTA
>CAJQPO010000063.1 GCA_905480225.1 uncultured Flavobacteriales bacterium | reverse complement strand
GTTGGTTCAAATGGAACAGACTTATCTGTTGATGGTGGAGCTACGTGGGTTCAAATTAACAAGCAAAACATGAATGCGGTTGTTGGTGTTCCCAGCTCTAGAAATATCATTGCTGTTGGGAGCAAAGGAAGAGGCTTGATACTATCGTATTAAGTTTAAACGAACTTTTCGCCCTTGCTTGTTTTTATGTCGTTGACAAACTGTTTAATTTTCTGTTCATCTTGCTTTTTACAAATCAACAAGGTTCCGTCACTTTCTACTACAATGTAGTCGTACAACCCTTGGATAACAACCAATTTATCATCAGGCATTTTCACCATATTGCTTTTAGAATCGTACATCATTACATCGTTTCCAATGACTGCATTAGAATCCGAATCATGTTCTACGTGTGTGTACAAGGAGCCCCAAGTACCCAGATCAGACCAGCCAAAATCAGACAAAACTACATATACATTCTCCGCCTTTTCCATGATGCCATAATCAATGGAAACGTTTTTACAAACGGGATATATTTTGTTTATGAAAACAGCTTCATCAGGCGTATGATAGCTGGCTTCTCCTTCTTTAAAAAGCTTGGCTACTTCAGGTAAGTGTTTCTCGAAGGCCTCAATAATGCTGTCTACGGTCCAAATAAAAATTCCTGAGTTCCAATAGAAATCACCACTATTCAAGAATTGTTTTGCAAGATCTAAATGCGGTTTTTCAGTAAAAGTTTTAACTTTTTTAATCGTCGAATGAGAAGAGCCCGAGTCATCTCGAAATTGTATGTACCCATATCCTGTGTCAGGCCTGCTGGGTTTAATTCCAAGAGTAATTAGGCTATTGTTTTTGTTAGACTGTACAATGGCAGAATGAATACACTCAGTAAAAACATTTTCCTTTAAAATAAGGTGATCTGAGGGTGCTACAACTATATTTGCTTTTTCATTTATTGCCTTTATTTTATAACAGGCATAGGCAATGCAAGGAGCGGTATTTCTGCGGCTCGGTTCACAAAGAACCTGACTTTCCTTTATTTCAGGTAGTTGTTTTAATATGAGGTTTTTGTAATCCTCATTGGTTACAATAAGTATATTTTCTACAGGGCAGATGTCTTTGAATCGATCAAATGTCATCTGAATTAAAGTTCTTCCAGTACCTAAAACGTCATGAAATTGTTTCGGGTAAGAGCTTTTACTCATTGGCCAAAATCGACTGCCGATGCCACCCGCCATTATTACAGCAAAATTATCTTTCATAATGAGCGCAAATTAATACAATTTGGATAATGCTTGTGTCAGGTCGTTGCTAACCTGATTGATATCTGTTTCTTGAGCAGTGCCAACGGATAACCGATACCAGGATGATCCAATATCGGTGCCAAAGGCATAAAAAGGCACAATTGCTAGATTGGCCTCATCCAATAAGTATTTGGTTACTGCTTTCGTTGTTTGAAGTAGTTTTCCATCAGCAGTCTTTTTGCCTACTAAAGAAAATTGAACAGTAAGATACATTGCCGCTTGAGGAGGAATTGCATCGACAGGATGACCAGCATTTTTAAGTTGAATAATGGCAGCATAAAACCCATTTAATCGCAACTCAATTTTTGACTTAATCTCAGATAAGTACGTATCAACGGCAACAGAATTACCTAAGAAACTTGCGGCACCAATCTGTTCAGCTTTTGGAGCCCAGGCACCAATATGAGATAAAACGGACTTCATTTTATTAATTACTTTTTTTGGCCCAAAACCCCATCCCACACGCACTCCTGTGGCTGCAAAAGCTTTTGACAAACCATCAATGAAGATGGTGTAATTTTTCATTTCAGGTCTTAGTGAAACAGGGTCGCAGTGTTCAGTATTTCCGTAGGTAAGTGCCCAATAGATTTGGTCGAAAAGAACATAGACAGGTTTTTTTGCTGGACCACGTCTTTTATTTTCAGCTAATACTAAATCACATATTGCAGATAAGGTCTCTCGTTTGAAAACGGTTCCTGTTGGATTTAAGGGAGAGCACAGCGCTATTAAGCTTGCATCAGAAATATGAGGTTTTAAATTTGCTGCAGTTGGCATAAAGTTATCTTCTGCTGAAGTTTCGATATATACAGGATGCCCATTAGAAAGGTGTGTATAGTGATTATTGTTCCATGATGGTACAGGGAAAACAACAGTGTCTTCCGGGTCAAGGATGGTTTGATAAGCTGCGTAAATAAGTGGTCTTGCACCACTTGCAATTAAAAATTCTTCAGGGTCATAATCCAGATGCTGTCGTTTATTGATGTATTTCGAAACTTCAGTTCTTAACTCGAACATTCCGTTGGCCATCGGATAATTAGTATGTCCATCTTCATATGCCTCAATAATATTGTTTTTTAATTCTTTTGGAATTGGAAAAACCGTAGGATTAAAATCACCAATGGTTAAATTAGCAATTGAGGCACCTGCTGCAACTTTTGCTTTAACTTCTCCTGCAAGTTTTATTATTTCTGAACCAACAAGACCTTCGGCCATTTCAGATAATTGCAGTTCAATTTCAGATGTAATCATGGAATTAATGTGTTTTAAAATTATTGAACTGCGAAAGTAATCATACCTACCAATTGGTATTTGAATTTTGTTGTTGTTTAATTAACAAACTCAATTTTGGTTAAAGCATGCACGAACCACTTTCGATTTGTTGAAATATCGATACATTCATATCGGGTGCGCAATTTCTTGGTTCTTTTGAAGATTTGTTTGTTATGGATTTTAAATAAATCTCCATCTTCTAGGTCTTCTAATACAAGATGAGGTTGCTCATCATACCTTTTTAAAAGTCGCATTAATTGGGAGTCTGAGCACGTTGCTCTCGGGTTTTCCATGTGTTTGGATAAGTGTTTTGAGATTTCATCAGGAAAAATTGATTCTTCTATAAGTGGAGCCATCAAAGTATGAAATTCTATTTTCCATTCTTTACCATGTGGAGCTGTTCTACGCTTGTATTTTATTTCTTGTCGATAATGAGCCATTTCGTGAATGAAAGTAATCAGAAATAAGTATTTGTTCAGGTCTGAATTAACAGATATAGAATGCACTTTTGTTGTTGGATTATATCGATAATCACCGAGTTTAGTTGACCTGGGTTTGGCAATACGAAAAACAACGTTGTAGCTCTCAATGAGTTGTTTTACGTAACCGTAACTGACCCCTGGAACATGGTCCATAAGTTTGTTTAACACCATATTAGAAGTCATCAATACGAATTATTTAGTTGCTTCATCTTCAGTTAACTGTTCAAAAGTACGGAATCTTAGGTTTAAGTTTCGTTTTTATATACCTACTTTAGCGGGGTAAATGCGCAGTAATATGCGGTGAAAAGACTATTGTGACTTTTATTCAAAGAATAGGGGAATATTCGTTGATGCTTGGAGGAGCGTTCTCTAGACCAGACAAACTGAAAGTTTTTTGGAAGAGGTGTGTTGATGAAGTCATGAACCTTGGAGTCAATTCAATGGGGATTGTATTCATCATTTCCATATTTATGGGTATGGTCATAACGATTCAAACGGCATCTAACATAGACAGTGAATTAATTCCAAAATATACAGTGGGGTTTACGGCGAGACAGACGATTGTTTTGGAATTCTCCCCAACTATTATTTCTTTAATTCTTGCAGGGATAGTAGGTAGTAGAATTTCATCTGAACTTGGTTCGATGCGTGTAACGGAACAAATTGATGCTTTGGAAATAATGGGTGTGAACTCAAAGAATTACCTTGTTTTACCAAAGATTTTAGGCTTTATGTTTATCCTTCCATTCATAATCATTTACTCTATGGTTCTTGGATTATTTGGTGGATGGGTAGTTGGAATGGCTTCTGGAATTATTTCTTCTGCTGATTATATATATGGTTTGCAATATTGGTTTGAACCATTTAGTATTTTTTATGCGCTGATCAAAACAGTCTTGTTTGCCTTTATTATTGCTTCGGTATCATCCTATTACGGTTATTATGTGAAAGGCGGAAGCTTAGAAGTAGGAAAAGCAAGTACAAAAGCTGTAATATGGAGTAGCATCGCAATACTTTTCGTGAATTATTTAGTTACACAATTGTTACTCATTGATTGAAATACGAAACATACACAAGAGCTTTAATGAGGTGTCTATTTTAAAAGACATTTCATTTAAGTTTGATACAGGAAAGACCAATTTAGTCATAGGACAAAGTGGATCTGGAAAATCTGTACTAACAAAATGTATTGTAGGCTTACACGATGTGGATCATGGTCAAGTGCTTTATGATGGACGTGATATGCAGTCGATGAGCAATCGGAAACGAAAAACAATTTTTAAAGAGATTGGGATGTTGTTTCAAGGAAGCGCATTATTTGATTCAATGACCGTGGAAGAAAATGTAATATTTCCATTGAGCATGTTTTCTAATATGACCAGAGACGAAATGCGCGACAGGGCGAACTTTTGCTTGAAGCGAGTTGAAATATTTAATAAGAATAACTTGTATCCATCCGAAACGTCTGGAGGAATGCAAAAAAGAATAGCCATCGCTAGAGCCATAGCCTTAAACCCTCGTTATCTTTTTTGCGACGAGCCAAATTCAGGCCTTGACCCGAAAACAGCCATTGTTATCGATAACCTTATTCAAGACATAACGAAAGAGTACGACATGACAACAGTAGTAATCACCCACGACATGAATTCAGTACTCGAGATAGGCGAGAACATCATGTTTCTTTACGAAGGGGAGAATTATTGGCAAGGAGACCGGAAGTCCATCGTTAGCACAGAGTCTAAAGCAGTTAATGATTTTGTTTACGCATCTAAATTCATGCGGGACTTTAAGAAAAGGATGGTTTAGTGTTCCGTAATAAGTTTAGTACAGAAACTCATTGTACGGGAATCGAATGACATGAATTTTCTTGACTTCGTCGTAAAGAACATCTTTTAGTTCTTCAATGTTATCCTTATTTGTGGCTGAGATGAAAACACATTTTTTATCGTTCATTTTTGCCATCCAGGTCCGTTTTAATTCGTCTAGTGATGTAGCATTGGCATTCTCATCATGAATTTCATAAGGTAAATGATTTGCGAAAGAGTAGGCATCAATTTTATTGAACAAGATGATGGTGGGTTTGTCAATGGTTTCAATTTCTTCCAGTGTTTGATTTACTACATCGTACTGTTCTTCAAAGCTTCCGTGGGCAATATCTAAAATATGAACGAGGATATCTGACTCCCGAACTTCATCTAAGGTTGACTTGAAAGAGTCGACTAATTGATGAGGCAGTTTTCTAATAAAGCCAACGGTATCCGAAAGTAAAAACGGGATGTTCTTAACCACTATTTTTCGAACCGTGGTGTCTAGCGTTGCAAATAGTTTGTTTTCAGCAAACACTTCTGATTTACTCAGCATATTCATAGTCGTGGACTTCCCTACATTAGTATAGCCAACAAGCGCAACCCGCACTAACTTCCCTCGGTTCCCTCTTTGAACAGATTTTTGTTTATCTATCTTGACTAATTTCTCTTTTAATAAGGCAATTTTTTGTTGAATGATTCGTCTATCGGTTTCAATTTGAGTTTCACCTGGCCCGCGCATTCCAATACCCCCTTTTTGTCTTTCTAGGTGGGTCCACATCCTGGTTAGTCTGGGAAGCAAGTATTGATATTGAGCCAGTTCAACTTGCGTTTTCGCATTAGCTGTTCGAGCTCTACTGGCAAAAATATCTAAAATCAGGTTATTACGATCAAGTACTTTTATTTCAAGCACTTTTTCAATATTTCGCAACTGAGTAGGAGTCAATTCATCGTCAAAAATAACGAGATCAATTTCGTTTTCTTTTACGTATTGATGTATCTCTTCCAGTTTACCTTTTCCTACAAAAGTGGCAGGGTGTGGATGCTCCAATTTTTGTACAAATCGTTTTTGCGTTTTTGCTCCGGATGTTTCAGCAAGAAATGCAAGTTCTTTTAAATATTCTGTCACCTGATCTTCATTTTGATCGGGGGTTATCAGGCCAATTAAAATTGCGGTCTCTTCTTCTGTATCTGTATAGAAATAATCTCCCACTAATGTCGTAAAGTTTCAAGAAAATGGGCCAATGCTTCAATTTCTATGGTATTTAAATCGCCATAATGCTCCACGCCAAAAGGGTTCATTTTGCCATTTTTACTTCCGTGTGTTATGAGCTCAATTCGTTCTGAAATTGGCATCGTGGATGTAACGAGACTTTTTGCACCCATTAATCCCAAGTCACCATTTTCTCCATGGCAATCTACACAATGCCTGGTATATAACTTCATTACATTTACTTCTTCAACATTACTGGGTCCATCTTCATTACTACGAAGATCCTTCTCATTATTACAAGCCCCAACAAGTATAGACAAGGTAATTAAAGTCGTTTTGATGAAATTAGAACCAGCCAAACCCGCCATTTTGAAGACGTTCAATAAATGGCCAGGGAATTGATCCCAGGATAGCTAAAAGACCGAAAGTATACCAGATAGCAATACGCTTGTGTTTCTTTTTATCATCTTGGCTTCGTTTTGAAGTACTGTAACCTACAGTGATAAGCGCAATGCCTAAAATCATCCCTGTTAAATGTTCCATGACCAGAAAACTTGCCACTTTTGATCCTTCGAATTCGAACGACACTTTTGCACTGGTAAATAATAAAATCAACCCTATCACTAATTGCAAATGACATGTAATCATTGCAAAAAGCGCAGTTTTTTTTGTGCTTGCAGAGAATGGTTTCTTCCCACTGATTCCTCCAAAGCCTTTAATAATGGCAAATAGAACCAAAATCAATAAAATCCATCTTAACCCAGAATGAGCGTGTATCAGTGCATTCATAATCTATAATTTACCTACAAATGTAATAAACAAGACAGCACAAGAAGAAGGTTCTTGAATCGAATTTAACATCTTAGCAGATTTAAGCTAAATTTGCAAGAATCAAATTGAAGATGAGATACATACTATTCGCACTCACATTTTTTTGCCTGAATCAGCTGATTGCTCAAGATCGAAACTTATATCCAACGAATGGGGTAAAGAATCAATCTGACACATATTATGCGTTTACTAACGCAACACTTCATTTGGGTCAGTCCATTAGCTCAAAGGGCACATTGTTGGTACGCAATGGCAAATTTGTTAAAGTTGGTACGGTCATGAGTTTACCCAAAGGCACTGTAATAGTGGATCTTAAGGGGAAGCACATTTATCCATCTTTTATTGATATATATTCAGATTACGGGCAGCCAAAAACTAAACCTAAAAGTGTGGGTCAAGGACCACAATTAGAATCTCGTAAAAATGGTGCATTTGGATGGAATGAATCGGTAAAGCCAGAATATAGTACAGCCAAGCACTTTACTGCGAATGAAAAAAAGGCCAAAGAACTAAGGGAGATGGGATTTGGAACGGTGTTAAGCCATAACAAGGATGGGATAGTAAGAGGTACTTCTTCATTAATTACTTTAAATCAAGGTTCAGAACGTGGTTTAATAATAAAACCTGAGGTCGCGACACATTTTTCTTTTACTAAGGGTTCTTCTAAGCAATCTTACCCTTCCTCTTTAATGGGAATTATTGCTCTTTTAAGACAAACCTTTTACGATGGGATTTATTATCAGAATAAAAAAGATAATCTACCACTAGATCTATCACTTGGTGCATTCCAAGAAACCATTCAATTGCCTAAAATATTTGAGGCTAACGATAAATTAAATATCCTTCGTGCAGATGCAATTGGTGACGAATTTGGTCATCAATTTATTTTTAAGGGAGCTGGCGATGAATATCAAAGAATGTCTGAGATAAAAGCAACTGGAGGCTCGATTATTGTGCCTATTAATTTTCCAAAGCCATTTGATGTTTCTGATCCTTATGCAGCCAGATTTATTAGCCTTACACAAATGAAGCATTGGGAGCTCGCACCAAGAAATCCAGTGTTACTCGTAAATGGTGGTGTTGAATTTGCCATTACAACAGATGGCTTAAAAAAGCCAAGTGATTTTAAATTGAATATAAGCAAGGCGATGGCGCAAGGATTGACGGAAAGCGATGCATTAGCTGCTCTAACAACAGTCCCTGCGAAAATAATTGGTGCCCAAGATTTAGTTGGTGGATTACGGGTTGGCATGTATGCTAATTTTTTGGTCACTTCGGGGAATTTGTTTGATAAAGAAACGGTTCTCTATTCTAATTGGATTCAGGGAAACAAGTTTGTAATTAATTCTGAGAACTTAATTGACCTCAGGGGTAGTTATAAATTAAAAGTAGCCGAGAGTGACAGGTCGCTGATTGTTGCAGGATCTATAGCAAAACCAACTGCGAGTATTGAATACAACTTTGTGGTGGACAGTGTCGATAAAAGTGGGGATTTAGTGCTAAGTGAGGGTACTAATAAGCCCATAAAAGTGACAAAAAGAAAGAAAGTTAAAGCTTTGATTTCAGTAAAAGACCAACAAGTTGCCTTGAGTTATAAGTTGATGGACGCCTTCTATTCTTTGGCAGGAACAATACATTCAAATAGTGGCTTGTGGGAAGGAAATGGTACGTTGCCCGATGGTTCGTGGGCAATGTGGGCAGCAATAAAGACAGCCGATTTTAAAGACAAGGAAACGAAGGTTAAAGAAACCTTAAAAATAGATACTTCAAAAACAGGATCGATTACATTCCCACTGATGGCTTATGGTTTAGATTCGCTGCCCGCTTTACGGAATGTTCTAATTAAAGATGCAACGATTTGGACGAATGAAGCAGAGGGTGTTTTGGAGGGGATGGATATTTTACTGCAGGATGGTAAGATTAAGGCAATTGGTGAAGTTCTTGATCTTGTTGATGCACGCACTATTGTTATAGATGGAAAGGGCAAACACGTTACTGCTGGTATAATTGATGAGCATTCACATATTGCAGTTTCCCGAGGCGTTAATGAAAGTGGCCAAGCTTCTTCTGCAGAAGTGAGCATAGCGAGCGTGGTTAATTCCGATGACATTAATATATACCGTCAACTCGCTGGAGGAGTAACTTCTTCACAATTATTACACGGATCTGCAAATCCTATTGGTGGTCAAAGTGCCATAATCAAATTGAAGTGGGGCTGGACACCTGAGGAGATGAAATACAAAAACATGCCGTTATTTATCAAATTTGCACTAGGAGAAAATGTAAAACAAAGCAATTGGGGTTCTTATAACACGGTTCGGTTTCCGCAAACGAGAATGGGAGTGGAACAAGTTTACTATGATCATTTTTTACGGGCCAAGGCATATGATACCAAATGGAGTGAATATAATTCGTTAAAATTGAGTAAAAAGAATGCGACAATTACGATACCTCCAAGGCGGGATCTTGAACTAGAAACATTAGCGCAGATATTAAACAAAGAGCGGTATATATCCTGTCATTCTTACGTTCAGTCAGAAATCAATATGTTAATGAAAGTGGCTGACTCCATGGGTTTCACTTTAAATACATTCACACACATATTAGAAGGTTATAAGGTGGCCGATAAGATGAAGGCACATGGCGCTGGAGGTTCTACATTTTCTGACTGGTGGGCGTACAAATATGAAGTACGAGATGCGATTCCGCATAATGCGAGTCTTTTAAATGAAATGGGAGTGATAACAGCCGTTAATTCTGATGATGCAGAAATGGCGAGAAGACTGAATCAAGAGGCGGCAAAGGGAATCAAGTATGGCGGCATGAGTGAAGAAGATGCATTAAAAATGGTAACTCTCAATCCCGCCAAACTGTTACACATTGATGATCGGGTAGGAAGTTTGAAGGTGGGAAAAGATGCAGATGTGGTGGTTTGGAGTAAGCACCCATTATCGGTCTATGCAAAACCAGAACAGACGATAGTTGACGGTTACATTCTATTTGATAAAAATATGGATAAACTGCAGCGGACAAAAATTGCTTCAGAAAGAACTCGTTTAATAGCCAAAATGCTTAAAGCAAAATTAGGGGGAGAAGAAACACAACCCATAAAAGAGAAAAAGAATAGAATTCATAATTGCAATGTATTTTCCGATGATGGTAATTAGAAAAAAGTCAATAGTAGCTGTAGGTTTTGTATTGCTGGTATCCATCTCGGCACTTGCTCAAGTACAAGCGCCGGGTGAATTAACAGAGATGCGTATTTTGCTTTTAAATGGAAAAGCACATATTGGAAATGGAGATACGATAAATAAGTCTGCCATCGCTATACATAAGGGCAAAATTACGATGGTAAAGAATGCACTTTTAATCACGATAAAAGAAAACGAATACGATACCATTATTGATATTTCTGGACAGCATGTCTACCCGGGGTTCATTGCTCCTAATTCGACCCTTGGTTTGCAGGAAATCGGTGCAGTTAGAGCAACCAGAGATCAACAAGAAGTTGGCACGATGAATCCACATGTCCGTTCCATCATTGCATTCAATACGGATTCAAGAGTAACTGCCACTGTTAAAACAAATGGGGTGCTTTTAGGGCAAATATGTCCTCGTGGAGGACGAATCTCAGGGACTTCATCTGTTGTCCATTTTGATGGTTGGAATTGGGAAGATGCTGTCTATAAAATGGACGATGCTATTCATATTAATTGGCCTCGAATGTATTCATATGATTGGAAAAATAGGTCAAGGACGAAAAGTAAGAGTTATGATAAAAGTGTACAGGATTTAAATGCATTTATGCAAGTAGCTCAGGCATACAACGACGTGAAATTCCATGACGATAAAGACCTTCGTTATGAGGGGATGAGGACCGTTTTCAATGGAGTAAAAAGTGTTTTTGTGCATACAGATTTTGTGAAAGAAATTCAAGATGTAATAGCATTCAAGAAGATGTTCAATTTGAACCGTTTGGTTTTAGTTGGGGGTTATGATAGCTACTTGGTAGCAGAGAATTTAAAAAACAACAACATTGCCGTTGTATTGAGACGTGTACATAGTTTGCCAATGTATGCAGAAGAAGATATTGACCTACCATATAAGCTGCCCAAAATATTACAAGATGCTGGAGTTAAATTTTGTTTAAATAATGCTGGTGACATGGAACAAATGGGCACTCGAAATTTGCCGTTTTATGCTGGAACAGCAGTTGCTTATGGACTATCTTATGAGGAGGCTGTTTCGAGTATTACATCAAACGCAGCAGAGATTTTAGGGATTTCGAATAGAGTTGGGACATTAGAGGAAGGAAAAGACGCAACCATAATTGTCTCAAAAGGAGATGCGCTTGACATGAGGACAAATCAATTGACACAGGCTTTTGTGCAAGGCAGATTTATGCGTTTGACCAATCACCAAGATGATTTGTATAACAAGTACAAAATGAAATACGGTCTGGCGAAGTAAAGGCGGCAATACAATGGATTGGTCATAAACCAGTCAACCCAAATAAAATAGGTGACAACAAAACGTACATTATCGAAAAGAGAGCGCCTAAAAAGTAGCGTTATCATGGAACAACTATTTAGTTCCGGTAATTCGATAAAGAGCGGGCCTTTTGTATTGTTATGGAGAATTCAAAAACTAAGTAGTTCAGTGCCGATTCAGGTTGGATTCTCAGTTCCGAAAAAGAAGTTTAAAAAGGCCGTGACAAGAAACAAAATCAGAAGATTGATTAAAGAGGCATATCGGCTTCAGAAAACAGGTCTATTTGATACCGTGTTAAAATCAGAAAAACAATTGGCGCTTTTCATTCTCTACAGAGACAATAACGAAAGCACTCAGAAAGAGCTTCAAGATAAAATAATCGTAGCTTTATCGCGTTTAGAAAATGAACTTAAAATAGAGTTAAGTAATGCAGATTAAAAATATTTTTTCTTTATTGAAAAAGCCAAGTATTGTGGCTTCTTTTATTATAGCAGGAATTGCAATTCCGCTTCTTTTTTCTTTTTCAGCTCGGTCGAGTTCAGACCTTTTTGAAATTTCAAAAAACCTCAGCATATTCAGTTCTGTCTATAAAGAAATTGATCTCTATTATGTTGAAGAAGTTGAACCTGGGAAATTCATGAAAACCGGTCTCGATGCGATGTTAAAGTCTTTAGATCCGTACACGAATTATATACCGGAATCAAAAATTGAAGATTATCGATTAATGACTACTGGAGAGTACGGGGGGATTGGTTCGATGATTCGCAAATCTGGGGATTTTATTATTGTTACTGAGCCATACGATGGCTATCCAGCTCAAAAGGCAGGACTTCATGCGGGAGACAAGATTATTAAAGTAGACGGTAAGGAAATGAAAGGTAAAAGTACCGAAGACGTAAGCTCCTTATTGAAAGGACAGTCTGGTACGCCCCTTTCTATAGAAATTGACCGAAATGGATTGATTTCTACTGTAGAATTGATTAGAGAAAATGTGAAATTACCCGAAGTTCCATATGCTGGAATTATTGATGAAAAATCAGCGGTTGGATATGTGAAACTAAATTCATTTACAAATACAGCTAGTCAGAATGTTGAAACAGCTATACGAGAGCTTCAAAATGAAGGAATGAGTAAGTTAATTTTGGATTTAAGAGGAAATGGTGGAGGGCTTTTGAATGAAGCGGTAAATATTGTTAATTTTTTTATTGATAAGAATACAGTAGTCGTTGAAACAAAAGGCAGAGTAGAAGAAGTGAACAGAACCTATAGTACTCAAAATCAGCCCTGGAATACGGAGATGCCCGTAGTAGTCTTGATTGATGGTTATTCGGCATCTGCTTCTGAAATTGTTGCTGGATCTTTGCAAGACCTTGACAGAGGGGTAGTGATTGGAATGAATTCCTACGGTAAAGGTCTGGTGCAGCAAACCAAGAATTTGCAATACAATGCAAAAGTGAAGTTAACTATTGCCAAGTATTATACGCCATCAGGAAGGTGCATACAGCGATTAGATTACTCTGATGTAAATGATGACGGAAGAGGTACGGCCGTTGAGGATTCGTTAATAACCCTTTTCAAAACTAAGAATGGCCGAGATGTTAAAGATGGTAGAGGCATTGATCCGGATGTTGTTGTTGAACCAGGAATGTATAGTAGGCTGACTGGCACTTTAATTGGTAAGTCTTTGATATTTGATTATGCAACAATATTTAGACATAAATACGACAGTATTCAGTCCGCTAAATCATTTAGAGTTAATAACGAGATATATACAGATTTCACCAACTTTTTGAAGGACAAAAATTATGAGTATAAAAATGAATCTGAAGAGTACTTAGCTGCGTTTACGGACGTTGCTAAAGAAGAGAAGTATTACGAAGATGCAAAGAGTGAAATTGAAGCGCTACGCTCTAAACTAACAGCAGATAAATCAGTCGATTTAGAACGTTATCAGGAAGAAATTATTGAGCTATTGGAAAATGAGATAGTTTCCCGGTATTATTATCAAAACGGAAGAATTGAAGCCTCTGTTAAGAGTGATCCGTACATTAAAACGGCCATGGAAGTACTTACGGACAGTACGCGCTACACGCAAATATTAGCAGGAACGGTCAAAGAATAAGATTTGTTAGGACAACGCGCTCATTATTCTATTTACCTAGCAGCCATTATGATCTTGGTTGTTGGCTTGTCTACCTCTGAATTTTTAATGAGTATATCGTCAATTACGCTAGCGGTGAACTGGGTTTTAGAGGGCAATTTCAAAGTAAAATTTCAAAAACTTAAATCGGATAAACTGGCATTGCTTTTGACATTTCTTTTTTTCATTTATGTTTTCTGGATGGTAGGCACTTCTGATTTAAACGAAGGGCTAAAAGAACTCAGAATAAGGCTTCCGTTATTGTTATTTCCAATTGTTTTGGGAAGCATTCCGAGGTTTAGAGAAAAGGAACTTACTTTGATTGCAAGGCTTTTTGTACTAGCTACATTGGTGAGTACCTTCATTAGTGTCGGTGTTTATTTAGAGTGGATACCTACCAGTCTTGATATTACAGATGTTCGCAATATTTCTATTTTCATTTCTCATATCAGGCTAAGTTTACTTATTTGCGTTGCCATAGTTCTCTCTATTTATTTTATTCTTTCTGAGAAAGCATACCGGCTGCTAATTTCTTTGGGCATCCTTTGGTTTATTGGGTTTTTGTATTTAATTCAATCTGCTACGGGTTTTGTTATACTGTTTATTCTTGTTGGATTTCTTGGCGTTTATTCACTCAAAAACACAAGTATAACGTGGTTAAGATATGTGGGCTTTTTCACTTCTGTAGTAGTTGTTTTTGGTGGCGTGATGTACGTCTGGAAGGCAAAAAAAGATTATTTCAGAGTAAGCGAAAAAGTGTGCAACTCACCTTTATCTGGTACTGCCTCTGGAGATGTTTATTTTCATGACATGGAAAATACGCAGGTCGAAAACAACAATTATGTATGGCGCAACATTCATTATCATGGATTGAAAACAGCGTGGAATGAACGTTCTAATGTAGACGTGAAAGGCAGTGACGAAAAAGGGCAACCCGTAATGGGGACATTGATTCGATATTTAACTTCGAAAGGGTTGTGCAAAGACAGAGATGGTGTGGAGTCTTTGACTATCGATGAAATTGCAGAAATTGAAGCGGGTAACCCCTCTTCAGTCGAACTTAAATTCGGAATTAACAAGCGATTAAATGAGATATTTTGGGAAATAGATTCTTATATCAATGGTCAAAATCCAAGTGGCAATAGTGTAATTATGCGCTTAGAGTTTTGGAAAACAGCCAAGGCATTAATTTCAGAAAACATTTTATTTGGAGTCGGTACGGGTGATGGAAAGTTAGAAATGCAAAAAATGTATGACAAAACGAACTCAATACTTCATCAGAACTGGCGCTTAGGATCGCACAATGAATTCCTTTCAACTTGGGTCAAAACAGGACTGATTGGGTTCATTATTTTTGTGGTTGCGTTGTTCAGTCCGATATTGAGAAAAGAGAACAGAAATTTTATTTACTTGTCTTTTTTCTTAATTGCGATTCTTTCTTTTTTAGCTGAAAACACGTTAGAAACGCAACCTGGGGTTACGTTTTTTGGATTTTTTAATTGCTGGCTAATATTTCAAGGATTTAAGACAAGCAAAGCGCATTAATTTCTTCGTTGTATTTCACGTAGTTTCACATATTTCAAGAAAGTAGAATGGGCTGAGTTTTTGGCAATTACCCAACCGTAATACCCATCAAGAAAGCCAAGTTTGAGTACGTACATTTTAAGAAAAAGAAGTCTTGGTTTAATATAAATTTTAATCAAATCAGATCTTTTCCCTTTGTTGTAATAGGCTTGAGCAGCAATATCTGTGAAGTAATTAATTTGCCGTATGTGCTCATTAACTTCATAGTAGGTGTAGTGAAGCAAGTCGCCTTGAATATGTTTAATGGTGCTTGATTCATTTAATTGGAAACAATCATGAGGATTGGTGCCGCCCCATTTTCCTTTACTAGAATCCCACAAACGCAACTTTTTATCAGGATACCACCCCCCATGTTTAATCCATTTCCCACAAAATTGATTTAGACGATTCATTGAATAACCGTCGTGAGTCCAATTTGATTTTATAAAAGAAATTTCACTGATTAATTGCTCATCAAGGGCTTCATCTGCATCAAGAGACAGTACATATTGATGTTTGGCTTGTGTAATTGCCCAATTTTTTTGTTCTATATGTCCTTCAAATGGGTGCTGGATAAAACGAGCATTTTTCTCTGAACAGATTTCTTCGGTATTGTCTTTTGAAAATGAATCTACAACAACAATATCATCGGCAATTTCTTTAACACTATCAATACATCGACCAATATTTCGTTCTTCGTTGAACGCAATGATAACGACTGATATTTGAACTGATTTTGGCATCAATAGTTCAAAGTTACGGAAATCGACTTAGCTTTACGCAGTATGAAAATTAGTGGGTTCACTTTTGTTAAAAATGCGAGTAAGCTATACATTCCGGCAAAGGAGGCAATCCTTTCCATACTGCCGATATGCGATGAGTTTGTCATAGCTTTGGGTGACAATGATTCAGATGACAATACGCTTGAACTGATAAATAGCATAGGTTCTGATAAAATTAGGATTGTACATACCGTTTGGGATACATCTACTTATACAAGAAACACAGAATTTGCCAGACAAACAGATATTGCGAAGCAGAATTGTACTGGAGATTGGCTTTTCTATATCCAATGTGATGAGGCGATACATGAATCAAACCTACCCGTGATTAAGGCTGCATGTGAACACTTCAATCAACAAAAAGAGGTTGAAGGATTTCTATTTAATTACTATCACTTTTGGGGAGATTACAAGCATTATCATAATGATCATGTATGGTATAAAAAAGAAATCAGGGTTATCCGAAATGATTCAAAAATCCACAGCTGGAAAGATGCGCAATCATTTAGGTGGTTTGAACAGCATGATGGTACATTCGAAGACTATCAGAAGAAGGAGGGTTGTAGAAAGTTAAATGTCATTGAACTGAAAGCATACATTTTCCATTATGGGTATGTGCGACCTCCTGCACTAATGACAAAAAAAACCAAGAAAAACAGCAATTCTTATCGTGGGGAAGAGGCAACAGCATCGTTTATGAAAAATGAACCAGACACACATGATTATGGACCACTGCATAAGCTAAATACTTTCAATGGTGAACACCCGCGTGTTATGGAGGACTGGATTAACAAACACGATTGGGACAACCTCCTACAGTATAATGGTTCAAGGAATTCAAATCGACCCAAACATAAACATGAAAAAACCAAGTACAGAGTTGTAAGCTGGATTGAAAACAACCTAATTGGTGGAAGGGTAATTGGAGGATTTAAAAATTATAATATCGTTGGAAAGTTCGATATGGAGGAATAAATGGAGTCCAAATAAGGGTTATTTTTTGACATATATTTTTTCTTGACTTAGTTATTGAGTGAAGTTTCCGAATCGAATTCCTGCCTGAAAGGAAAGACCCGATAAATCTCTATCGTTCAATCCAAAAGTATCACTACCGTCACAAATACGAACACCAGGACCGAAATTTAATTGAATGCGCTTACCAAGACCGTAATTAATCAACAACTCTGCTTCCGAGTAAAAGTAAATGGAATTATCAGCATAGCTCGGGGCATATTGATCGGTAGTGCTAACTCCAACTGCCAGAGTTAGCGGGGTCGATAGGTATAATTTTTGATTTCGATTTTTTCTGAACTTTTTTTCGCCATAGAGTCCAAAATGAGAATTTTTGAAAGTACCAGGACCAATCTCTCCATGAAACTTGTCTTTTGAATAAAAAATGGATAACCCAATGGTTATATTGTCCGTTTTATTGTTGTGCCCACCTCGAACACCAAAGGAGAAAAAAGTATTTTGAAAGCCCGGTCGAATTTCTGCTTGTATGGATAAATCATCGTAAGTAGAAAAATAATGAACTATACCATCAAGCAGAAGCAGATAGTTTTGTGCAATTGACCTATTCGAAAACAATAGTAGCGGAACTATTAACAACAAGGCAATTTTCATGTCTAAATTGAAACAACAATCTTGCCAAGTCTCATTCGGTTGTTTGGGTGACTTATTGAAATGCTCATTGGGTTACATTTTTCAAAGATGATATTCATAACGTTTATTCAATTACTTTTTCAAACCTTCCTTCGGCAAGGAACTCAATAGTTCCTTTGTTAAATCTAGGTGGTTTGATTCGTTTCTGTTTGAATTTTCTACAAAGAACAGCGCCGTTCCATTCACTTCCACAAGCATTAGAAACGACACAATTGTTTATGATAAGGTGGGCTTTTTTTTCAAGATAAATAGAAGCACCCTTAGCCAAATACAAGTTCTGATTGATTGCAAGTGAGTGTTTTCTTTTGACAACGATATCTCCTTGAATTGTGCGTTCTCTATCCCATTTTTGGTTGTTGCTAATAAAAGAAGTTTGGGTGGGATCATAATCGCATGCTGTTGTCATTCTAATGCGTTTCTCTTTGGTTGAATAATTTTTGTATACACTTCCAATTTGAAGTGGTGAAAGATAATTCCTGCATCCATTGTAGCCCATAATGTTGTTCGAAATTGTTTTGTCATTACACGGGCAGCCAGAACAGAACTTGTCTTTTCGAGGTAAGTCTTCAAACTGAGGATAATTGGTGTGACCTAAACCTAAAGTATGACCAATTTCGTGAGCGGTTAATTGATTGCCGGCCCATTGCCCACCGAATATATAGTTTGAAACGTTTAAAAAATAGGGCGATGGAGCGCAACCAAATTGAATTCGTTTTGAACTGGCTCCTGTAAAGAATAGGTGCAAATGGCGATCATCAGAATCTGTTAATTTTTTCCAATTATCAGAGGTGCAGTTATAATCTACTCTTCGAAAGTAGGTTGCATTTATAGGCTCCAATTCATCAATAGGTTCTTTCACGGTTACAACGGTTGTTTTGCCCCACTTTTGAAGATCTTTTTTATGTAAAATAACGGGCCCATTAGAGGTGGAAACAACCAAAGAATCAGATAGGTTAAATCCACGGTAAGCATTAAGGTTAAAGAAGAATAGCTCTTTGTTTTCTTTTGAAATAGAATCGATTGCATATGGCCATTTTCCACCATTAACAATCCTAAATTTATTGCGATCCCAGCCACTAGAGTCTACATGAAAGATAATATCATCTAGTCTAAACCTTATTCTAGAGTCAACAATTGATTTTGGATTAGTTGCTATTTTTATACTTGGATTGGTGAGCTTAGAATAAGTGCGATTGCAATGTTCAATGAGGTCTCGAATTGTTTTTTGATCTTGCTCATTATTTTTAAAATTTTCGGGATATGTCGGATTTCGTTGAACAACGTGTGCAATAACTTTTATCGTTATCAATGGAAAATTCTCATACGACTCATTATTAAATGGGATAAAAGGAAGAATATCAGCAGATCTTTGTGCAAAAGAACCAGTACTAGAGGCAAGAAATAAGCTAATTAATAGTGTCTGTATCAGCGATTTCAATTTCATTATTGGTTGAGTATGGAATCTCATCAATTTGTTTTTTAACCGGTTTAATTAGCTCAAGATACTCATCTTTTAAGTCTACATCAAGCGGTTCGCTTGCCTGATGTACTTCTTGTCGATGATCGATTTGCTTCCCATTTTTCCAAAAACGATAGCAAACATGTGGCCCAGTTGCTAAGCCGGTAGAACCCACATATCCAATGGTTTCTCCCTGAAGAACTCGCCGCCCTTTTTTCATTCCTGAAGCGATTTTGGTCATGTGTAAATATTGGGTGGTGTAGGTGCTGCTGTGTTTAATTTTGACATAATATCCATTATTACGACTGTAAGTCGCCGCAATTACTGTTCCGTCAGCAGTTGACCAAATAGGCGTGCCTTTAGGCGCTGCATAATCTGTTCCTAAATGTGCTTTCCATCGCTTTTGCACTGGATGAAAGCGTCGTTTTGTATAGGGTGAACTGAGTCGCGTAAATTTAAGCGGGGCCATCAGAAATAAGGACTTATTACTATTTCCATTTTCGTCGTAATAATTGATTTCATTCTCTTTTTCATAGGCAAAAGCATAGTATTCTTTATTTTTATGCTGAAAGAAAAGTGCCTTAATTTTACCCGTCCCAGTAGGGATTCCATTCACTGATTTCTCGTTATATATTACTTTGAATTTGTCTCCTGGATGTAGTCTGAAAAAGTCAATACTCCATGCAAATGTCTGGGCAATTTTCCCGACTAATTCTGAGGTAATCCCTAGGTTTTTTGATACGCTTTGGATTTCGTTGGAGAGGTTTGATCCATCGCCAATAATGCCGGACATTTCCCTTTCGGCCTCTGCTACGGGACGGCTCACCTTATATACATTTATTGAGTCTGTAAAGTCAAATACTACATAATCATAAACGCTCTTGTCGTAAATGCAATAGTGTAATACTTTATTGGTGTCCTCTTGTTTGGACAGCATAAGATAGCTTTTGTTGCTGGTGATATACTTTAAATCCACTAGGCTATCTTTTGCCATTTGACTGGCTTTATTAACATCCAGTTGGGAGATTTTAAACGGGAGTAGCAAGTGGCTCAATGTCCAGTCTTGCTTAATTTTCCCACGATCTACAGTAAATGAATCTAGACAGAATCCATATTCATAAACCGCTTCAACAACCGGTATAGTATCTGTTCGAATAATAGGAACTTCAACAACTGAAGTTGTTTCGGTAGAACAAGCAAAGAATATAAAACCTGATAAAACGGCGAAATACAGCTTCATTCTTTTTCATTAAGAAATGCCAGGCCCCATTCTTCGATTTCTTTTTCGTTCCACAGTTCGGGATAAAATACTCTTTTCTGAAATCTTGGTGGCAGGTATTTTTGCCAATTGGTTCCGCCAGTTGCAGCAATATCAGCTGAATCTTTACTTAGGTATTTAGCTGCTGATTTATAATGTACCAGTGGCCAGTTTATGTTGACATTAGCATCGAATTTTTTTAGTTCTTGCTGTATGTCTTCTCGCGCGCGGTCATCATCTGATAAACCAACGTATTTTTTCCAAATATTTCGGTCTTTAAATTCTTTTCCAGTAGCTATAAATTCGTCTTTATACTTCTTTTCAAATTGTTGTAAAGTGAGTGTCTTTTTACCTGTTTTCAGTTCAGTTGCACCACTCTTCCAATAAGAATAATTGAACATGTCTTCAATCATTGAGTTGGTTACTGTTCCACTATACTGGGCGCGTTTATCTTTGTGAACAAGATTAATAAAGTCAGTAGAAGTAATTTCAATCTTTCTGTATTGTGCCGATTGAAACCCACTAGCAGGTAGGAGGGCCATTCTAAATTTAAGAAATTGATTGCGATCCATTCCTTCTATCATGATTGCAAAAGAACCTGTTAATGCTTTGAAATAATTATTGAGTCGTTTTAAGCGTTCCAGAAAGAAATCTGGGTCAAGCGTGTCTTTCCAGCCACGGTCGTCCCCATTGTCTAGAACATTTCTGCCATTATTCGAAATTTGCTCAATTTCATGTAAACACAATTTGAAGTAGAGCTCCGTAATTTGATGATACATGATGAAAATCTGTTCATCTGGAAAATCTGTTTGTGGCTGTTGTAAAGATAAAAGAGTATCCAGTCTTATGTAATCCCAATAGGTTAGGTAGTTGGAAAGTAGCAGTCCATCTAGGTAAGAACTCATGTCTTGCCCCATTTGCGAGTACTTCTCTTTTAGGAGTTTAATTTTTTCATTTATTTCAGAAGTCATTTCCATGTGGTAAAAATACCACAACCACTTTATTTTTGTATGATTTTTATCAGATGTTTTCAATAAAGGGCAAGAAAACCCGTCTCTCTCGTACAAATAAGTTGGTCTTGTGAAGAATTCATAAAAAAATAAATGCTGACCTTTATAGCTCAGCATTTACTTAAACAGACTAACTTATACCTTTCGGCATCAAATTTTTGCAATAGGGGCTACTAGCCCTTCGTAATCACTGAGTTCCATTTTAATTGATCCTACTAAAATTTTTGTTTTTGCAAGTAAGGGGATTTTATTTTTATCGTTAGTGATCCAGACGGAAAGATCTTCTTCGTTTTTCCAGATTCTTCCTTCTTGTAAAACAGGTGCAAATTTTAAGCACTTAAACTTGCCTTTTCTTATTTTAACTTCTTCTTCACCTTTATACTTTATTTTAAGTGGCCAGGTTTCGCCATCTACTACACAACTCATCTCAAAGACTTGATTGATTTTAGCGTTACTAAAATCAATCGTTCTGGCATAATAAAAGGCTGAAAGCATATCTTGAACATTAGCTGGCACATCCATTTTTTCCTTACCTGTCGCGACTTTATTCTTGTGTTGATAAAAGGTGTAATCTTGTTTTATTTCAATGCCTCCTTCATATACTCTCCTAATGAAAATCCAGGGGAACATCCCGTCGTAATCTACATAGGATTCATATCTATCACGCACTTTAAAAAACAGATCAAAGGCACTTATGCTTTTTCCTTTACCTACTACATGAAGTAATTCTCTTCCATTTATTTTTTTATCCGTCTTTTTCACCTCCAATGTGGCATAACCCGCATCTATCATTCCGTAGTGCACTTTGTACGTTAGTTTTTCACCTGCCTTAAACGATTCATTTTTTACTTTTCTAAATGAGGTCTTTTGATTTTGCCTTGAAGCAACGCCTTCAAATGCAGAGGCATTTATAAAACACGTTGAGAGAAATAAAATAAATAAATTTTTCATGGTATTAGCTTTCTGTTCGACTTGTCAAAACAAATAACATGCCAAGAAAACTAAAGCGTTCCCGAAAAATCGAACCGAAAACTTTCTGTATTTACGATTAAATTTTTTTCTTTTAACCGAAGAATTTCGAGAGATTTAGAAAATTGTGATTCTAATATGGTATTTGTGTAAGTTAATTCAATAGTAGATTTGTCTTCATTAAAGTCCCAGGTTCCGTAGGTTTCTATTTTTATTCCGGATAGATACCATTGAATCAATAGATTATTATTTTCATCTATAGAGAAAATCCAATTGTTGTAATTAGCTGTAAGGTCATTTCCTGAATGGTCTGAAACACTGGTAAATGTCCAGATATTTATGGCGCGTTCTCGTTTAGATCTAAAGGAAAGAGCGGGCCCTTCGTCGTATTTTTTACAGCTAGAAAAGACGATCGCAAGAAGAAAGAGTATTGGAATAATTTGCTTCAAATAACAATGTTTACAATTCGCTTAGGGACAACTATAATTTTTTTTGGTTCTTGACCATTGAGATAACCAGGAGTTTTGTCGTGGGCAAGTACTTTTTCTTTCACTTCTTCCGGAGTCAAAGAAATGGGTAAATCAATTTTAAATCTCATTTTGCCGTTGAAGGAAACTGGATACGAAAATGCATCTTCTATTAAGTAATTTTCATTTACTTCTGGAAAATTTTGATTGGTCACGCTATCGGTCATTCCGAGAATTTCCCAAAACTCTTCAGCTATGTGTGGTGCATAGGGCGACAAGATGATGGTAAGATCTTTTAGAATGGCTTTCTTATTACACTTTATCGCAGACAATTCATTTACGGCAATCATAAACGTACTAACTGCGGTGTTGAATGAGAATCGCTCAATATCCCCAGCAACTTTTTTAATCGTTCGATGCAATATTTTTAATTCGTCTGCATTTGGCTCTTCATTGGATAAGTTAATACCATTGCTGTCGTGAAAGAGTCTCCAGAATTTTTTTAAAAAATTGGATACGCCATTAATTCCTTTGGTGCTCCATGGTTTCGAATCTGTAAGTGGTCCTAAAAACATTTCATACATCCTGAGCGCATCTGCACCATACTCTTCGCAAAGGTCATCAGGTGTTTGCACATTAAATTTAGACTTTGACATCTTCTCCACGTCTTGTCCACAAATATAGGTGCCATCGTCTTCAAGAATAAAAGTGGCATTTTCAAATTCCGGCCGCCACGATTTAAATGCTTCAATATCCAGTACATTCTTGTCGACATATTTAATGTCTGCATGAATTCTTGTTGTTTGATATTCTTTTCGCTTGCCAAAGGAGACAAACTGGTTGGTGTCTTTTATTCGATAAACAAAGCTAGAACGACCTTGAATCATTCCTTGGTTAATTAGTTTTTTAAACGGCTCATCAAAAGAAAGGTGACCTATGTCGGCTAAAAATTTCGTCCAAAACCGAGAATACAGTAAATGTCCAACGGCATGTTCTGCGCCACCTACATAGAGATCTACCTGATTCCAGTAGTCTAATTTTTCTTTTGAAGCAAATGCGTTTTCATTATGCGGGTCCATATAACGCAAAAAATACCATGAGGATCCGGCCCATCCAGGCATAGTATTAAGTTCCATCCTTTCTCCTTGAAAAACATTCCAATCTTCTTTTTTGGCACGAGCTAATGGTGGCTCTCCTTTTGAAGTAGGAAGATATTTGTCGATAGGCGGAAGTGTTACCACTTGATCTTCAGGTATTAAATGAGGTATTTCTTCTTCGTAATAAACCGGGAACGGTTCTCCCCAATATCGCTGTCTTGAAAAAACAGCATCTCTTAATCTAAAATTAGTTTTGCCTCTACCAATTCCTTTAGCTTCGATGGCTTCAATAGCTTTACTGTTGGCTTCTTTAAAAGTTAATCCATTTAAAAACCCAGAATTAATTAATGTGCCATCTTTCTCAGTGTAAGCACCACCGGATAGGTCTTTGTCTTCAAAAATATGCGGAATTGAAATGTTAAAATGTCTTGCAAATTCCCAATCTCTTTGATCGCCGGCAGGCACTGCCATTACGGATCCTGTGCCGTAAGAGGCCAAAACATAATCACCAATCCAAATTTCAATTTTTTCACCAGAAAAGGGATGGATAGCATGAGCACCCGTGAATTGGCCTGTAATATTATTTATTTCTGCTTGCCGCTCTCGTTCTGATTTGGAAGCGGTACTGTTTTTATAGGCCACAACAGCCTTTTCGTATTCTTTAGTAGTTATTTCTGGAATGATACTGAGTTCAGGAGCTAAAACCACAAATGACACACCAAATACGGTGTCTGGACGTGTGGTAAACACTTCTATTTTAAGGTCGTGATTTTCAACTTGGAATTCTAGAGAAGCCCCTTGAGATTTTCCAATCCAATTTTTTTGTTGCTCTTTAAGAGAGTCTGAAAAGTCGACGCTATCTAATCCTTTTAAAAGTCGATCAGCATAAGCAGTGATTCTCAAGCTCCATTGGCGCATGAGCTTTTTTACTACAGGAAAACCGCCTCTTTCGGAAACACCATCTTTAATTTCATCATTGGCCAGGACAGTTCCTAATTCGGGACACCAATTTACCCAGCTGTCAGCAAGAAAAGCCAACCGATAATTCAATAACATGGATTGTTGTTCTTTTAAATTCCAGTTATTCCAATCCGCTGCCGTGAATTTTTCTATTTGATCTGAGGCAGCATTTACAGTTGTGTTTCCAAAATCTTTAAAAATCTTGATGAGCAAGTTGATATCTTCGGCTCTATCGTTGTCTTTGTTGTACCAAGAATTGAATAGTTGTTTGAAAATCCATTGCGTCCATTTATAATAGCTGGGATCGGAAGTTCGTACTTCACGATTCCAGTCATACGAGAATCCAAGTCTATCTAATTGTTCCCGGTATCTTAAAATGTTTTGATCAGTCGTTCGTGCTGGATGCTGACCGGTTTGAATAGCATACTGTTCAGCAGGGAGGCCAAAAGAATCATATCCCATGGGATGCAAAACGTTTAATCCTTTTAATCGCTTATACCTGGCAAATATGTCTGATGCAATATATCCTAATGGATGACCAACATGGAGCCCTGCCCCAGATGGATATGGGAACATGTCTAGTACATAACACTTTTCTTTTTCTGGATTTTCAGTTACAGCGTAAGTATTGTTTTCTTTCCAAAACTTTTGCCATTTTGCTTCGATTTCTTTGTGGTTGTATTCCATTACAATAATTTGGAGGGATCAATTTTAAGTATCCAAACGGTGCAAAGGTAGGATTTACGGGTAAAAAAAAACCGTTCCTGGTATTCAAGGAACGGTTTTTACGTAAACTAATTAATAAAACCTATTTCGAGGCAATTAAAGAGAGTTTCATTTCAATTTTCCACCCAGACTCAGCTAAGTACGGCGAGGCTGCACTTAAATCAAGGTTAAATGTAGATTCAAAAGTCATTTTATTATTCTCTGTTAGAGCTTTTCCCGGAATGTTTACGGCAATAGTAGAGCCATTAAATCCAAGTTCACCATTCACACCATTTTCATCTGCATTTTGGATTGTAAAAATGGCTTCTTGCATTGCGAGATTATTTAAAAAACTTGAGTCTGTAAAATGTCCCATTACCTTTCCGGCAATTTCATTTTCTGGAGTTACAGCTCCACCATTAGAGGCTCCGGAACTGTACGAAATTTCATTCATCGCGATAATAAATTCTCCAGAAGTAATTGCGCCATCGGTAGTGCTGACAGAGCCTGATTTAATGGCTATCATACCAGCATGATTATGCCCTTCTTTGTTCTCCGATTCATATCCCATCCACTGCAGTGTTGACGTGGAGTCTAAATTGTACGTTTCAAGAATTGGACTTGGAGTTTCTACTGTCGGTTCAGTAACTGGCTCATTATTTACAACTTCAGAACCGCACGAGACAAATAGCAATGCGGAGAATATAGTTGTAGGAAAGATTAATTTTTTCATTTTTATTATTGGTTTTTATTTTTTAACACGGGCCAAAATATGCATTTGATTTGAATGACTCGTTAATTTAGATTAAGAAATGCCCTTTTGTAAACTTGACGCTCAACTCTAAAATCGACATGCTCTTATTAACAAAGATTTTGAATAATTGTTTTGCTGCACGTAGTTTGTCTATTTGAATTTTTCTAATTTCGACTTGCAGATAAATGGCAAAAGGAGTTAAATACAGTAGAAGAAAATCGCGTACGGCATGGGTTGGGACACTATTGTCCATGTCCTTATTGTTGGTTATGCTAATGTCTGGAGGATATTTTTTATTGAATATAGAAAAGCTTTCCAAAAAAGTGAAGGAACAAGTCGAATTGGACGTCTTCTTTTATGACACAACAAGTGAAGCGGACGTGAAACGAATTGAAAAAGAAATTGCTGCTCAGTCTTATGTTAGAAATGCCGTATATGTTTCTAAAGACTCTGCATTTGCAACTGTGTCCTCTGGTATTGGTGAGGATTACATGAATCTGTTGGATGAAAACCCTTTTCAAGCATCTATTAACGTATTACTTGAAGAAAATCATGTCAATATTGATAGTGTCCAAAAATTTGAGCAGTGGATGTTAGCAGGAAATGAAGAATTAATTGAAGAAGTATATTATAACAAGAGTCAATTTCAAAGTGTTAATGATAGTTTTAGCAATATTAGCCTTTGGATTTGGGGTTTTGCTATTTTACTAACGGTGGTAGCCGTAGTGTTGATTTTTGTCACGATTCGATTATCGATTTATGCTCAGAGGTTTACGATAAAGACCATGCAATTGGTAGGTGCAAAGTCTTCTTTTATTAAAAGACCATTCTTAGTTAATTCAGTTTTAATGGGTTTGGCGTCTGGCGTGGTTGCAGCGCTTTTATTTATTGGGATGAGTTATGTGCTCTGGCAATACAATCCCGAAGTATTATTCGGAAGTGCTGAAGTAGATTCAATTACTTTAGCGGGTAATACCAATCAAAATGACTTTAAAACATTTGCGCTTTTGTTTGGATGCATTGTTATTGGAGGTGTGCTTATTTCATATGTTAGTACTACTTTAGCGCTCAGAAAGTACATTAGAATAAAAACGGATAATTTGTACTAATTACGATTTCAATTATTATGGCAAAGGCACCTACAACTCAAAACGATCAAAAAAGTGAATCTTTATTGGATGAGGGAATTCCAAAGAGCAATGAACCTCAATCTGTAGAAAATAAGTTTGCACTGGGTAAGCTCAATTACATTTTAATTATTGCAGGCGTATTAATTGTGGTTCTTGGATTTGTACTTATGTCAGGGGGCGGGTCTGAGGATCCGACCGTTTTTAACGAGGAAGAACTTTTTCATCCTACTCGAATAACAGTAGCTCCAATAACCGTAATTTTGGGTTATTTAGTAGTGATTTTTGCAATAATGAAAAAACCTAAAAGGTAATTTCATGAGTTTTTTTGAGGCCATTGTTTTAGGCATTATTCAAGGCCTAACTGAATTTTTACCAGTTTCTAGTAGTGGACACATCGAGCTTGCCAAAGAAATACTTGGTGTCCGCGTTCCAAATCCACTTTTGTTATCTGTTGTTCTGCATGCTGCAACGGCTCTGAGTACTGTTTTTATTTTTTGGAAAGATATTCTGAAAATAATGAAGGGCTTACTAAAGTTTAGTTGGAACGACGAAACCAAATTTACTTGCTTAATTATTCTATCTATGATTCCTGCCGTTTTCGTAGGACTCTATTTTGAAGAATACATTGAGCAATTTTTTAGTGGTAATATATTGTTAGTGGGTGCTATGTTGCTTGTAACTGGCGGTTTGTTGTTTGGTGCAGATAAAGCAATTGACACAAAGAAAAACGTTTCGTTTAAAGAATCGGTTATCGTCGGGATTGCTCAAGCCATTGCGATATTACCAGGTATTTCAAGAAGTGGTGCTACTATATCTACTTCAGTAATATTAGGCGTTGATCGGTCAAGAGCTGCTAGATTTTCTTTTTTAATGGTTGTGCCATTAATCATGGGTGCCGCTATATTAGATTTGAAGAAATACAACGATATTTTTACATTAGAAAATAGCGGTGTTCCTCAACGTGTAGCCATAATTCTAGCTGATTTAGAAAATGATCACCTAATAAGCAGCGCGGAAGCCAAGTCTGTAAGGATGGCCATCGAGGAAAAAGAAGATGCTTGGTCTAAAGCTAAAATGGCCATAACTGAATTGACTTCTTCAAAAGAGGTAGCAAACATAGAAACTGGCTTAATAAAAGCTTTCGAATCGAATTTGGATCGGCGGGTGAAGTCAGGTACAAAAATAAATGTATTGAACCATGATTTGGCTAAAGTTCGTCCCTTGGTTAACACCAGCACGTGGATGCTTTTAGTCGGTTTTGCTGCAGCCTTTTTTACGGGATTGTTTGCCTGTAAGTGGATGATTCGACTTGTAAAAAAAGCCCAGTTAAGGTATTTTTCTTATTACTGTTTTGCAGTTGGAGTTTCCGCTATCTTATATGGATTTTTTAATGTTTGATTTTTTAGAAGGAGAAATATTGTTGATCGACAAACCCCTTGAATGGACTTCTTTTCAGGTAGTTAATAAAGTTCGACATGAAATCAAAAATAAATTAGGAATCAAAAAGATAAAAGTTGGACATGCTGGAACATTGGATCCATTAGCAACAGGATTATTGATTTTATGTACTGGTAAGAAAACAAAAACGATAGATCAGATTCAACAATTAACTAAAGAATATACAGGTGAAATTCAACTGGGGGCTACAACTCCTTCGTTTGATCTGGAGACAGGAATTGATAAAAACTATTCGATTGAACACCTTACAGAGAGTGAGATTACTTTGGCAGCAACGAAATTAACGGGAAAGCTTAGTCAGGTGCCGCCCTCTTTTTCTGCAAAAAAAATAAATGGACAGAGGGCATATGACGCAGCCCGAAGGGGTGAGTTTTTGAAACTAGCTCCTAAAGAAATCGAAGTTTATAGTTTTCAAATTGATTGCAATGCATTGCCTCAAGTAAAGTTTAAAATAGAATGTAGTAAAGGAACCTATATTCGTGCTTTGGCAAGAGATTTAGGTGTTGAAACCAATTCAGGAGGACATTTAACTGCGCTTAGAAGAACAAAAATAGGAAGATATCAAGTGGAAGACGCCCTAACAATTAATCAAATTTGCACGTTGATACAGGATAATTAGCCCTTAGATTCAGATAGATTTTATCTAGAGTTGGACACTCTTTTCACGAGTTAAATTATTATTGTTAAATTCGCGCACCTTAAGGACAAGTCTAAAATTTTTTCAAAGTATGAAGTTATCTCAATTCAAATACGATTTACCTGAAAAGTTAATAGCACAATATCCCGCTGTAAATCGAGATGAATCAAGAATGCTAGTAGTGAACCGAAAAGACGGTAAGTTGGAGCATAAAATGTTTAAAGACATCATTGATTATTTCGATGATGGTGATTCTATGGTTTTCAATAATACAAGGGTATTTCCAGCTAGAATGTATGGAAATAAAGAAAAAACGGGTGCAAGAATCGAAGTGTTTTTGCTGAGGGAATTGAACAGAGAGAGCTTGTTGTGGGATGTTTTAGTAGATCCAGCAAGAAAAATTAGAATCGGAAACAAGTTGTATTTTGGAGAAGACGAATCTCTCGTTGCAGAGGTGATTGACAATACGACGTCTAGAGGTAGAACATTGAGGTTTCTGTACGATGGTCCTTATGAAGAATTTAAAGAAGCCATTACTGCACTTGGTGAAACGCCAATCCCTAAATACATTGATCGCCCTGTGGAACCGCTTGATGCAGAGCGATTCCAGACAATTTTCGCCTCGAAAGAGGGTGCTGTTGCAGCACCAACAGCAGGGTTGCATTTTTCTCGGGAACTATTGAAAAGACTTGAGTTAAAAGGCTTGGATTTTGCCGAATTAACTTTGCATGTTGGTTTGGGTACATTTCGACCGGTTGAAGTGGAAGATTTAACAAAGCACAAAATGGATTCGGAACAGCTTATCATTCCTGATGTTGCTGCTCAAACTGTGAACGCTTCTAAAAGCACGAAAAACAAAGTGTGTGCTATTGGAACGACCGTAATGAGGGGAATTGAAACTTCTGTGTCCACTGAAGGAAAGCTTAAACCGTTTAATGGTTGGACGAATAAGTTTATATTCCCTCCCTATGAATTCAGTATCGCTGATGCCATGGTAACTAATTTTCACATGCCCATGTCAACACTTTTGATGCAAGTCTGTGCTTTCGGAGGCTATGATTTGGTGATGAAGGCTTACAAGGAAGCAATAAAGGAGAAATATAAATTCTATTCCTATGGTGATGCGATGTTGATAATTTAACAGCATTTATAATAATTATTGTTAATAACCCTGTCAATATTATTGATGGGGTTTTTTTTTGTTAAACTTTAGCTGTATTAATCCGTAAATTCACTTGTATGAGTCATATCGAAAGTATAAAAAAGTTGTTTGGCAGATTTAAGAGCATTAGCAAGCAGCATGATGTACACAGTGCTAGGCTAGAAGAGTTGGATACAGTGATTAATCAATTGCCTGAGACAGATACCATTTTTCATGGCGCAAATGACTCTTTGATATTTCTTAAGGGCAAGTCCGCTGTTTTTGCAAGAGAGTTCGAAAAATTAAGATTAGAACTTAATTCATTCAAGAATTCAGTGGATACAGACCTTAATGGTGTAGCTACGTTCAACCAGAAACTTGATTTTTTAGAAGAAAAATTAGCTGGATTTGGGGTGCTGATAGAAAAATTAGCTTCAAGCCTAGGAAGCAAACGTCCTGCAGCCGGTGGCCTTGGTTCTAATAAAAAAACGAGTATTGAAAAAGCGCCATCACAAAGGTCCAATACAAACATTGAGAACGAGGAACCCATGCAAGAAAAACCTAATGAATCTTCTCGAAAAGGAAACCCAAGTGGTCATTCAAAAAAGGCGAATGAACTGGACAGTACTGAGGTCTTTATTGGGCAAAAATTGTTTAGTTATGTAGGTATTGGCATTCTGGTTATTGGTCTTGGCTTAGGAGCTAAATTAGCCATTGAAAATGATTGGCTTGGACCGATATTTCAATTAATAGTGGGGTATGGTGCGGCAATCGCTTTGTGTTTATTAGGAATTCGACTGAAGAAAAAGTATGAAGCATTTAGTGCAGTGCTAATAGGTGGCGGACTAGCAACGGCTTATTTTATGACTTATGCTTCTTATGCTTTTTACGGATATTTTGGTCAGGTCGAGTCCTTTGTACTAATGATTATCATAACTGCAGCCACTGTGTTTGCGGCATTAAAATATAATCAAGAGCTCATTGCAATACTGGGTATGGTTGGTGCATATGGAATCCCTTTTCTTTTGGACAATAATTCTGGCCGTGTCCACATCATGTTTACTTATATGGCCATTATTAATGCAGGGATTTTATTCATTGGGTTTAAAAAGTTTTGGCGTGCATTGTACTACAGTGCTTTTGGGTTGACCTGGTTGATTTTTAGCTGGTGGTTTATGTTAGAATACGGTCCAAGTAGCCATTTTCAGACTGCGGTTATTTTCTTGAGTATCTTTTTCATGACTTTCTATTCCGCGTTTCTAGCACACAAGCTAATTCAAAAAGAGGATTTTAACGGAGGCGACATTTCCTTGGTTCTCATCAATTCTATTTTCTTCTTCCTTATGGGCTATGCTATTTTGGATTCAACCGTAATTGGTCAAAATTACTTGGGTCTATTTGCATTGTTTAATGCTGCTTTTCATTTCCTTATTACGCTTGTTTTTTATAAAAATAATTTAGCTGGAAAGGGTTTATTTTATATCGAAGCAGGAATGGTGCTGTTGTTCATTTCGATTGCAATCCCGATCCAATTTGATGGGAACTGGATTCCAATATTTTGGACCCTTGAAGCGCTAATATTATTCTTTATTGGTCGTGTTCAGGGTATAAAAGTGTATGAATTATTGTCCTACCCAATGATTGTCTTGGCGTTTTTCAGTGTATTCAAAAGCCTCATTCTTGATTATAGACCGTACTTCAATAAAGGTAGTGATGATTTACTTCAACTAAATTTCATTGCGAATGAGGTCTTTCTAGGAGCGGCTTTAGCTTGTTTAGGTTTTGCCGTTTTATCCCTATTAAATAGGTGGTCAATTAAAAGACCTTTAAATCTGAATAACTGGCAGCGTGCATTTGATTATATACTGCCTATCATGACTTTTGCGTTAGTTTATTTTTCCTTTTTTGCAGAAATCTTTGCCTATTGGACTTCCGAGTTTATTTTGTCTAAAACGGCACAATCAAGTGAGAATTGGGTTGGCAATTGGTTTGGGGACAATGACTTTAGTTATAATTATGATTTGTTGAGATTTAGAGCAATATCTATTATAGATTATACTTTAATTTTTATTGGATGTCTGGGTCTATTAAATTGGAAAATCTGGAAGAATAAAGATTTTGGTACGATTCTAACGGCCATTTCCATGTTGGGCATTTTTGTATACACCATGGGGGAGTCAGTCGCCTTTAGTCGCCTAGCAGAATCTTTAAATGGTGAAAATAGTTGGAATGCTTATTACGGTTTAGATGCTAACAAAGTTTATTTGTATAAATATGCTTCTCTATTGTTGTTTGTTGCTTTTGCAGGTGTTCAGTTTCTTTCTACAAAAGCACTGCAACTGGGACAGCGCCTTTTAGAATGGAATGCGGGATTAATTCATTTATGTGCATTAATTATCATCAGTCATGAGTTTTTATTTATCGCGGAAACTAATGGGTTTTCAAACTCTACGAAAACAGCACTAAGTGTTATGTGGGCAGCATATGCAGTAGTATTGATGGCCGTTGGAATTTCCAAAGGCAGGGGATATCTTCGTATAGCGGCATTTGGTATTTGGTGTATTGTGCTCGCAAAACTTTTGCTTTACGATCTAATTCACCTTTCATTGGAGGTTAAAACATTAGTTTTCATTACAATTGGCGTATTATTGCTGATTGTTTCCTACCTGTATTACAGGTTTTTTGCGAAACAGAAACAAGAAGAATCCAGTGAGTCAGAAAATAGAGAGCAAGAAACAGGACATTAGAAATCTGAGCAGAACGGACTTAGCTGCGTTTTTTGAGACACATGCTGAAAAGAGTTTTCGGGCGAATCAGGTGTATGACTGGCTCTGGAAAAAGGATGTTGCAAACTTTACTGAAATGACTAACCTGTCATTGTCATTGAGGAATTTTCTTGATGCGCATTTTTACATTAACAAACTCTTTGTTGCTGAAAAGCAAGTGAGTGAGGATCGCACTATAAAAAGCGCATTTCAATTAATGGATAAGAAAGTAGTTGAGGGGGTGCTGATTCCAACCTCCAATAGAATGACCGCTTGCATCTCTTCACAGGTAGGCTGTTCCTTAAGTTGTAAGTTTTGCGCTACAGGAAGTCTAAAAAGAATGCGCAATCTTGAACCTTCAGAAATATATGATCAAGTAGTTTGCATTAAGAATCAAGCACTTGAACATTATGGACAAAACTTATCTAACATTGTTATGATGGGAATGGGAGAGCCTTTATTGAATTATAAAAATGTAATGGAAGGTATTCGGATGATTACCTCTGAAGATGGGCTCGGAATGTCTCCTAAAAGAATCACCTTAAGTACAGCTGGAATTGCAAAGATGATTCGGCAATTGGCAGATGATTCTGCTCGATTTAATTTAGCGCTTTCTCTTCATGCTGCTAACGATGATAAGCGAAATGAAATCATGCCAATTAACGAATCCAATAGTTTAAGTGAACTGGCAGAATCACTGAAATATTTTTATCAGAAAACAAGAACTAGGATAACATACGAGTACATTATATTTCGTGATTTCAATGATGAATTGAAGGATGCTGCAGAGCTTGCAAATTTTTGTAAACATGTACCTTGCAAGGTCAATATAATAGAATACAACCCTATTGAAGCTGGTAATTTTCAGCAAGCATCTCGATCAAAAGTAGACGCGTTTGCACAATATTTGGAAGATAAAAACATTATAGTTAATGTTAGAAGAAGTCGTGGGAAGGATATTGATGCTGCTTGTGGCCAATTAGCTAATAAAAATGACATCGCAGCTCCTATCGGAGATTAGGTTTTAAAGGTAATCAGACAAATTGAGACAACTTTTTTTCATCATATTAGCCGTTATCTTTCTTCAAGAGCTAACTGCCCAGAAAATAAATTGGAGTCCAGAGCTAAGTATCCGAGGTAAGGCCAAAATGAAGCGACTTTTGAAATTGGATAGTGCTTCTTTTTCGGCAGTGCTTGCTCATTATAAGGCCTTTGGTGACCCAGATGCGTATATTCAAGATTTTAGTTTGCCCGAGATGAATTTCGGGGGTGAACAGATGATACAAACCAACAATCAAAATCTAGAGTCATTGGTTGAGCTAGGTAATCAGGTTTATGCCCTCTTTATTAATACAGACACAGAAAAAAACCAAATAATTGCTAATGCACGACTAGCTCGTAATAGCGCTGCAAAACTAACTTCAATTGGATCTATAGATTATAAAAAATCGAATCACAAAGGCACTTTTGATTTTGTGGAATCGCAAGATTATTCCAAGCTTTTAGTGATAGAATCTCCACCATATGAAAAATACAACATGGAGAAGTTCAGATTAACGATGTATAACGACTCTCTGAAACAACTGTGGACGACAGAAATCAAATTGCCATATTTAGATCAGGAATTTAAAATCATTGGCAAACAAGTTGATGAAAATGGAAATGTCTTTTTGCTAACGACCTATAACAATGTACTGTCTAAACAAAATAAGAACAGAGGTGCAATGATTAAGAATTATACAGTTCTGGTTTACAATAACCGCAAGAATAAATTGAAAGAATTTGATATACAATTGAAAGACAAATGGGTTAATGGATTAAATATGTCTTTTAAGAAGGACGGAAACCTGATGGTTGGCGGTTTCTACAATGATACAAAAGAAGGAGCGAGCTCCGGAACGATTTGTATGACCATTGACAAAGATTCAATTGTAATAAAAAATAAAAGTCTGAATCCCTTTTCTGATGGTTTCACAAACCAATTTGTGTCGGGTAGGCAACAATCAAAGAAAATGGATTTAAAAGATTTTCATTTCGATTATTTTGTAAATGGTCATGATGGTAGTATGTATATGACGGCTGAACAATACTTTGTTAGAACATCCAGTTATTTTGATCAAAGAACAGGCGTTACGAACTATACCTATTATTACCACTACAATGATATAATTGTGGTAAAAATTGACTCAGACGGAAAAGAACTGTGGACAAAAAAAATAGCTAAGAAACAAGTTACATCAAATGATAATGGAGATTACTCTGGGTATGTAGTGGTGCCTAATAAGAATGGAATCAGTGTGATTTACAACGACAATCTGAAAAATTTTGAAGAAAACGAAGCATAGGAAATTAGAACAATGAACAATCCTCAACGCAGTATAACAGCGATGGTCAATATTAATACAAATGGAGAGATTACAAAAAACCTTCTATTTGATACAGAAGAGCAGGAGACCATAATTTTACCGAAAATTGGCAAATACATTAATAACCAGCTATTCATTCTTTTCACTAAGAAGTCAAGAGTATTTCGTTTCGCTTCAGTAGTGCTAGAACATTAGTAATTTACTTTCTAACTATTGATGTGTTTTTTCTCGATATTTGTATAGGATTAGACAATGGCATCAACAATTGTTAACGAAATAAAAGCTCCGGTCTCGGATGAAATGAAGCTATTTGAAGAAAAGTTCAGAGCTTCAATGAAGAGCAAGGTTCCTCTTCTAGATAGAATTACGCATTATATTGTTAAGCGAAAAGGAAAACAGATGCGGCCTTTATTTGTTTTTTTAAGCGCTAAATTATGTGGTGGTGTTTCTGAATCAACCTACAGTGCTGCTTCCTTAATCGAACTTTTACATACCGCTACACTAGTGCATGATGACGTCGTTGACGATGCGAATCTTAGAAGAGGTATGTTTTCAATTAATGCGCTTTGGAAGAATAAGATTGCAGTATTAGTCGGTGATTTTCTTCTGAGCAGAGGCCTTCTGTTATCTGTGGAGAACAATGAGTTTGAAATGTTGAGGTTGGTTTCAGAAGCAGTCAATGAAATGAGTGAAGGTGAGTTGCTTCAAATCGAAAAAGCCCGTAGGTTGGATATAACTGAGGAAGTTTATTATGAAGTGATAAGGCAAAAAACGGCAAGCCTAATTGCCGCTTGCTGCGCTACCGGAGCAAAATCTGCAGGAGTAGACGATTTAATGGTGGGAAAAATGAAAAGTTTTGGTGAAAACATTGGTATGGCTTTTCAAATTAAGGATGATATTTTTGATTACGGTACGGGAAAGGATATTGGTAAGCCAACGGGCATAGACATCAAAGAACGAAAAATGACTTTACCACTTATTTATGCCATGAATAAAGTAGAAAATCGGGTAAAGCGTAAGATGAAAAGTGCAATAAAAAATCACAATGAAGACCCTGTTTATGTCAAATACGTTATTGATAATGTAATTGAACAAGGTGGATTGGATTTCGCACATGATCGAATGATGTTTTATACCGAAAAAGCCTTAGCTATTTTAGATGATTTCCCCGATTCATCAGCAAAGGATGCGTTACGTAAATTAGTAACCTACACTACTGAAAGAACGAAATGAAAAGACTAATCCCAATACTATTTTTAGTATCCTGTGGTTCTGCTGAGCCTGCTGATGTTGAGCAGCAAAACTATCAAGAAGTTAATATTGAAGTTGGAGAACCGGATGGAGATTACATTACTCACTATAAAAATGGTTCTGAAAAATTGAAAGGAACGATAGAAAATGGGGTAAGATCAGGTGTATGGACTTCTTATTATTTGAATGGCTCCAAAGCAAGTGAAAATGTCTATAAAAATGGGGAGTTGAATGGTAAAACGGTAGCCTATTTCGGAAATAGCCAGGTTCGGTATATTGGATATTATGAAGGAGGAGTGCCAGCCGGTATTTGGCGATTTTACACAGAAGATGGGATGGAAGCTTTTTCAGAAGACTATTCTAAAGGTCAGGAGCCTTGAAATTCAGGACATTTCTTTTTTGATTTGAAAATTCTCCTAGTTCCTGTTTTTTTGGTTCCTACTTGTTTTGGACAGTAACTGGCAACCTGATAGTATTATCTTTGTGTTAATACATGATGATACCAAAAGACATTATTGATAAAATATTTGAAACTGCTCATATTGAGGAGGTCATTGGAGAATTTGTGAATTTGAAAAAATCAGGTTCTAATTTTAAAGGTCTCAGCCCATTTGTAAATGAGAAGACACCTTCTTTTATGGTTTCTCCAGCTAAAGGAATTTTCAAAGACTTCAGTTCTGGCAAGGGGGGTAATGTCGTTTCGTTTTTAATGGAGCATGAAGGGTTTTCTTATCCGGAAGCGCTAAAATGGTTGGGTAAATATTACAATATAGAAATTCCAGAGCGGGAACTTACGGATGAAGAGAGGGAGAAGTTAAATGAACGAGAATCGTTATTTGTAGCAAATGCATTTGCTCAATCGTTTTTTGTAAATCAATTAAATACACAAGAAGGTAAGGCCATAGGGCTTAGTTATTTTTCTGAGCGGGGCTATAGAGACGACATTGTAAAAAAGTTTCAGCTCGGTTACTCACCGGATAAAAATGATGCTTTAATTAACGCTGCTGAAAAGGCGGGTCACAAGATTACTTTTTTCACAAAGCTCGGGCTGATAAAATCAAAGGAAAATGGCGACCAATTTGACTTTTTTAGAGGAAGAGTCATGTTCCCTATTCATAGTTTAACTGGCCGTGTTTTAGGTTTTGGTGGTCGAACACTTCGGAAAGATAAGAAGACCGCTAAATACTTCAATTCGCCAGAAAGTCCAATTTATCATAAATCCGACGTGCTATATGGTATATATTTTGCGCGAAAGGATATGATGAACCAAGACAATTGCTACTTGGTTGAAGGGTATACAGATGTAATTTCAATGCATCAATCTGGCATTGAAAATGTAGTTTCTTCTTCGGGGACTGCTTTGACTAATGGTCAAATTAGGTTAATCAAGCGATTTACTCCTAACATTACCATTCTATACGATGGAGACGCCGCTGGAATTCGGGCTTCGTTCAGAGGTATAGACCTCATCTTGCAAGAGGGAATGAATGTCAAGGTTGTTTTATTCCCTGATGGTGAAGACCCTGATTCTTATTCAAAGAGCGTTTCTAGCTCAGAACTGGCTACCTATTTAGATGCCAATGCGAAAGATTTTATCTCTTTTAAAACAGACATACTTTTAGCAGAAACGCAAAATGATCCAATAAAAAAGTCGAAGCTCATTAGGGAAATTTTGAACTCTATTGCATTGGTGCCGGATCAAATTTCACAATCAGTTTATATCAAGCAAGCTAGTTCTCAATTCGAAATTGCAGAGCAAACCTTAATCAATGAGCTGAACAAAATTAAACGTACCAATTTCAAGAAGGATCGAAAAGAGGGAGGTTACAATGACGGAGATACTTTAGATTTAATCACACCGCCAAATCAGTTGCCAGAAAAGCCAGCCGTTAGGGAAAACTTAGATAGTCAGGAGTTAGACTTGCTTCGTTTAATGTTACTCTATGGCTCGTATGGTGTTGAAATTGAAGTCGAGGGTTCTAAAGAGGAAACTACAAAATTAGAGGTGCCTGTAGTTCAATTTATATTGGATGAATTGTCTACTGATGGCATTGTAATGACTAACGAAACTGCTAATGAAATGATTGGCGAATTTAATAAAGCTGCAGCTTCTGGAATAATTCCAGATATCAAGCATTTTGTTAATCATTCAAATCAAAAGATCAGCTCATTAGCGGTCGATTTAACCGCCGAAAAATACATTGTCAGTGAAAACTGGGCTAAGATGCATAACATTTATCCTGAAACTGAAGAAATGAAATTACAACGGGCGGTCGAGGAGGCCGTATGGATATATAAATTGAAAAGAGTTAGATTGATGAAAAGTGATTTGGAAATAAAACTAAAAAACGATATTCCAGAATCGAAGCAATCAGTCATCATGCAAAATATTATAAAATACAATGAGATTATTACGGTCATATCTAATAAACTTGATATTGTCGTTGCAAAATAGGTTTGTTTTATCTTCCATTATTTTCCTTGTTGGCTCAACAATTAGTTTTGCGCAAAAACTAGAGCTTGAAACAAGTTTTCTGAACTATAATGTGGAAGATGGTTTGCCTAGCGATGAAACTTATCATGTTATTCAAGACTCCAAAGGTTTCATTTGGATAGCCACTGACCAAGGAGTTGCGCGATTTGATGGTAAAAAATTCGACGTTTTCTCGACAGGTAATGGCCTTCCGGATGATGTTATTTTTCAAATTTATGAAGACCGAAAAGGTCGAATTTGGTTTAGCTCATTCAATTGTAAGTTGTCGTATTTTGAAAACAACAAAATTCACGAATTTCAATACAACGATGAACTGTTAAAAGTATTAGATCGAAGTCCTATATCTGTCAAATTAGAAGTTGATGAGGAAGATAATGTTTGGGTAGGATATTCCAATGCAGGCTTGTACAAAATTGACAAAAAGGGGCATGTCGAAGAAGTAATTCATGATACTTTAGAAAGTTATTATAGTTCAAGAGTAAAAGTCATTTTAAAAGAAAATTTTTTCAGTTATGGTCGTAAACGTAACTGGAATTCTACACCAAGTACAATTCGATCTCAAATACAAATTGAACATTGGGACTGGAAGAGGAATGTAGACATCTATTGGGAAAATCAAGTAATTCTGCG
>CAJQPO010000062.1 GCA_905480225.1 uncultured Flavobacteriales bacterium | reverse complement strand
ATAAGTGGATCACCCATTTATGATGTGAAAGGTGAGGTAGTCGGGTCTATTGGGCTGCATGCAGACATTACCTTAGAAAAGGTAAAGGAACGGTCTTTGAATCAGTCGCTTTCTAAAGAAAAAGAACTCAACAAATTAAAATCTCAATTCATCACAACGGCATCGCATGAATTTAGAACTCCGTTGTCCATCATTCAAAGTAATGTAGAGCTGATGTGCATGCAAATTGCTAAAAAAATGCCTGAAGAAAAATCTAATTTTAGTGTCTACTTCGATCGCGTTAAAAATGAAATTGAGAACATGTCTGAACTGATGGATCAAGTGTTAATGATTGATAAAATCAATTCCGGCAAAATAGAATCAAATCGAATGGCAATTGATCTGGTTGCAACTTGTAAACAAGTTGCACTAAAAATGAAATCTGCCTCTGAAGCGAGATCCTTAGACATTCATGTTTCTGGTAATCCCATCATGCTAAAAACAGACCTTCAGTTGTTTGAGCAAGTAATCCTAAACCTGACTTCTAATGCTTTTAAGTTCTCTGAAAATAGCAATCCCATATTACACCTGTTCTTTAATCAAAAAAATATAGGTATTCACATTATTGATGACGGAATTGGCATTCCCGAAAAAGACCAATCCGCTTTGTTTCAGCCCTTTTACAGGGCATCAAATGCCGTAGATATCCCAGGCACAGGGCTCGGACTTAGTATTGTAAAAAACATAATGCACAATTTAAAAGGTAAGGTTGAAATAGAAAGTAAACAAGGCATCGGAACAAAAGTTATGCTGTTATTTCCCCTACCTAAAGAAGAGAATGGAATTTTTTCGGATGAATTACGAAGGGCTTTTTATCTTTAAGGCCTAAATTAAGGGCATGCATTACGAAAACATCGAATTTGAAACCCAAAATGGAGTGGGAATCATCCGTCTAAACAGACAAGACGTCTTAAATAGTTTTAATTATCCCATGGCTAAAGAAGCTCATCATGCATTGGATGCATGTGAAAAAGATGAGGCTATTCGAGCCATTGTTTTTACGGCTAATGGTAGAGGTTTTTGCGCCGGACAAGACCTGGAAGAAGCAATGGAAGAAGGTGCACCCTCTATTAGTGAAATTGTTGACCATACGTACTCACCCCTCATTAAAAGAATTCGAAACATAGAAAAACCTGTTATTGGAGCAATTAATGGTGTTGCAGCAGGTGCCGGGGCAAACATTGCATTGTCTTTTGACATCACTTTTGCAGCAGAATCTGCCTCGTTTATTCAATCTTTCAGTAATATCGGTCTAGTACCCGATAGTGGTGGAACTTTCTTTTTACCCCGACTTATCGGAATGCAAAGAGCCACCGCTCAAATGTTTTTAGCGAATAAAGTTTCTGCCCAAGAAGCCAAACAATTGGGAATGATTTATGAAGTGGTACCCAATGAAGAATTACAAGAAGCAGCGATGGCCTGCGCAATGAAGCTGGCGAAAAGACCAACCATTGGAATTGGACTTACCAAAAGAGCACTGAATCAATCCATGTTTAACTCTTTAGAAGACCAGCTCGATGTAGAACGAAATCTTCAAGATGAAGCCAGTGCCAGCGATGACCACAAAGAAGGTGTTCAGGCATTTTTAGAAAAAAGAAAACCAAATTATACAGGAAAATGATACAAGTAGGTATTCTAGGCGCGGGATCCATGGGGTCAGGAATTGCTCAAGTTGCGGCACAAGCGGGGCATCAGGTGGTGCTCTTTGACACCCAAACAGAAGCACTTGATTTAGCCCAAAAAAAGTTGGCAAAAATAATGGCCCGACTGATTGAAAAAGGCAGGGTAAACGAAGCCGAAGCAAATGAAATACAAGAGCGAATTTCTTATGCCAATGCCATGGAAGCTTTTGCCGATTGCGGTATTGTAATTGAAGCCATTGTTGAAAATCTAGAGATCAAGAAATTTGTGTTTTCAAGCCTAGAAGAAATTTGTGGTGCCAACACCATTCTTGCTACCAATACCTCCTCTCTGTCTGTTGCTGCAATTGCTGCCTCCTGTAAAAATGCAGAACGCGTAATTGGTATTCACTTCTTTAACCCCGCGCCACTCATGCCGCTGGTAGAAATTATACCCGCAATACAGACCACTGATGCCAATACACTTCTTGCCAGAGAACTCATTAACAGCTGGAAAAAAGTAACGGTAATCGCGAAAGACACGCCTGGATTTATCGTTAACCGAGTAGCTCGCCCGTTTTACGGAGAAGCATTAAGGATATACGAAGAAGGCATTGCCGATTTTGCCACCATTGACTGGGCCATAACAGCACTGGGTGGGTTCAAAATGGGGCCATTTACGCTCATGGATTTTATTGGTAATGACATTAATTATACGGTTACAGAGACGGTATTTGCTGCTTTTTATTTTGACCCCCGATACAAGCCGGCTTTTACACAAAAGCGCCATGCTGAAGCTGGATGGCTGGGCAGAAAATCAGGACGAGGATATTACAGTTATTCGGAAGACATTGAACAACCTCAGCCCAATAAAGATCATGCACTTGGCGAGGATATTTTATGGCGCATTTTAGTTATGCTAATTAACGAAGCCGCGGATGCCCTTTACTTTAATATTGCATCTAAAAGAGACATTGACCTGGCCATGACCAAAGGTGTAAATTATCCGAAAGGATTATTGGCTTGGGCGGATGAAAAAGGAATTGACAATTGCGTAAAAGCAATGGACCTCTTACACAGTACTTATTTAGAGGACCGATACAGGTGCAGTCCGCTATTGCGTAAAATGGCTGCAGAAAACAGCACCTTTTACTAATAGCGTTTCTCCTAGTGGTACGATATATAATCCCTCATGTAGTTCGGATGAAAAGACCTTAAACGAGCCAAGGCTTTGTTCTTAAGCTGACGCACTCGCTCTACCGAAATACCCATTCTTCTGGCTACCTCATGCATACTAATTCTGGTTTCGCCGCGTAAACCAAAAACACTTTTTACAATTGCTTGTTCATTTGGTTTCAATTTATCTAATAGTCGGTTTACCTCATCTGTAATGGAAGATTCAAAAACAAAATCTTCTACATTGGTATGCTCTTCAACTGAAAACTGCTCAGACCTTTCCGTGCGACCATCTTCTCCAATCGGTTCGTCCAGTGCCGCAACGGTATATGCAGACTGCATGGTTTCGACTATATTTTTTTTGGTCTCACCCAAAAGCTCAGCCAATTGATCTTTATCAGGATTGTGCGAATGTTCTTGAAAAAACTCTGCAGATACCCTATTGATTTTCATCATAAGCCCCTGCTTATTACTCGGTAAACGCACAATTTTACCATTGTCTTGAATTGCTTTTTGTATGTGCTGTCGTATCCACCATACGGCGTAGGATATAAATTTGAATCCTCTGGTCTCATCAAATCGATGCGCTGCTCTTATCAAACCTATGTTTCCTTCTTCAATCAAATCAATTAATGGAATGCCATAATTTTGATACTTTTTAGCTACCGATACAACAAATCGCAAATTGGCCCTCACCAACGCTTGAAGTGCTTGCTCGTCACCTTTCCGTATCCGACGGGTTAGTTCAATTTCCTGATCCGCATCTATCATGTCAATGGTCGACAATTCGGTGAAGTACTTCGACAAAGATTCGGCTTCACGATTCGTAATGCTTTGTTCAATTTTCAGCTGTCTCATACATAATGTTTATGCTTATAACACCTGAAAGTTTGGAGTGTTCGGTAAGATTTTGACGTTTTGAGCGATTAATGAAATGAAGATGCTGTTTAATTCAACACATCATATAACGTTATCGTAAACTTTGTTCCCTCATTCTCTCGACTTACCACTGAAATCGTACCGCCATTTAATTCTACATACTCTTTTACGATGGAAAGGCCTAAACCTGTACCTGCTATGTCACCCACATTATCAGCTCGATGAAACGGTTGAAACAAATTTTCTATCTCACTTTCGGGTATTCCAATGCCGTCATCAGAAATGGTAATTTTAACCTCTTTAGGTAAAAAAGAAATTTCAAATTTAGGATCTGTTTCAGTAGAATATTTAAATGCGTTGGAAATCAGGTTATCGATGGCATGTCGAATCATGCCTTTATCTATCGATACCTCTCTTCTATCTCCTATAAAACGAACGGTCATTTTTCGATCATCTGGCTGAATTTCGTTGTAACGGTCAACCAATTTTTCACAGAGCCCTGTGATATCTATCAAGTCTCGTTTTAGCTCCATTTGACCCGACGAAACTTTACCGAAAATAAGGACCTCATTCATCAAGTTAGTCATTCGAGAAATTTCGCGGTCAATCCTTGCCGTAGAAGCACTTAATCGATCACTCACTTCCAGGCTTTGACTTTTCAGGATAATCTTGATTAATTCTGCGTTAGACTGAATAATAGCTAAAGGTGTTCTGAATTGATGAGATGCAATAGAAACAAAACGCGACTTCATATCACCAAGCTCTTTTTCTTTCTGCAACGATACCTCCAATTCCTGAACCGTTTCTTGGATACGCCTATCTGCCTCTAATAAGTCGTCATTTAATTGTTTTAGTTCATTAGATTTCTTCTTCTCTTGATCTGCAATTATTTCAGTAACTACTAATTTTTGATTCTTTTGAACTGCATTTCCCAAATCTTTGGCCATTAAATTGAAGGCATATGACAGTGCCCCAATTTCATCCTGTCTTTTAATATCCACTTTAACGTCGCTGAAATCAAGATCCCCTCGGCTCAATTTTAAGGTGTTCAATTTCAAATCTCTAATTGGAATCATTATGGCCCGATACAAATAGATTGAGACAATAATGAATAAGCCTATTGCGACTGTTTCTATAATAACGTTGGCAATCAGCCAGTTTGTCTGAAGCCTATTGGTTTGCACTGTATTTAGTTCTATTTTTTTGGCAAGTGACCCCAGTAGATTTTGTAAATCTTTTCGATATTTATCCAAGTTGACATGTAACGCCACTTTTGATTTACTTCGCTCAGTAACATAGGCAGAAGACATCATCTTTTCCTGACCAATATTCCAGGTTTGAACCTCCTTCAAAAGCACTAGAATGTTACTCAAGTATTCGTTAAACTGCGGGAGATCTTCTAAAACAGATTGCTCCAAGTCACTTGTTCGTATATTCAAAGCACCCTGCGCAATATTGACTTTTGAAACTACTTCTTGATACTCCTCACCACTTTTATCTAACAAAAAACGATCAATGACTGTATATAGGTTAGCCAACTCATTTAAAGTACGTTGAGCAAATTCTGCTCCCCCTCGTAAAGATTCCGAAACCAATACACTTTTCTTGAATTCATTTTTCATGTAAAAGGAAACAGAACCTTCTCCAATCAGACAAACAACAATGGTAAAGGCAAACAACAAAAATTTCCTGCCTATAGATGATTTTTGAATAAATACTCTTTCTTCTGTCATCACATACTCATTTCATACAAAGAACTAAATATCAAAAAAAAAGCCTTGATTACTCAAGGCTTACAACAATTTTTTTTAAAAAATCGAAATTATCTTTTTGGACGAGCTTCAGATGAAACAGATAGTTTCTTTCTTCCTTTTCGACGTCTTGCACTAAGCACTTTTCTTCCTGCCTTAGAAGACATTCTTTCTCTGAAACCGTGCTTGTTC
>CAJQPO010000061.1 GCA_905480225.1 uncultured Flavobacteriales bacterium | reverse complement strand
CTCTATTCAAGTTTCTTTGCCCACGATACTGGCAATGATAAGTTAGGGCGCCTTTTCGCCGACTATCCAGACAATAAAATTGTCATTGATGCTTTTTCTCCTGGATTAGATTATCAGTACGACATTGGTGAAAAGGACGAGTTTTATCACAAAAGTGAGTCCTTCTTAGTGTTTGATAAGATAATTATTGAGCCTGCTCAAAAAATGTTTAGAAATAAACTGGGACTCAAATTTTCTTTTCTCGATAGATCAGGCAACAAAATTGTTGTGGACAATACGGATATATTCAAACTTACCCCGGGGTACGATTGTTCTGGAGACATGTTATTTGCAGAGGTTTTATCTGAAGAATACAATCGATTTGGTGTTCAGTTCCGTGGATGGAGAAATGAGTTTTCGATAGAAGAATCTGCAGATTTACCGCAAGAGTACGCGGATGCTCTTAGCCGAATATACAGGATACAATTGGTCAACAATTGTCTGGATCCAACTAAGTGGGAAGTTGTGATTGATGCAGAAGATTATACAGATTATAAGAAGCGACGAAAAAGCGATAATCATTTGAATCAAAGACGAATAATTGCGCACAGTTGGTTTAACGTGCCAATGAAATTTTATAAAAATCTTTTGAGTCTGAAAAATCCAAATTTTGATCTTAGCCTTGTTGATCTTAGCTACGAAGAACTTAGCCAAAAAGCGGAGAGTGTTAAAGTAGATTTTTCATCTTTACGTGGGCCTCTTTTGAGTGTTTTGGAAACGGAAATAGTCGAAGTTGGCCATAAGAGTGAGCGAAAAATAGTTCCATTAGATCCAGAGGAATACTATAAAAAGCAATTTGGCTTGATTTTGTCGGGAAAAGAGTACGACTATAAAAACGTTTTAGATACAGAATTGCCTTTAACCAGGTTTAAGGATAGGGGCTTTTACACTGCGGATAATGAACCGTTTTATGTGCAATGGCTTAAGCATGTTGATGATGTGAAAATCACCACCGTTAAAACAAGTGATTCTGAGCTCTATTCTGAAATTCGAATTGGTGGTGAATATGCTCCTTATGAAATTGTTCTCGGAAATGTTGACTTAGCTTTAATGAATGAACAAATTCTTTGTGGTTTTTTGTTTGGAGTCAATACCTACATTACAAATATTAGAAATAAATCTACTCCTCATTCCATGGGTTATGATCCATCTCAATATCCGGATGACAAGAAACCCTATTTGTACTTAGTGGACAAGAAAACAGGTAACTGGGTGAATAATCAATTCAAAGGGGTAGAAAAGGTATATGTTTCTTATGACGATATCGAAAGAGATATTGTTACGATTCACGTTCTTTCTTACGAACGGATCATTCCCGTCTGGATGGCAAGAGTTAAATTACCTTCAGATTTTGTAGAGCAATTAAGAGTGCGAAGAAGATTATTTAACTACTAAAAACGGAAACATGAGGCAGTTACTATATAGCACTATTGTATTATTGAATTTGTTGATTTTGTTCTCAGTAACAGGGAATTCTCAGACATCAATAAAATTTAAAAAACAACCCACAAGTTTTTTGTATTCGCAATTGAATCTTTCTGGCGGTCTTATTAATCAGGGAGATGGATATGATTGGAAGCCTGGCTCCAAGGGAATTCGAAATAGGTTAACTGTTCAAGGATTTTTCAGGTCAGGAAAAACCTTGCAAAAAGGATACATTAGAAAATTCAGTATTCGAAATGCTTGCGTGGCTGCCTCGGTAGATTACGATCCTTTTTATTACGGCGTTAATCGTACTGGGGCCTTTCAATTGCGGTTAATGGACAATTGGATTGGGTTTGGCACTAAGAAAAGGAGAGTGAATTTTTTTCTTGGTAATAAACGAGTCGAATACGGACATAGTCCCAGAATTGATGCGGAAAGTAATTTTATGAATAGAAATTCTCTTCAGGTGAGAGATTTAGGCTTCTGGTGGGATTTAGGATGGTTTTTTAAAGCTCCATTAAGAAAAGATCCTAACGCACGTTTGGACATAACCTTGCAAGTTTCCAGTGGAGGATGGCTTTTCAATGGCTCGGGCTCTCAGGGTACAATTATGTTTATGGGTGTGCAAGACCGAAGCAATCAAGAAACTTATTTAAACCCGGTATTTGGAAATTTGAAATACAACAATACTTTTCTTACAATTGCTCAAATAGGAAGACCGACCTATAAAACGTCTGAATTTGGTGTTATTTTAGTTGCAGGAAATATCAGAGATCAGTTTAATCTGGACAGTACGGTATTTATAGATAGAATTGGGGTAGAACACATTTATAAAATAGGAACTCAACTGAAGATTGGCAATCAGGTTACCTTGGGAACGAATCACTACCAGGATGGTAGAAATATGGTGACTAGTCACATGAATAATAGTATAGATTATAATTTCGCAAAGAGATGGGTGTTTAGCTTTTGTCAATACACGGGTTTGTTTCATGATTACGAAAGCAAACAGACCATTGTTGACTATTCTGCTGTAGCGAGTTTCGGTTACATTATTAAACCGGATGTAAAGCTGCGAATAAATGGATTTTACGACCGTGAAGATCATTGGAACAACCGAGTGCACAAGGGAGTGTATTTACAGCTCGTTGCAGGAATCGGTAAAAGACCGTAAAACAATCATTAAATTGTTCTTTTTAACACTTCTTATCAGAACAAACATTGTAAATCTTACAGAATTGGTCTTAATTTGAAGCCGGTTTAATTCAGTTAAATTAATTTTGTGATAATCATTTTATTGCCTTTACGCTTACATTCCCATTTTTCGCCAAAAATCTGTTGTAAGTACCGATCATATAAATTCATTCGTTTACTTGGCCCATCATCTAATTCTTTATCGGTTGGTTCGCCGGAATACTCAAATGATCTTAAATTAGGGTGTTCAGTGATGTACTTTTGTACTACTTTTACAATTGTAGCCATTACTCTAAAAACTTCGCCTTTGTTCACGACAATGTATTCTTCGCCTTCATACTCTTCATTCAGAACGCCAAAGGCAATAGAACAATGCAATAAATTGTTTTTTTTTCGTGCAAACCGCACTTCATATTCAAGGCCGGATTCAGTTGTGAATAGGTATACACTTCCAGATACGATTGCTGGTGGAATAATGGGATATGCAGGGGCCAAAACAGGCATAGTGCAAGTATAAACAAATAAATAGATTGAGGCAATTATGTTTACAAAGCTGCTATTATTGTTAATTGTTATTGGAATTATTAGACAAGTTTTTTCTTCAGGAAGTTCAGGAGCAAACAGGTCTCGAAGTAATTTCTCTGGCGGAAGTTATGAGGACTTTTACCGTCAACGGGTTATGCGCAGTAATTTTCCAACCAGCCTGATGCTATTGTCTGCAGCAATGATGCGGGCAGACGGTAAAGTATTGAAGTCAGAACTTGACTACGTAAAGCGATTTTTTGTACAACAATTTGGTGAAGCAACTAGTAGTAGGTATTTACTTGAATTAAAGGATATTTTAAAGAGAGAGGTGCCTTTACAGCAGGCTTGTGCAGATATTCGGCAATCTTTGAACCCTGAAGTGCGGCTGCAGCTATTGCATTATTTATTTGGTATTTCTCAAGCCGATGGACACGTGTCGGTGGCCGAGGTTAAAATGGTTCAACTTATTGCAGATTATTTAGGCATTGCTAAGCAAGATTTTGAGTCAATAAAGGCCATGTTTTACAAAGATCCTAATACGGCCTATAAAATTCTAGGATTGTCTGAAAATGCGTCAGAGGAAGACATCAAAAAAGCGTATAGAAAACTTGCAGTAAAATACCATCCGGACAAAGTGCAGCATTTGGGTGAAGAATTTCAAACGGGTGCAAAGGAAAAATTCCAAAAGATTCAAGATGCTTATGAAACCATAAAAAAAGAACGGGGAATCAAGTAATTTTCATTCTTGATATTGTAAAAGTAATGTCCGAAAATTTAAAATCAGATATTGGGGAGATGTTTCGGGCAACTAGGGTACCGTTACTTTTCTTGTCGATTTGCTGGGTTGTATGGTTGATAGATTGGAATTACACGCTCAATTTATATCATTACGGTGTGAAACCAAGAACAGGAATGGGACTTTTGGGGGTTTTGTTCTCGCCCTATATTCATGATAGTTATAGCTATGAGCATATCGTAAATAATTCTTCGGCCATGTTTGTGTTGTTGTGGGCACTGTTTTATTTCTATAAAAAAATTGCATGGAGGGTATTTTTTGGTATCTGGCTTATCGGAGGACTTTGGCTTTGGTGTCTTAGCAGAGATGTGTTTCATATTGGTGCCAGTGGTATCATCTACGGTTTAGCCAGCTATATTTTTATTAGTGGTTTGATTAGAAAGAATATAAGTCTAATGGGATTATCTATGATTGTAGTATTTCTATATGGTAGCATGATTTGGGGAATTTTGCCTTTTGATTATTTGTTAGGTAGTCATTATGTAGATCTTTCTATATCGTTTGAAGGGCACTTTTGGGGGGCTGCTGCAGGAATTTTATTAGCATTTTGGTATCGCGAACAAGGACCACAAAGAAAAAAATACATGTGGCAAATAGAGGAAGAGATGGGGATCGATCCGCCTGATTTTGAAGGTCAATTGCGACAACAAGAGATGGAGAGCGCCAAAGGCCACTCGGCACAAACTAAGATAAAATACATCATTACTAAAAAAAGTAATGAACGCAAAGAGTAGAATAAAAAAGGCCACAATTCATGAATTGTGGCCTTTAAATTTGGTAATGATTGTGCTTACTGTTTCAATATGCTAACTGCATTATTTCCAAACACATTGCCAGCTCCATATGGAGAACCTTGTCCATCCCAGCTTTCCCACTTCTTTAATTCAATGTATTGGGGATTTTTGCTGATTTGTTCTGCTTCAAGTTGAATGGCTTCGGCCTTGTACCGGGCAGAAATGACCAAAGAAGAGTCACCTCTAGATTTTTCAATTCTAGCATTCGCTAAATATTCTTCTTCTTTTTGTTTTTCCTTTGCCGTTAAGTTTTTTTGTTTCTGCGTCTCTTTGTTTACAATTTCTTGAGCAATATTAGCAGGTAAGTCAACATCAGCTATTTCAACATAATGAAGCTTTAGAAAATTAACATCAAAGTCTTCCATTAGTATTGATTCAATTTCTCCTTCCAAAGACTCTCTTTTTGTACTATACACTTCTTCATACGTATAACGTCCAATTACATCCTTGATAGCACCTTGTGCTTTATCGTCTATAAAAGAGATATACCCTTTACCGAACTTCAAATGCAAAGAAGCACTTTTGAATTGTTTTACTGCATAATTGACTGCAATATTAACGGTAATGTCCGTTCCATTCTTGTCCATTACAGTTGATTTATAATTTTTCGATTCCTGAAGAATGTTGTAGGTAATCAATTCGTTCCAAGGCGCAATGAATATGGTACCCTCTGGATAAGGCATCTCTTCTTTATCGATACCGCCTCCGAAAGGTCGGTAGATAAAGCCCTCTTCTCCTGGTTCTACATCTTGCCAGGACATAAAAAACATAACTACACCGATCAGTCCTATGACTGCGATAATCCCTAATTGGATTGTCTTTTTATTTTCCATTTTTTTATTTTTTTGTGTTTTTAAACAAGTAGGAATACGTTAAATAAATGATTCCAGCATTAACCGCCAAAGCTAAAATTTTAATTAGAGGTGGAAGTACTTTAATGAATTTAATTGTGAGGAGTAAAACAAAGGCAATAATTAAACCGCCCATTATAGTTTTGAATAATTGCTTTACATTTTTTTGTTCCATATTCTACGAATTTCTATTAAGAAAATACATTAAATACAGCAGAGATGTGTTATCAATGTGCTGAGCGGTAGTAATGTGCTTTGTTAGGTTTAATTAATCTAAGAATGAACATCTTTTGTTGTCATTTACTACCTGTAAAAGTAATTGATTTTGTGTGATGTATGCGTGTTTTTTTCAGTTTTCTAGCTGGCTCTGATTTGTAATATCTTTTCAAAACTGTGAATTTTAAGAAGCAACGACCTTTTAAAAAATGCGTGTCGATTAGTGTATACAAAAACTGTACTTAATGAAAGCTCATTTGTTGTTGACCTTACTTCATGTAAAAAAGGAGTCTACGTTGTTAAATTTTTTAATTGTGATGCATGTTCCTTTTCTCAACTTGTACTTGAGTAAGATCATTTCATGACTATTGCTTTTAGTTCATTGTGATTTTTTTTATTATTTCATGATTTTCGTCAGCGATAGATACGATGTATTTGCTGCTCAGTTCCCGAGTTAAGTGTACCATGTTGATGTAATCCGGTTTTTTAATTGTGCAAATCGTACTGCCTGCAGTATTGGTTACTTTTATAATTAAAGAAGGACTTAGCCTTTCAAATTCAATGCATAAACTTCCTTGGCATGGATTAGGATAGAGGTAACAACTAAATTGCTGAAAACGGGGAATTTTCGCCCGGTGCTTTTTTACGTTACATCGTTCAAAATTATTAGAGACAAGGATATTATTAATTTGTTTATCGAAGTCTAATGGGTAGTTGAATTTGGTAGTGATAATATTATTGGAAGCTGACCTTTTGATTGCTGGATACATTTGGACTTGGGCCAGAATTGGATTACAAAAATATAGTAGTGCAATGGCATATATTAGGTGTTTTGTTTTTTTACTTTTCTTTAGAATCACGACATGAATTTTTACGACTTCAAATTTTGTAAAATTTCATTTCTAACTCAATTTTTAATACGTTATTTTGGCTTAAAAATTACATTTCTAAATTTAATTTTATTGCACATCATGGATGTTTAACAAATTGAAATATAGATACTTGTCAATAAATAAATCGCGACAATAGTTTACTGTGTAATTTGTTTTTACATATAAGATATATACGTAGTAAATGAATGGTTAAGTACAAGTAGAAACGGTAGAATTATAATTTGAGGATGCCTAATTGGTTCTCCCAAGGGCCAACTTCTTTCGCATACTTTTTGGCCATAATTCGAGAAATTTGAGCGAGATGCGCAAGGTCGTGAACCACCCAAGTGGATAGAAGTTCTTTCAATGTGACAGTGCCTAATTCGGGGTGAGTTGCTGATGAATCGAGATCTTTTTCTTTTATGTTGTATGCCTGAACAATATCTACGTTTATCTCTCTAAGATATTTGAGCTGAAAGATTAATTCACGCATTGATTTTTCACTCATTTTATCAAAATGTTCTTCTACATCATCTGTGGGCTCAAATTCTTTGGTAGGAAAGTTAGACATTATCATTTCTAATCGAGGTGTCCAGGTGGTGCGCTCACCATAAATTAGATGGCTAACGACTTTGTGAACACTCCATTTTTCGTCTTCTTCAATTGAATATATCCAGTCTTTATTAAGGCCCTCTAAAAGAGATTCTATTGCTAAAGGAGTTCTTTCAAGAATTTCTATTGATTTATCAATGTCAAAATTCACAACAATTGGAGTTATTATGTCTAATGATTACCGGATTTAGTTTAATGAACAAAATTGAAAGGATACGGGTAGTGTGACCGTGTATATTTGACTCTTGATATCTTTCTAAATTGATTAACCGAATCCGAGTAATAAAAGCGCAATTCTTAATGCTAGAAGGTCTTAAACAAAAAACATAATTAGGTAGCACAATTTCAGCCTGACCTAGTACAAGTTTGCGTGACGCTAAGAGCATGTTGTTAAAACTATTTTTGTTTCGAATGGTGCGTTAAACAGAGATTTAATCTGAACAAATGCAACACTTCTAATTTATCCATGGTAATATAAAAAATTAAATGGCACAAGTCCCAAATAAAATTAACGTTCGCCAAGTTAGATAGGTACAGATGCCATATTTACTTCGTTGCAATGATATTTTTAGACTTTGGATGAAGGGAACAGGAAGGTAATGCCAGTTTTAGCTTTTTCTTGAATGATGTTCCCATTGTAATAGGAAATAAGTTGGTTGAGTATTTCAGTTTCAGCGCTATTTAATGCTTCCATTACATTTGTTGTTCCAGCTGTTGTAGATATTTTAATCTCTACATGATTAGCAATATCAAGTTGAATTTTTATTGTGTTCTCGTCACTATTCTTTATGACATAATTACAGATGGTCACAGTAAGCATATAAAGGAGCGTTTCAAATTCATGAGATAGCTGGTGGTTAGCAATCACATGGTGTTTGAAGCTAATTTTGTGGGGTAAGTCTACTAATATCTCCTGAACGTATCCTTCAACTGAAGAGATAATGCCTTTGTCACATAATTGCGGTGTATTAAGTTCTGAAGATAATTTTTTGGAATTTCCGATAATGTGTTCAAAATTTTTGCGTACAGATGTAATTAACATTTGCATTTCCTTGTCGCTGAGAATTTTAATCTTATCGTCTAATGATTTAAGTAGGTATTGAAGTCCGGATAGGGTGGTAGTGATTTCTTTGGTGATCGCACTTCCTAATCTTTCTTTTTGGTAACTTTGAGCAGTGGCAATCTGAAATAATAATTTTTTTTCTGCCTCTTTTCGAGTGGTAATGTCTAATTGAATAATTAGAAATTTATCATCGTTAATTGGAATTATGTTGTTGTCAACCCAGAAGTATGTTCCGTCTTTCGCCTTTTGTTGTTGATCTCCTCTCCACGGTTCACCTTTCTTCAGGGTTTTTCTAATTAGATCTAATTTTTGTGCATTTTCTGCTGCATTATCAAATAGACCTTTTCCAATTAGTTCTTCTTTGTTGTAATTAGAAAGTGCACATTTATCTGTATTTACACTTTCAATAATCTCCTCAGAATTTGCGATTAAAATTCTAGCGAATTGGTTTAAGTGATGGCTGTGAATATTGTTAGAACCTACGGACTCCTTTAAGCTTAGATTTTCAAGTTGAAGTTTTGATTTTTCATTAAGAACAAATTCAAATTCCTCGCTAAGCATGTTTAATCCAAAGCTTACTACATCTATGATGTCATTATTTTCCGACAAATTAATTTTGTGTCGAAATTTTAGCTCCGACAAGTCGTTCAGCATTTCAACGATTGCATTGAGCCTGTCATCGGGAAGCTTTTTATATTCTAATAACCATTGTGATGCTTGATTTTCATTGGAGAAGTTTCTCATGGGGTATAGCCCATTGGATTGTGAGGTGAGAAAATTTCCAAGTAAATTAGTCATGGGGTTAGCTGAAAACACCGCTAGTGCTTTTGTTGCTTTAACCATTTCACTCGAGTAGATAAACCTCCTAGATTGTTTGTTGAGTTCTGGATTATTAGATATGTCCAATAGTATTAAAAGGCCTATGTTCTTTTCCAAATTGGATAAAAACACATACAGTTCGCTAAAGTCTGTCAGGTCAATGGTTGTATTGGCATCCTTTATACTAATGGATACTATGCCATCTTTCCTTACAGAAGCAATGAACTTATTTTTGATATGTTTTTTTGCGCACATAGGAATGCGGTCGTGGTTGACAGGTATATACGGATGCCTAGTTCCTATAGTTTGTCAGAAAAGGCATTGTTCGATGAGTGAACAAATTACTCCGATAACTGCCCTAAATACATGTTTTTTGCATGTATCTACTATTAATAATAAGAAGATGCTACGTGTCGCGAACAGTATAATTCACTGTTTAGCAAGGTGTTAGGTAGTAATTTGGCGTTAGCAGGGTGGCAAGACAAATGCGTCTTCTAATTCAGCATAACGGGCATTACTAGCATCAATATGTCTTCATTTTCATCTTGGTCTCCCCCCGGCACAATGATTCCAGCCCGATTTGGGGCACTCATCTGAATGATGGTTTCATCGGAATCCATGTTAGAAACCATTTCGACTAGAAATCTTGAATTAAATCCGATTTCCATGTCTTCACCTTGGTAATTACAAGTTAATCTTTCGTTTGCCGCATTCGAAAAATCTAAATCTTCTGCTGATATTAACAAGTCGCTTCCAGTCATTTTTAGTCTGACTTGGTTTGTTGTTTTATTCGCGAAAATGGAAACTCGCTTAATAGAGCTCTCCAATTCATTTCTGTCAATGGTTAATTTATTAGGGTTTTCATTCGGGATAACTGCTTCGTAATTTGGATACTTACCATCAATAAGTCTACAGATTAAGGTTACACTGTCAAAGGCGAAATATGCGTTATTTTCATTGTATTCTAAGGATACCGATCCGTCAGAAGAAGACATTAAGCCTTTAAGCAGATTCAATGGTTTCTTAGGAACGATGAATTCAGCTCCCTTATCAGCTACTACATCATTTCTTTTGTATCTAACTAATTTATGCGCATCCGTAGCAACAAAAGTAATTCCATCGCTTTCAAGACTAAAGAACACGCCACTCATAACAGGTCTTAGGTCATCATTTCCAGCAGCAAAAATCGTCTTATTAATGGCTTTTGCGAGCACGCTTGCTGGCATTTCTACTTTCGACGGTGACTCCAGTGGCGGCACTTTTGGGAATTCTTCTCCATTTTGTCCGCTTAGTCTATATTTTCCATTGTCCGAAGATATCTCAATGCCATATGTTTTTGAATCTATATCAAATGTCAATGGCTGATCAGGAAATGCCTTCAGGATATCCATTAACATTCTTGCAGGGACACAAATACTACCGGTTTCTTTTGCTTGAACCTCAAGTGTAGTAGTCATGGTAGTCTCTAAATCTGATGCTGAAACGGTTAATGCATTGTCTTTTATCTCGAATAAAAAATTATCTAAAATAGGCAGTGTATTACTAGAGTTTAGCACTCCTCCTATTCCTTGTAATTGCTTGAGTAGCTTATAGCTATTGGTAACGAATTTCATTGACTATTAATTTATCTTGAGTAGTCAACAAATATAACCGTATTTAAGTGCCTAACCTTCGGTAATTATCAACAGAATTAACCTTCTTATTAACAACTAATTTTCTGTGAAAAAGGATAATGGCTTAAAAACAGGTCCCCAGCTGAAAAACTGAATTTTCATTAGTTCTGAAGAGCCTTCTATATTTCCCCAGCATCGATCCTTATCCCATTTTATTTCATCTCCCTTGTAATCCGTTAAGCCAGTTGGCGCCAATTTTTTATGTATGATTACCTTCTTATCGACACCATCTGAATTGGTTACGGTTAGACTGTATAATGGGGTAGAGGTCAAAACTGAATCAGAAGCTTGCATGTCCAATTCTTTATTGAATCCTTCGTAATTAAGGTTCATTAACAATGTGACATAGCGCTGTGCTGCCGTTTTATTGAAATTATTGATGGCTTTTCCTTGGTTATTGAAAAGTTGAAGATCTCCGGATTGGCTAATTTCAATGATGTGAGAGCTTTGGGGGTCTTCATAAAATTGAAGATGAATTTTTGAAATATCACCTCTTTCATATCGAAACACGGCAGTACTTCTCCACTCGTTTAGGTCTGAAAAAAAACGACTTTCTAAGTGACCGTACATTCCAGGTTTATACATGATGCATGGAATAGATCTACTTACTTTTCCATTTTCGTTTTTAACCAACACCATAAATGTGCCGAGTTTGTCGGGTGTTGAATTTCCGATATAATAGGTTTTGAAGGGATCGATTTCATCGTCTTTAAAAAATTCTACTTTTTTGTGGCTACCCGCAATTTGTGTTATGATGTTTTTTTGGGCTTTCTGGTCAACTTCTTGTTTTACTTTAATGCGGTAAACGGTCTCTAAAATTAAAGAAATAGCGTCTCCTCTTGCATCAAATTGCCCACCGTTAAGTTTCCATTTTTTGCTTTGGTTTCTGCGTTGAACCAGCATGGTTCCGCCATTTGCTTCCGTTATTCTAATTTGATCGATATTGCTTGTGTCTTTAATCGCAAAATCTGTGTGTTCACTGGTAGTTTTAGGATTTGAATTATCTGGAAAAATAAAATAAAGTACAGCAATCACCGCGATTAAAGTGAGTAGTAGAAATGATGGCTTTTTCATTTTTTGGCAAATTTTCTTCTGCGTATAAGGTATTGTAATCCTCCGAATAGTAAAAGGAGTATTATAGGAAGGGCTACGTTTAAGAATTTAATGGTAGATTTTGTCCCTTTATCGAAAATGAATTGATCGTTTAACGGACGTTGTTTGAATTCTCTTCCTCGTAAAGCGATTAAGTTGTCTTGTTCCATGAGGTCATCAAAAGCATTTTTGAAAAAATCAGTATTACCATAAGCGGGATAAGGCTGTCCCATAGTTACAAATTCGATATCAGGGCTTAACACATCTGTATCTGGATTTAATTCTGAATTCACTCCAGCATTTCTTCGGACAACATTTTTTATAATGTCTCCATCTCCTATCACTAGCATTTTGTTAAAATCGCTTGATTCATTAAAATTGACGTCTGGATTATTTTTGTATGTCGAGTCAAGCGAATTGCGGTAAAAACTTTTAAAAGATCCCTCTAACAATATTGCAGTCGGCCGTTCAGATACAGACTCTCCCACATAGTTGGGTTTATAAGCAGGGTCTAGATAAGCTAAAGAAACACGAGCAGGGTTTTTAAAAACTTTTGAATTAGGTGCAGATTCCAGTAAAATACGTTTGATGATAGCTGTGTCACCTACAGGATCAACTGGGCTTGCGTATTTCAATTTAACAGGATTTAAATTGGATGCTACGGGATCTCGATTGCTATTTCGCGCTAGAACATAAAAATTCCAGTCTGCTGGTTGATTGTTTCGAAAATCATAGATTGGCGCACATTTTTCAGAAATAATCATTTCATTATTTATTCGAGCTCCATAGCTGAAAAGAAGGTCACTGATATTTAATTTGTAGGGCAGTGCTATGGTTTGTCCGGTTCGGAATAGACTGTCTTCATTCATGTTGAGAGGATCAATGAGCCAAGCAACTTTCCCCCCGTTCATTACGAATTGGTCTAGAATGAATTTTTCTTTATCTGAGAATGCTGATTTGGGTTGAGCGATGATGACACTTTGGTAATCCGATAAGGCGTTCACCATTTCGTTGTTATTCGAATCCCGCAGGTTTACTTGATCAACGTTGTATGATTCTTTTAGGTGTCCTCGAATAGAAATGGTATTCTCAGGAGGTAGTTCGCCGTGTCCTTCTAGAAACCCAACGTGAGGATAACTTTTTCGAGTTAACTTTCGAAAGGCTTGCAAAAACTTGTATTCGAGCTGATCACTGGCCATATTCAGTGTGAATTTGTCGACGAGCTGAATTCCTCCAGAAATAAATTGCACAGCTGTAGATTTGTCTGTTCCATATTCGATAGTTGCACCTGGCCAGAAATAGATCTCACTGACGGAACCTTCGTTTTGCTCCCTGACTTTTTTTGCAGACAAACCAGCAGCTTCTAATTGCTTAAATAATTCTGGTGCGAGCTCTTCGTCTTCATCAGGATCGATGAATTCGAATTTAACCATACCTTCAGAAATTCTATTGAACGCAGCCAGCTTGTCTTGAACGTTTCGACGTAAATTCTCAATATGTGCGGGAAAATCGTCACCAGACAGGTAAACCGTTACATAAATGTTATGGTCAATGTCGTTTTGAAGCAGTTCCGTAAAACCTGGTGTGAGAGAGTGCTTACCTTCGTCGGTAAGATCAATTCGTGCATATTGTAGAAACCCGATTAGGTTTAAGACAGCAATTATCGAAATAATGATAATCGTTTGTATGATGTCTTTCCACGCCATTACCATTTTCTACTTTTTAAAACTAATCTTGTGACTACTAAAAAGATTAAAATTAGACTTATAAAATAGCCCAGGTCTCTGGTGTCCAATAAACCTTTCTGCAAGGCAGTATAATGTTGTTGAATGCCAATGCTCTGAATCGCTCCGTCCCAAGTTCCCCACCAAGAATAACTCCCGAGGTATTCAAAGCCGTGATAGAAAAGGAAGGAAAGGACTAAAGCAAAAAGAAACGCAATCACCTGGTTTTTAGTGCAAGCAGAGCAAAACGTTCCAATTGCAACAAAAACAGCTCCTATTAGATACAGGCCAATATAACCGCCTAAAGTTCCTCCATTGTCAATATTGCCAACAGGATCTCCCATGAAGTAGATAGATATATAGTATACCCAAGTAGGAAGCAAAGCAATGAAGATTAATGAAAACCCTGCTAAGTACTTAGCCAATACAATTTGTATATCTGTGAGGGGTTTAGTTAATAGTAGTTCGATTGTTCCGGTTCGCTTTTCTTCTGCAAAAGACCTCATGGTTATCGCAGGTATGATGAACATGAAAATTAAAGGAGCATTAAAAAAAAGCGAATTGAGTGTTGAAATTCGCATTTCAAAAACATTTTCTGACCCACTAAAAACCCACATGAACAGGCCTATTGCCAATAAGAAAATGACAATTGTTATGTAACCAATTAAGGAGTTTAGAAATGATCGAACTTCTTTTAAGAATAATGCGTACATGAACTCTAATAAATCAAATCAAAAGTAACTAAAACAGTCTGTACTATTGATTTAAAAGGAATAGTTTTCACGTGCATGTTGTTAATTATTCTTGATGGCGCTGGCTTCTTGAAATGAAAGCCCATCTTTATTATAAAATCCCATTGCTAAATCATCTTTTTAGGTCCATCAGGGCAGAGAAAGTTTTGTCTATATCTGTATCGGTAACTAGAAAGGTAACTTCGTTTGTTGTAGAAATTACTTCAACAACGTTGATTCCAAGCCAAGCTAATTTTTTTAATAAGTAGTAATATACTCCCGATATTTCCGAATTTTCTTTAGGCAGATTAATCGTTACTGTGGCCAGGTTTGTTTTGTGACCTAGAAGTTGTTCACCTTGGAAAAATTGCACCAATGGTGCATGAAGATTATTGCTGGCAATAATTGTTGATTCTTTAATTCCATTAGAAAATGAAATGAAACTGCTGGTCTCTGAAGAAACCTTTTGAAAAAAGTTTGCCTGCGTCAAAAAAAGTGTCTCCGAATTTTTAAAAGTATAATCGTTAATACCACTTTTGACGGTAAAATCACCGAGTTTATTGAAGAATTTTTTTATTCCAAAATTAATTTTGTGATAATACCCCGGTTCCATTCGATTAATTGCCATTACGATTGCACCTTCATTGATGTCTTTACCCAATTTATGGCAAACGTCCTTGTGTAAGTGTCTAGCCAAGGCTGAAACATTGATGAGTTTATCAGCAAGTGCTTCTTCTAGAAAAGGTGATTGTTGTATTAGTTGAGTTACAGTTTTTGAAATTCCTGCCATTTTGTGTTAATATATAAACAGATTGTTAAAATAAAGAACAAAAATATTAAAATTTTACAATTATGCAGTAAGTAATGCTTATTTCGCATTTCATTTTAAAAAAGAAATGATGATATCCAGTGAAAATGATCAATTAATAAGTTCAACTCCAGTATATTTTTACGATTTAAATTTGTTAGAAGACACGTTGAGTGCAATTGTTACTGCAAGTCAATCTAAACAGCAATTCGTGCATTATGCGTTTAAAGCAAACTCGAATAAGCCAATACTAAATCTTATCCTTAAATATGGATTAGGAGCGGACTGCGTGAGTGGTAACGAAATTAAGCTGGCACTTGATAGTGGGTTTCCTCCGTCTTCTATTGTGTTTGCTGGTGTAGGGAAAACGGATGATGAAATATGTTATGCACTAGAAAATGAAATATTTTGTTTCAATTGTGAATCTATTCAGGAAATCGAAGTAATCAATGGGCACGCGAACCGGTTGAACAAAAAAGCGCACGTCGCTATTCGCATTAATCCAAATGTTGATGCCCATACACATGCATTTATTACCACAGGTGTTAACGAAAATAAATTTGGAATTGGGGTGCATCAATTAGAGGCTGTCTTAGAATTGATAAGAGTATCTGAAAACATAGTAATAGAAGGCATTCACTTTCATATTGGTTCACAAATCACCAAAATGTATGTTTTCCGGGAATTGTGTGCTAAAATTAACCAGATTAACGCTTGGTTTGTAAAGCAAGGAATTCAATTAAATCACATTAATGTTGGTGGTGGATTGGGCATAGATTATGATTTTCCAGATGTTAATCCTATTGCAGACTTCCAACATTATTTTAATTTGTTTGATCAATTCATTGTTCGAGACGAAAAGCAGCGACTTCATTTTGAGTTGGGTAGGAGCATTGTAGGACAATGCGGAAGCCTATTGTCTAAAGTGCTATACTTAAAGGAAGGTATATCTACCAATTTTGTTATTTGTGACGCTGGAATGACAGAGCTTATTCGGCCAGCTTTATACCAAGCACAGCACCAGATAGACAATTATAGTTCTTGTAATTCTAAAACAGAGCGGTATGATGTAGTTGGTCCCATTTGCGAGTCTTCGGATTGTTTTGGAAGGGGTGTGAAATTACCATTGACAAAACGGGGTGACATTGTTGCTATTCGGTCTGCAGGAGCTTATGGCGAGGTGATGGCAAGTGGTTATAATCTTCGTAGGAAAGTTGAATCCATTTATTCGCACCAATCTGTACGTTCAGCCATTCAGAATTTCAGCGTCAATTAAAAGTATTCAATTGAGTTGCTCTATTAAATCCACACTCCACGCGTTTGCTTTGGAAGAAAATAAAGGTTTGGTCTCAGACCAAATGGATTTAAATAAATCAGATTCTCTATAATTTTCTAAATGCAATTCGGATACCCAAATACTGTAGGTGAAAAATTTAGATTTTTGCTTTTTATCACGCAACAACTTCAGATGAGTGCATCCATCAAAATTTCGAATTTGGGTTTTGTACTTCTGAAAATTAGTTAAGAAATTGTCAACATGTTCACTGTGGAAATTGAGTTCTACAATTCGTGTAATCATGGTTATTCAAATTGAACGGTTACGGTATCATAAATCTTGAGTCCAAAAAGCTTGTTCGCTCCACCTCCAGAGCCTTCAACGCCTTTATTTATGGCGATTTCCAGATAATCAGAAGAGCTGAATAAAGCAATTTTTTCTCCTTCAGGAACCTGTGAATATTTACGACTTATTTTATCGATTGCATAGGCAGAGCTTCTGAAGAGAATTTTAAATGATCGGCCTTTACTGACCTGCTGAAACAGTGATTTAGTAATGTTTGTAATTACATTTCCATAGGCGTCAATGTAAATTACTGTCCCACGAATTAAATTCTCTTCTACAATGGGCCGGTACATTTGTTTTTGTTGGATAGAAGTAATGCGGACTCCAATAATTTCGGGAGTGCCTCCACGTGCTAAATGACAGGCCGCTTTTGCAAATACATCTTTCACGGGGAAAGTAAGATCATCACTATCTTGTGAAATATTTAATTCGAAAATGTTTTCAGGTACTTTATCGAAAAGAATAGAGAATATGCCATTGTCCGCGCCAATAAAAAAATGGCCCATACATTCAACAATTAAATGTGCACGATTCACAGAGGCCTCCGGGTCAACTCCAATGATATGTACTGATCCTTTCGGGAACTCTTGAAACGAATTCTTAATAATATAGGCGCATTGAGCAATGTCAAAACGTGTTAAATCGTGAGAGATATCAACAATTTGCGCATTTTCTAATTGTGAATAAATGGCTCCTTTTACAGCAGAAACATAGTGATCCCTTGTTCCCATGTCTGTTGTTAAAGTAATAATAGCCATGTTGAAAATTTATTCTTTTTAATTCGAGTAAAAAGTGGTTATTTTGGGGCAAAATTAGCACAATAAATTAGAATTGAACGAACAGTATTTTGCAAGAAAAGGAAATTCAGATAACAGGCGTTAATCCAATTGAGATTTTCGGGCCAAAAGAAGGAAACCTCAAATTATTGAAGAAAAAATTTCGTAAGCTAAAATTAATAGCAAGAGGCGAGATGATTAAAGTGATCGGAAGTCAATCTGAAATTGAGAGTTTTGAGAAAAAACTGAATTTATTAATTGCCCATTATCATAAATACAATAGGTTATCGGAAAGTAATGTTGACAATTTGCTGAGAGAAAATGGCGCGGATTATTTAAATTCTGAAGGAGCAGATGCTGTTTTGGTCTATGGGAATAGCGGTATAAAAGTAAAGGCAAGAACGGCCAATCAAAGGAAACTTGTTGCAGCATCAGATAAACACGATTTGACTTTTGCTATTGGTCCGGCTGGTACTGGGAAAACGTATACAGCAGTAGCACTCGCTGTGCGAGCTTTAAAAAACAAAGAAATTAAACGAATAATCCTTACTAGACCTGCCGTTGAGGCTGGTGAGAATTTAGGTTTTTTACCAGGCGATCTGAAAGAAAAATTGGATCCGTATATGCAGCCACTGTATGATGCCTTGATGGATATGATTCCTCCTGAAAAGCTGGAATATTACCTTGATTCGGGAGTAATTCAAATTGCACCGCTTGCTTTCATGCGGGGCCGCACGTTAGACAATGCCTTCGTAATTTTGGACGAAGCTCAAAATGCCACAATTAGCCAAATGAAAATGTTCTTGACTAGAATGGGAGAGAGTGCTAAGTTTATTATTACTGGAGATGTAAGTCAAATAGATTTGCCAAAGCATCAAAAGTCAGGATTGGTTAAGGCATTAGGTCTACTTAATAAAGTAGAAGGAATTTCCATGATTTATCTTGATGGAAATGACATTATAAGACATAAATTAGTGAAGAATATAATACAAGCATTTGAATCAGATAAAGACAAATAAGATGAACGCAATTAAAGAAGCAAATTTTAATTTTGAAGGACAGACAAACCATTACAAAGGTAAGGTACGAGACGTTTACACCATTAATAATGATTTATTAGTAATGGTGGTAAGTGATCGGATTTCAGCTTTTGATGTGGTTTTGCCCGAAGCAATACCCTTTAAAGGGCAAGTGTTAAATCAATTAGCTGCAAAATTTCTAGATGACACTGCTGATATTGTGCCTAACTGGAAAATTGCCACACCTGATCCAAGTGTTACTGTTGGATACATGTGTGATCCTTTCAAAGTGGAAATGGTCATAAGAGGTTATTTAACTGGACATGCTTGGAGGGAATATCGATCCGGAAAACGAACGATTTGTGGAGTGGCTATGCCAGATGGAATGATTGAGAATCAGCAATTTGATACGCCAATAATTACACCTACTACAAAAGCGGACCATGGACATGACGAGGACATTACACGTGAAGAGATATTATCTAGTGGTTTAGTATCAGCTGAAGATTACCTGAAACTCGAAGAGTACACGAGGGCCTTGTTTAATCGTGGTACTGAGTATGCGGCTTCTAAAGGTTTGATTTTAGTTGATACCAAGTATGAATTTGGTAAAAAGGATGGGGAAATTTATTTGATAGATGAAATTCATACACCAGATTCTTCCCGTTATTTTTATGCAGATGGCTATATGGAGAGACAAAATTCAGGACAACCGCAAAAGCAGTTGAGTAAAGAGTTTGTTCGCCAATGGCTTATTGAAAATAATTTTCAAGGAAAAGATGGACAAACAATTCCTGAAATGAATAAGGAATTGATAGATTCAATAACCAATCGGTATATTGAATTGTACGAGCGGATTTCAGGCGAAAATTTTGAAAAGGGCAATGCCGATCAAATTGTAGATAGAATTGAAAGAAATGTCAATAATTTTTTGTCGACATTAGTCTGATTTTAAGCTATTTACTTATTGTAAATTGGAATTGATACCGTTAATTACGGTAGTGATGTTTCTGAGAATTTCACTTTTTTCAGATTTTTCTTGATTACTGAAATATGTTTTTAAGATTATTTGAGAGTTCAAAATGACTTCTTCTTCAAAAGGAGGATCTAGATTTTCAATTATAGTGAGTGCTTCAAAAGCTTCAAGGAAACTACCATTAACAGCGGCTTGAATGATTTCATCAATGTATTCGTTGGCATTTAGTCCGGAGCTCCAAATAGAGGTCAAGGCTAAACACCTACTTGCTTCATTACCGATATTTAATTCTTCAATTAATGGTTCGATGGTCTCTGTTGATTTTAGCTCACTTAGAATACTTGTGATTTCGTCTTTTATGCGATTTGTTTTAGTGTTACGATAGGTGTTGAAAAGCGCAGGAATGATTTGTTCATTCCCTTTTGTTCTTGCTTTTTTAATTGCTTTAAGAACAACATTCTCTTTTTCTGAACCCAAATCAATCATAATTTGTGCCAGTACTTGTCCAGGATTCTTGGTTTGGTTCATTGCCATAAATTTTTGCAAATGTATACGATTATACATAAAATAGATTGGTGTATTGGAAAAGAAATTGGATATCGATGTGTTTGCTTTTGCTATCGCACTAGATCGTAACGGTTAAACTTGAATTAAAAGGTCTTCTACTGAAATTTTACAATACAAAGACTTAGAACCAGTTTAAGAGGGGTTGAACAGAATTGATTTTCAATAGTAACTATTGTTTTAAATATTTGGCTATAAATGAAAGTTTATTGCAAAAGAAAAGGGAAGTTTTGCGCTTCCCTTATCTAACCATAACCACTTTTATTCCTACTTATTTTTGCCTACTATGAAACTACGCTTTATATAGACTAAGCATCTTTATGTTTCGGTGAAGTGCTGTTTTTTATCGATAAAGCGCATATTTTATCGATGAGTTGCTTTGTTTGTTTTCTACAGTGAGATTTGCAAGGAGGATTACCCTGGATTAGTAACTTGAATCAAGAATAACGTGTAAAAATTAATTTAATTAGTGGAAAAAGAAAGGGAAGCTTATGCTTCCCTTATCTAACCATAAAACTACTTTCTTACTACTTAATTTTGCCTGAGATAAATCTAGGTAGATTACTTGATCTCTGGCTATAAAATTCGGTGAGTAGCAGATAACTTTCGATGAAAGGTACTGGTCAGTACATATCATGATATTGCCGAATTATTTTTTAAATTTTGGGCAAAAAGAAAGGGAAGCTATTGCTTCCCTTATCTAACCATAAAACTACTTTCTTACTACTTAATTTTGCCTGAGTTAAATCTAGGTAGATCACCTGAGTTCTGGCTATAAAATTCGGTGAGTAGCAGATAACTTTCGATGAAAGGTACTGGCCAGCAAATATCATGTTATTACCGATTCATTTTTTAAATTTTGGGCAAAAAGAAAGGGAAGCTATTGCTTCCCTTATCTAACCATAAAACTACTTTCTTACTACTTAATTTTGCCTGACAAAAAACTATGGAAATTTGTTTTTGGGCAATTGGACCTTCGTTGAGTGGCGCAAATTTTTCGATGGATGACATAAAAACAATGTAAAAGTTGTCGCTTCAATTAGAAATCAACTTTTTCTTTTGGATTAATTAGTATTTCTATGTCCAAATATTTTACTTCCTACTCTTATCATTGTGCTTCCAGCTTGGATGGCTGCGTCGTAATCACCACTCATTCCCATTGAGATTTCAGTGAAATTCCCATTTTCGCTAAAAGCGGTTGATTTTAATTCGGAGAAAATTTCTTTTAGCTTTTTAAATTCAGTCGTTATTACTGCTTGATCGGAAACAAAAGAGGCCATGCCCATAACACCACAAATCGTTACGTTTTCTAATTGAAGAAATTCGGTGCTAACAACAATTTCTTGTGCTTCAACCAGAGATAATCCAAATTTGGTGCTCTCTTGAGCAATGTGAAATTGCAGTAAGCAATTGATATTACGTCCATACTTTTTTGCTTGCTTGTTAATTTCTTTTAATAATTTAATACTATCTACCGCATGAATGAGGTGTACGAAAGGGGCAATGTATTTTACTTTATTTGTTTGCAAATGACCTATTAAATGCCATCGAATATCTTTTGGTAAAACAAGTGTTTTATTGACTAGTTCTTGCACTTTGTTTTCACCGAAATCACGTTGTCCGGCGTCATAAGCAACTTGAATATCGGTAAAGGGTTTTGTTTTGCTTACTGCAATGAGCTTAACAGTATTGGGTATTGTACTATTTATGGTTTGGATATTTTCTGCTATCATTAGTCAAGTTTATGAAGAATATCCGCTAAATAGTTACAAATCGCCTTGTTTTTATTTACTTTACTTCAATTCATGATATTTCGACGTTTAAGTTTAATGATTGTACTTTTAATTCCATTTTATTTATGGTCTTGGGAGCACAATGTTGAGAATATTTCTAATCAAGATTATTGGTTTAGCGCTGAGGCTATTGCAGACGCGGAGTTGCCAATTAACACGGTGCAAAAAAATGATTTTTCTGTAGAGTGTTTAAATGATACATGTTTTTTGTCCTCTATTTCGTCGCGGCAGAAATCCAGTTATTTAATGAAAAACGGTATTCTCTTGCTTACGATTCCTTACTATCAAACCTGGTGGTTTTACTTATTAATTATAGTCTTTATTTTAATTGTGGTTTATTCGTTTTCAAGGGCTTACAAAAACATTCAATTACAGATTGTAAATGCTTCTATTTTACAGCAATCATTAGGAACAAACCGGTTAATTCTTCTTTTTGTTGGGCTTGCTTATCCCATTGCATCGATCATCAATAGTTTTCTTGATGACCAAATATTATCAACTCAATTGGTGGCTACCATTAGTATTGGAGCAGCAACCCTGTCCTTATTAGCTACTAGCTATTATTCAAAATTGATTCGTCGTAATATCAATTGGATTGTTAGCGCTACTTTCGTCGTCGTTGAAGGGCATATAATCACATTGCTGCTGGCTAATAATTTAGCGCCTACGATGATTGTTGGTTTTGTAATGATTACGTCATTTGCAAGTATCATTTTTAACTCCTTGCGAAGCTATGTTTTCTTTGCGCTGATCGTTTTCCTTCTAGCTACTGGTGTTTCGTACATTAGTGATGCTAGCTATTTTATTCGATTACAATTCGTAATGATTTCGTTCTGGACACTAATGATTGTGTCCGTGCTTATTATTGTCAAGCTAAATTTATCCAAGCGCCTGCGTCTTTCTGATACAATCCTACAAAAAGGTGATTCAATTATTTTGGTCAGCAATGCTAAAAACGAAATCATCTTTGCTAGTAATAGTATCGTTGAAAAATTAGGCTATAATTTGGAAGATGTATATGGCGATGGGTGGTGGAGAATGCGTGAAAAAATGGATGGAATTACTCGGGAGGAATTGACAAAAAATAGACAATACCTTGATGGTAAGAGATTATATACGAATGCGATTACGGACGTCGGGGGTGAGAAGAAATATTTTAATTGGACAGACACGGAAATAGAAGGTGGACTGGTGATTGGTGTAGGTCAAGATGTTACTTCTTTGCATGATTATCAAGAGGAATTGAAGCGACTGTCTATGGTTGCAACCAATACAGATAATTATGTTTTAATCACGGACAAAGAAAATCAGGTACTTTGGGTAAATAGTGCTTTTGAAACTATTTTTAAGTACAACGCAAAGGACATTATAGGGAAGAAAACATCTAAATTCTTTAGAGTGGAAGAGTTTAACCCTAAAATAATTAAGAAATTAAGACAGCATGTATATGAGAATAAAATTCCATTTCGTGCAGAGCTTACTGATGTAGATGCAAATGGTGACCACATATGGTTGGCCGTAACCGTTACCCCGATTGTAGGCGAGGATGGCGATATTGAGCAAATAATTAGCTTGGGATCAGACATTACGGATAAAAAACTGGATGAATTTAGGCTGAATGAGTATTCCAAAACGCTCGAATTAATGCATGACATTGACAATGTATTAATGAAAGAAAGGACGGAGCACCAGCTGTTTAATGAATTGTTGTCTGTTGTTAAGAAAAGCAATAGCATGTACATGAAAGTGTCTCTAATGATTTTCGATGAAGCCATAGAATACAGTGATTATTATTTTATTGACGACCGGAGCGAAACACTGTCTTTTGAAAATGGCTTGGACTTATCTGAGATGGGCTCTTTGACCGATATAAAGTTCAAACAAACCTATGTGGTTCAAGACCTTGTTAGGAGTGCAAAATCCGTTACTGATCAGCGCTTGCTTAAAGAAGGATTGAAAAGTTACATCATGGTTCCTCTTGTAGTTGGAGATAAGATAATGGGTTCATTTAATGTGGGGGGAAGGTATCCTTTTATGTTTATTGATGAAGAAGTGAAAGTAATTCAGGACATCGCAAATTCTATCTCAGTTGCTTATAAACAGAAAGAGCAAGCTCGAAAAATAATGCAAAGTGAGGAAAATTTCAGACAGCTGAATGAATCTTTGAAGGAAGTATTCTGGTTTTTTGATCAGGAAAATAGAGAAATGATATATGTCAGTAAGGCGTATGAAACCATTTTCGGTTCTAAACCATCTGTGCTGATGGAAAACCCTATGGCTTGGATGGAAACGGTTGTTCCTGATGATAGAGTTCGAATTCAGCGAACTTACCTGGCTAATGTTTTTGAAGCTGGTTTTGATGAGCAATTTCAAATTTTCCATCCTGAAAAGGGACTGAAATGGGTGCATTGTACGGCTGTCCCAATCAAAAATAATGATGGAGAAGTGGTCAAAATCTCTGGATTTACTGAAGACATTACAGAACTTAAAAAGAAAGAGGAGGAATTAAGTTTATTGAATTCTAAGTTGGAGTCTATCAATAATATTAATGAAAGTATTTTGACCAATGAGCCCTTTGGTAATGTTCTAATTGCATCGCTTAAAAATTTAGTACTCGGACAAATTGACATTGCTCGCTTAACGCTAAGTTTATTTGATTTTGAAAATGATGCGTATTCCTACTATAGAATAGATGATGAGTTAATTAATGTAACCGAGGATTCTGAGAAGTTGCCACTTGGGCAATTCCGGAATGTTAATATGCTTCGAAGGGGAGAAATCGTTGTTGTAAGTTCCATAAAAGATGTTTCAGAAAAGTCTGAATCGGATAAAAGACTCCTTGACATTGGAGTTAATAGTTACTTACAGGTTCCTCTGATTTTTGACCGTGAACTAATTGGTTCGTTGAACCTTGGATTCGTGGAACATAACGAATACGACGATGATTTTAAAAGCAGTTTAAGTGATATTGCAAAGGGGATCTCCCTTTCTATACATCAAATGCAATTGAAGTCAATTATTGAATCAGATAAGGAAGAACTGGTAGCAAAAAACAGAGACATTACGGCCAGTATTAATTATGCGAAACGGATTCAAAATGCCTATTTGCCTGATGTTTCTTTTATCCGTGAGTTTTTCTTAGATGCTCATTTATACTACAAAGCGAAAGACATTGTTTCTGGTGATTTTTATTGGTGGTCGTTGTTAGGGAATAAATTAATAATTGTTGTTGCTGATTGCACAGGTCATGGGGTGCCGGGAGGATTCATGACCGTACTTGGCTCTCAAACTATTGCCAATATCGTCAATAGTAAAAAAACGTCAGATCCAGGGCTTCTACTTACCCAATTAGATGAGGAAATTCAGTTTGCTATCAATAAGTCTGAAGAGACTTTAGGCGATGGTATGGATGTCGGAATCTGCACAGTTGATATAGATTCTGGGGAGTTGCTTTATGCTGGTGCTCGAACTTCGATCCATTATGTTAGCAATGGGGAATTAATGGAAACTAAAGGTGCATTGAAATCCATTGGCGAAGCTGAATTAGTAGATGTTCCATTTAATACATCCAAAATTCAGCTGAACAAGGGAGATAGATTATTTCTTTTTTCCGATGGTGCTCAAGATCAATTTGGTGGCCCTGGTCGACGCAGAAAATTTTCAAAGAAACAGCTCCAGGGGCTTATTTGTGAAGAAGAAAATCTTAAAATACCTTTACAAAAGCAATACGACATTATTGTCAATAGTATAGAAGAGTGGAAGGGAGACCGGGAGTTGACGGATGACATTACTTTGCTCGCTCTGGAATATTAATCAATCACATCACCTAATGTATGTTGTTTTTTAAATTGGTTTTTAATTGCCAAACAAGTGTAATTCGCCAAGTTACCTAACATGTCTAAGTGGGCTCTGTTGTACGCATTCTTGTTGTAGCTCTGGACAGTCATGACGCCTAATTTTTCGTCATTTAATATCAATGGCTGAAATAATAAAGATTCAGAGATTTCGCCATAACTGACTTGAATTTCAGCAACATATTTTTTGTATTCAATGGAATTGTCATTAATGAATATTGCATTTGAATTGTTAAGGCACCAATTAGAATAATTATTTCCATCCTTGATAGATATGAATCCATATTTAGTTCGCAGTCCACTTTCTATTTCATAATTGTATTCAATTACTTGCTTATCGTGGTGATAAATCCGCACTCCAAAGATGGTAGTATCCATGAGCTGACTAATTTTATCATACATGTCAATGAAAATGTCATCAAAGTTTGATTCCGTAGAAATTTTCTGGCCAATTAAATTGATAATACGTTGGTGATAATTGGTTTTTTGCAGCTGTATTTTTTGCATGATGATTTCCCGCGTTTTGATATCGACTTGTTCTTCTGCTGATTCGAACTTATGGGCATTGTGCGTTGCAATGGCTATGTAATTGGCTAGAATTTTTAAGATGAACACGTTCTTATCGCCATATTTGTTTTTCCGGTACGACTGTGCTGTAATTACTCCAATCTTTTCACCTTTAAATATTAACGGCAGGTAAACGAGAGATTCTGGTTGTTTACCTGGGATTTTAGAGCCGTCGTATTCGCTGGTATACTTTGATATGTCTCTTTCAAAATTATTAATTACGATGTCCATTCCATTATTAAAGCAAATGGATCCCAGATTGCTTAAATCGACTAGGTCAAAGTTAAAAGAAGGAAGAGCTTCATCGTATTCAATCATACTTTTGAACTCTAATACGTTCTCATTTTCATTAAATAATCCGAAGCCGAAAATTGGTGCATCCATGATTTCGTTTACTTCGGAATAAAGACTTTCTCCTATTTCTTGGATATTAAGAAATGATAAAATTTTGGTGCCGAGCTGATGCAAAGACTCTTCGAGCTGACCATATTTCCTATTGAGTTCGGTTAAATTGTATTGGTCAATAAATAATGCCATTGATTTTGATACGTCAATAAGCAAGCTAACGAGTCCTTCGTCAAACGCGTGAACGGATTGGTCCGCAATGCTTAAAAGTCCTAAAGTGTGATCGTTTAGACTGATGGGAATGCTAATTACAGATTTTAAGCCGTATTTATGCAGTCTGTCTTCTATACCTTTTGATTGGTCTGGCTCTATATTCGGGTTGTGATAGATGTCTCCTTGTAGCAATTGTTTTATGCCTGGCACAATGTTTAAGCGGTACTTTTTACCATCATAAAACTTACCAGTCCCAAAGCTTGAATAGGCATAGGAAGTTAATTCAGACATTTCAGCATTAATAATTGAAATATTTGTGGTATGAATAGCTAGGTTCTGTGTTATTGATTTTAAAATGTTTTTTGTTTTGTGCAAAAAGTCAATGTCTTGAATAAGTAATTGATTGATGTCATTGAGAAGTCTTAGCCTTTCATTTTTTGACTTCATTTTAGTTTCTCTTGATCTGATTGCATTTTCCTCTCTGTACCTTTCCGTAATATCATTCCAGACTGCAAAATAAACTCTGCGTGCATCAAGCTCTATTAAAGATAGAGAAACCGCAACTAAGAATTCTTCGCCCGATTTTTTCTTATACATCCACTCAAATCGGTGGCCACCATTTTGAAGAGCCAGGTTGCTAATTTTCCATGCTGCACGAACAGGGTCGTCTGTTCCAGGCTGAATCGTCGCTGAAAAATCTGATGGAACCATTCCCTGAATTTCATTTTTATTGGAGTATCCAAGGATTTTTAAAAATGCTTCATTACAATCAATTATTCCTTTGGGGTCATAGTAAACAATGGGATTAAGTGTTTTTTCAAAAAGCAATTTAAACTTGACCTCAGAAAGTTCGAGCCCTTTGTTTTTATTGAATGCGACAGTTACATCATGAAACAATCCTTTTAAAATAAACTCATCATCTACTTTGTAAATCGTGCAATTCCCATTTATAATAACTTCTGTTCCAATTCTTGACGTAAGACGAAGCGTCACATTTTCATGACTGGAAATTACTGAGAATAACTTTCTAAAAACTTTGGAAGAAACATAGTGTAAAACTGAAATGAAATTAAGATTCTCAAATTGTTCTTTAGTATAATGCAATTTGCTTTGAAAATGGTTATTGGTAAATAACATTTTCCCATTTTCAGTCACTGAGAAAATGTAATCACCTGAATTATCCATTAATTCTTGGTAATAAGCCAGTGTTTTACGTATGTGTTCTGTATCTTTTTTTTCTTGCATTGTGAACAAGCTAAATATAATGATTTATTCCCATCTTTGTCCCGAACTATTTGCTTATAAAAGCACATGAATTCAAAGGAGAAAATACCGCTTGTTGAACTGGATGTCTTGTCAAAAATCACAAAAGATTTTTTGATGGGAGAAGATGATTTTTCATTTGGAAAGCAATTTGATAAAAAGGAAATTTCATCCAATATTAAACAATGTAAGTTTAGTCTAGAACAACGCTTGTCTCTCAGTGAATCTTTGGTGCAGCAATATGCCAGTTGTGGCATGGAACCCGCAAGTGGTGTATCTAAATTGAGGTCTGAAAATGCATTTTCAATTACAACGGGGCATCAATTGTGCCTCTTTGGTGGACCATTATTCGTCTTCTATAAGATTGCATCGACAATTAGTTTAGCTCGTAAATTGACTAAAGAAAATCCATTGTTTCAATTTGTTCCCATATTTTGGATGGCAACTGAAGATCATGATTTTGAAGAAGTAAGCACGTTGAATGTGGCTGGTGAAAAAATTAAATGGGTCAGTGGTCAGTTGGGTGGTGTCGGAAGAATGTCCGTTGATGGTTTAGTAGAGGCATTTTCGGTTCTGAAAAATGTTTTAGGCAGTCGCATTGGAGAATTCAATGAAATTATTGAAAAGGCGCTGATTCAAGAAAACGTGTCAGATTTTTATCGCGTTTTTCTACACGGTATTTTCGGTACAGATGAACTCGTAATCATTGACCCAGATGATCGAAGCTTAAAATGTGCATTTACAGAAGTTGCTCTTCTTGAATTAAATGGTAGATCTAAAAGTGCCCTGGATATAACCAATGCAGAGCTGAACAATCTTGGTTACCACATTCAAGTAAAAGGGCGGGAAATAAATTTGTTTTGGCTAGAATCGAATAGTAGGAACAGAATAATGCGAGAAGGCGAATATTTTGTGATTGTTGGAACAGAAAAAAAATATACTAAAAAAGAATTTGAACAACTCGTTTTGGATTTTCCCGAAAAAATTAGTCCTAATGTAGTTTTGCGTCCAGTTTATCAGCAGCAGATATTGCCCAACATTGTTACAGTTGGAGGCGGGGGAGAGCTCGCTTACTGGATGCAGCTCAATCGGGTTTTTCAGGAGTTTGATGTTTATTATCCGATGTTGCAAATGCGGTCGAGCCATACCATGCTGAATGAAAAATGGGCGAAAAAATGGTTAAATATGGGGTTTGATTTATCCTCATTGTTTTTGCCTTCCGAACTTTTGAAAAATCAATTTGTCGCAAGAGAAAACAGCATTGATATTGATTCTGAAATCCAAAAAATTGAAAATGCATTCAATGATATCAGCGTGAAGGTAGTGCAATTTGAGAAAAGTCTTGAAGCCATGGTTGGTGCTGAGAAAAGAAAGGTGGAAAAGCAGTTGGATGGTTTAAATAAGCGACTTTTGAAGCTTTTAAAAATCAAGAATGAAGACGACATGAATCGAATCGATAGAGTAGTTCAAATGGTCTGGCCAGAAGGAGTATTGCAAGAAAGATACAACTCCATTTTCGATTTTTTATGCAGCATAGAGGATGTCAAGGATTTCGTAAGTGGCAATGACCCCACAGATAATACAATGCAAATCATAATTGGAAACAGCTAAGAAGCTATTCAGATCTTGTTAAGAAAATACTGCCTGTTTTGGAAGTGGTCTTGGTTTGCAGGTCAATTAGTTCAAGGAAGTAGTAGTAGGTTCCATCAGGAGCCAATTCACCAGAAAGGGTTCTTCCGTTCCATGAATCATCTAGACCATTCCAGATTTTAATTACTTGCCCCCATCGATTCATAATTTGACCTGTTGCATTGGCAAGATTGGTGTATTCGATTATCCTGAAAACATCATTGGTCTGGTCAGAATTCGGTGTGAAAACATTAGGAATAACAAAAGTGGTAATGGGTTCTTCGCAATCGTCGATTATTACGACTAAAGTGTCTGAATAAATGGTGAAGCACAGTCCATCGCCAGTGGTATAAAATAAGCCTGGATTTGAAATGAATATGGTGTCGTTTATTAATCCTGTATTCCAGTTAAAATTAATGCTGTCGACGTTGTTGGCTATAACTTGAATGGAGTCTCCGGAACATAAACTTATTTCACCTGTTTGGCTAAGGGTTAAGTCAAAAGGGTCTTCCGAATACGCATATGCTGTGTCTGAAAATTGAAAACTTCCACAGCCATTGGAAGTACTGGCAGTAAATGTAGTGTCAGTAAATACAGGTATAAAAAGTGTGTCGCCTGTATACCCGTTAGACCACAAGCTGGCGTTATTACTTTCTATCGCAAAAACGGCGACATCACCTGGGCAAACGGAGTCTAAAATTGGTGAGAACAGCGGTGGGTCATTTAATGTTATTGAGATAAAAGCTGTGTCTGGACATGGCGTTCCAGTTCCAACGATATAGCTGTATGTGCCCACATTTGTGCTGGTGGGGTTAAAAGTGCCGAGGTATCCACCAGTTAATGCTGAGGGCCCTATCCAATTACCGGTAATGTCTGGAGTGCCTACAAGTGAATCTAAAAGATTGAACGGAGCATCATCAGTGCAGGCAATAATCGTATTATCTGTTCCGGCAAAAGGTGGTGGAATATTGGCAATGGTAAATTGAATCGTGTCTTTACATCCGATCAGTGAAGTAGCAATTAGATAGTAGTCGCCACTACATAAGTTAGTTGCAGTTGCATTGATTTGACCGGTAGCTACAAAGCTATTGTCGGTCCAATTGTAGGTGTAGCCAGGAATAGAACCCGAGCAGTTGGCGGTAGCTGATCCGTTACAACCGCAGCCATTTGTAACAATAACGTTCGCAGTAATTGGACTAATTGGCATACAGCCATTATTAAATTGTGCAATAAAGCTAGCATTTGCAGAATTATTAGGAAAGCCAGGTGTCTGGTCTTCCGCACCACAAGCAGGAACATCAGCGCAGCCTATTGTCCAATTTGTTTGATCTGTAGGGTCAATCCCATTAAAATAATAAACGGTATTTGTTGCCGAAGATCCAGACGTTGATCCACCAGAAAAATAAATTTGAGTATTCAGATTGTTACTTGCCCAGCACACAGAAAAAACTTCACAACCTGATAAATCCACAACTCGAGCACAGTCACCTCCATTAGCAAGAGTTACACTAGACCAGTTTCCGCCGGGTGTCCATCCGGCTGGTGGATAGGAGCAGGCTATGGCTCCAGGGGTGGTTGAGTTGGTTTCGAATAGCGATGTATTGCTGATAGGTGCAATTAAAACGCAGTTCCCATCAGAAGTGGATAAATCATCCCCTAAAATTTGAGGATTTGGATCAGCGTCATTGTAAATTACAATGATTGTGCCGAGGTCGACACAGGACCAAAGAGGATCATTCGAAAAACGTATGGCGCCTGGAGCAACTCCGCTTGAACCATGATAGCCACTATTGTCATCAAAAATCCAACCTCTTATGTCTGCGCAGGGCGGAGAAGATAAGCCACAATCATAAAAAGCCGCAGTGTCTGCAACCACGAATTCTACGTATTCTTTATTTCCAGAAACGCCTTGAGAAACTTCATTGATAATCAGAATTTGCCCAAATATTACATTGAGGTGAAGAAAGAAAGAAAGTAGCGCGACAAAAAACCTTTTCATTTATCCAGGTGTTAATCAACAGAAGCGGTTTTGAGACGCGCTCAATAGGGTGTTCACTTCGTTGTAAATATACATAATCAATCAAATACAAGTGCCGAAAAAAAAGAAAATGGACGCTTGATTTGTCTATTTCTCATCTTTGAATGGTACGATTCACTTTTTTATTTGCAAAATTCTGATCCCACCTAGTTATTTGATCAGATTACGAGTTTGAGGATTTCATTTACCCGTTAAGCAGCAGATTCTGCTCGTTGGTCTAAATTAAAGGTGGAACAAAGGGGGAATACTTATAGATTTGCACCTCGTATAAAAATGTGTTTATGAGGATTTGGTTATTTGGTTTGATTTTTATTTGCGCTTTCAATGCAAATGCTGGGGATTCAACAGTATCTGCAAATTCAGTTAAGACTCCGGAATTAACTATTGAGAATTTGAAAATTGTATTACAGCAAGAAAAGGTAAAACATGCGGATGTTGTTTTACAACAAGCAATAGTTGAAACCGGCTGGTTTAAATGCACACATTGCTCTCTTTCCAGGAACAATATATTTGGTTTTTATTACAAGAAAAAGTATTTGGTTTTTTCCGATTGGGTCGATTGCGTTCGTTATTACAAGCGTTGGCAAGATCGCCATTTTAAAGGAGGTGATTATTACAAGTTCTTAGAAGATGTGGGCTATGCAACTAATCCAAAGTATGTCAGTGATCTTAAAAAGATTAGATTGTAATGCCAAAAGGTTGGCTTCAGCTAAGTTATTTTTCTTTTTCAGCTGTTTCTACAATGTGCATAAAGCCGTTTTCGTCTAAGTATCCTTTCATGTTCGTGTTGAGCCATCCGTTAATCCATTCGGCGCTTTTAATTGTTAAGTGCTGCGCTATTTGGGCGCCTCTTACCAATATCGAACCTACTTCGTTTGCGTTTAAAAGCTTAGCCCAGTTAGCAGGGTCAACAATCTGTACGGCTAGCCCTGGTATCGGGCGGCCAGCAGTTTTTGGATCAGTTCCAGATTGAAACAAGGGTTTTCCTGCGATGTCTTTACCCTTAAAATCATGGGTGTTTAAGCTGAGTATCGGGATGCTTTCTAATAGTCCAAATCCTCTTTGTATGTTGATTGTTTCTTTGTCGATTACATCAGTAAGAATGCTGTTGTGTTGGTAATCAGTTATGATATGCTTCAAATCATTCAGGTCTATTTTTCCAATTACTTGATGCAGATTCTCTTCTTTTCCAATAATTGTGTTTAAGCCTTTTAAACTGGTGTTATGCATTCCGATAATTGCTTTTGTTGCTGGTAACCATACGTTTAAAATATTATGAATTGTAGAATTTCTTTCAAAAAAGGCTTTCGTGTTACCGTATTTCTCTAGGTTGTTTACTTGTTGTATTCCATAAATTGTTGAAATAATGTTCTGGTGGGTCAATGCCGTGTGTAAATTGGAAGTTGAACCTACTATTACTTGGTCGTATTTGTCGTGCATATTTTTAAAAAAGTAGTCTATGCGTTTAGTAAATTTTAAACATCGAATTTTCATCAAGCTAATTTTTTTTTGGTCTAAATGAGATAACCAAACCGGCTCGAAATCTACATTGCCAATCGGTTGGTCTGTAAGTACTGTGTTGCAATGATAGATCTTTCGTAAGGTGTTGAGGTTTTTGCCAGATTTTTCTGCAAGTATGCTTGTTTTGCCAGCAACGCTCATAGCTAATGTCGTAATGGCATGCTCGAGCGCATCGGAAATAAATAAAATTCCCGATTCTTTGCCTTCTAAAGCAGTTTTAATTCCATTTGCTCTTCTAAAAACGTGTTTAAGAAGTGATTTATGAGTAACCGACATTTGTGCATTCTCAAATGCAATATTTTTCAAGTTATTTAAGCTGTATTTGATGAACCCATGATGGGCGAGTTCCTGGTCATCTATTCGGTCAGCTACACTTTCTGCTTGCAGTCTAGTTACGGATTGTCTAACGCTAAAAGCTGGGCTGTTTGGATGCATGGGAAGACCAACATTAATAAATACTTTTTTTCTTAAATTTTTAAAAGTGAACTTTTCAGCTCTGGTTTTTCCAGAGAGATAGGTAAATGGCGTTCCAAGAACTCCGTCCATATGAATCGGTATTATAGGTGCTGTTATTCCTTTTGCAATGTGTTCTAGCCCTTTTTTAAATTCATGTATATGTCCATTTCTGGTAACCATCCCTTCCGCAAATATGACCACTATATGGCCTTTGTTAATTTGATTTTGGCACAATTGGTTGAACGCTTTTAAATTGTTTTTCGATCGTGGAGAAATGGGTATCATATTTAAACTTTTGAATAACCATTTAAGCCATTTTATATCATAAATTTCTTTAAACATTACATAACGTACTTGTCTGGGTATAGCACCTACAATTAGTACAAAGTCCATAAAGGAAAGATGATTAGCAACGATAAGTGCACCGCTTTTTTTGGGTACGTTCTGAATCCCTTTGACATTCATTTTGTAACAGGCTCTCGCTACAAAAAATACAATTATACGAATGAACTCTGAAGGGTTTTTCACGGTCATTATAAAAGAAAGTATAATGGAAGTATATGCTAAGAATTTAAATATTCCAAGACTGGTTGTAGTGAAGGTAAGTAGTGCGAAAATTACAGAAGAAAGCAATACGATAATAAAGACAATCATATTAAGGTAGGCCAATCGATTGGGTAAATCTCTTGTTGAGCACCGTTCTTGCATCCAACTGTTCAGAGGAACTTTAAATAATCCAGCGCTCATCGCTCCAAAAAATAAAGAGATATAGAAAGTGAGGATGTTCGGTTCTGAGAATGCAATTATTGATGTGAAAATAGCTAGGCCAATGGAACCTAAAACAGAGATCCCTAATTCTACACGTTGTTTGTTAATTATGCCTGCTACGATACACCCTAATGCAATGCCGATTATTACAATTGCCCAAACCATGCTTGTTTCAAGTGCATTCAAGTGCAGGTTTTCGTTGCAGTAAACCAGTAAGTTCATTTGTAGTAACGATGCAATCATCCAAAACATTCCTAGACCTAAAATAACAGCGTTGAGACCTTTGTTTTTCTGCGATTTCTTATAGGACCTTTTTAAGAATTTAAGCGGTAAAATGGATAGGTTAGAATTATTCTTGCTCACGTTATGACTGTTTGATTGAATCAACAAACTGGCTAGCCAGCCAATAAATGCAATGGTGATAAGCATGTATGCAATAGTGGAATTTTGATTGGAAGATAAATTTGCAATGTATCCAGCTAGAATGGTACTGAATAAGAGGGCTATAAAGCCAAAAAATTCCATAATTCCAGTTCCTTTAGAAAGATTTGATTCATGAGAGATGTCTTTGATGAGGCCAATTTTAGCTGGCGAATAAATGGCACTCTGAAGCCCCATTAGAAAAAGACAAAGCAATAAAAGAAAAATGTTTTCAATACTAAAAGCAAATGCAGCAATTGCCATAATAGGTATTTCTAACAATTTGGCAACTCGGATAATCGTTTTTTTCGTCTTGATTTGAGATAGAAAACCAGCAAATGGGCTAAATAAAATATAGGGTAGAACTAGTAATGCCGTTGCTATTGGAATAATGACATCTTGCAATTCGCTGGAGATCCAAAGAATGCTGATAAAAATAATTAAATGTTTAAGTAAGTTGTCATTTAAAATTCCGAGAAACTGAGTAAGAAATAATGGCGTCCAATTTTTCATTTTGTTTTATTTATGGATACAATAGTAGGCTGAGTTGTTCAAATAATAAATTAATTAACTTATTTATACGTACATTTAAAATGTTAAATTCATAATTTGTAATATTAATTGTGATTAAATTATATTGTAAATACGTACTGTAATGGCTGTAGATCAATTAAAATCTGTTATTATTTCTTTAACAGATGATGAAAAAAAGGAATTCAGAGTTTTTACTCAGCGTCAAAGGAGTAAAGACCAAAGGAGAGATCTTGAGCTTTTTGAAATAATTGTTGAACATCCAGAAAAAAAACCAAAAGTCATTATTCATGAGTTGTACAATACTGAAAATAGAGAAGCTTATAATATGCTTCGAAAACGATTAATTAAGCAGCTCATTGATTTCATTGCTTTGAAAAGGATGGATGAAGATGAAACAACCGCATCAAAAGTAATGGGAATGCTTTCTCTGTCTCAGCACCTTTTTAGTCGGGATCTGCCACAAATAGGGTGGTCGTATTTAAAGAAGTCAGAAGACTTGGCATATAAATCTAATCTACACGATTTAATGGATAATATTTTCAATTTGCAAATTGAACAATGGCACCCAGAGTATGCGCCAGATATAGAGACAATAGTGTATAAATTGGAAGAGAACGGGAAAGAAGCGAAGCAGGATGAAAAGGTTAATGTTTTAGCGGCACGTATTCGTTACTTGTTGTATAAGCACAAAACGGGAACTTTGGAAGAAGATTTGAGTGTTTCGATTCGAAAGCTATTTTATGATACGGGAATTAGTCATACTTTTTCAAAAAAGCCCAATCACCTGCTTAAAATATTATCGATAATTCGAATTGGTGTTTTGGTAGAAAAAGATTTTTCTCGTTTTGAACCCATGATTATAGAGGAGTTTGAAAAAGTTGAAAATGATGGAGGGTTTACTAAAAGGAATGTTCAAATTCGTATTGAGCTATTGTATATGATTGCTCATGTTCTGTATCGAAATAGAAATTTTGAAAGATGTTTGAAGTATCTACAGGAATTAAAAGAGGCCATTAGTTCTCAGAATAAATCATTGATTGGTAAATTTTACCCGAAATATGTCATGTTATATGCTTCTGCCAAAAGTTACCTGGGCTTTAATCAAGAATCTGTTCAATTAATCGAAGACTATCTGTTGAATTTTGAGAATCGATTATCCATGAGGTATGTTTTAGACTTAAAATTAAATTTAACAGTTTTTCATTTTCAGAACCAAGAATATTACAAAGCAAATCAAGTGCTTTTGACTATACATCATTCTGATAAATGGTGTGAAAAGAAAATGGGGAAGGAGTGGATGTTAAGGAAGAACCTGGTCGATGTGATAAACCAGTATGAGCGTGAAAATTACGAAATTGCCTTATCTCGATTAAATGGGATTGAAAGGTCTTTTTCTAAGCTATTGGCCACGCCCATGTATTCAAGGGTCAAAACGTTTGTTGGGTTAATAAAGTATTTGATTAATTACCCTGAAGAGGTCGCGACACAGTCATTTTTTCAAAAAGTGGATAATACCATTGAACGATTACCAACTGATCAAGAAGATTTACTGGCAATGGCTTTTTATTGTTGGCTGAAAGCTAAAATGCAAAAACAACCTTATTATCAAGTATTGGTTCAAACTGTAAATGATTCTACCTTAAAAGGGTAACGTGTCCTTTTAATTCAACCCTTTCACCAGTAATCCCATTTCTAGTTTCTACTCGCCAAATGTATACATCAGATTTGGCAGGTTTCGTACCGCCATTTAGAAGACCATCCCACGTTGCAGTGTAGGTGTTGGACGAAAAGACAATTCCACCCCATCTATCGAAAATTCGAAGCTCAAAATTTTCATCGTCGAGGGATTCCCCTTGCAAAAAGAAGAAGTCATTATTACCATCACCATTAGGAGTAAATGCACTTGGTGCATAACAAGTAAACACGCCGTCGATTTGAACCATCCAAGAAATGGAATCTTGGCATCCGTCAGCATTAGTAACGACTAACTCTACTGGGTAGGATCCAGGTTCTGAGTCTGGGAAAAGAATTACGGGTTGTTCCTCATTTGAACTTCCTACTGCACCACTTGAACCAAATTCCCAAGAAAATGAATTTGCATCTGAAGAGGACTGATTGACAAATGAAATTTCAGGTTCCAAAACATTGGTTGGTTGTGGTCCAAATGCGAAATTTGCGCTAGGATAATCGTATACGTTAATATACGCTGATATTGTAGTATCCCCAACGCAGCCATCGGTTGACGTTATGGTTAATCCAACGTCATATGCACCGGGTATATCATAAGTTATGACCGGTGGATTGCATGTGTTGTTTGTAATTCCATTTCCGAAATTCCAAAAACAACTGGCGCTCATTCCGGCTGACGTTGAATTAGTGAATAATACATCGATTGGATAGCATCCTTCGATGATGTCACTTGTAATTAGTGGAATGGGTGTAGGGTAGAAATAAATAGTGACGGTATCAGAAGCGGGCGGGGTTTCACAGCCATCTGATATCGTTGCAATGTACTGCGTGGCGTTTACATTTGGAATAACTGTTAAAGGGGAGCTGCTTCCTAAAGAGCCGCCAGCAATGTCAGTCCATGAGTACGTGTAAGGAGAGCCAATACCTCCAAAACCAGTGGCGGAAATGGATGTTTGATCTCCAGGACAAACAGTATCATCAGGTGTCGTCTGAATACTAAGTGGGGGATTCATCGCAATACAAATAGAATCAAAGGTTGAAGAACAACCAAGTACATCTGTTGCAATTAAAACGAAACAGGAGTCTGTTGTTGGTGCTACAATGTGCGGGCCATTTCCTATTAATCCATTCCAGTTTAAGGTGTATGGAGCGCCATTACCTCCTGAAGGTATTGCTGAAATAGAGGCAGTTCCACCTATGCATATTGTAGTGTCATTTGATGGGGTTAAGGACATTGCAGGCGGCTCACTAAGTGTTACGGTAGTGTCTCTCGCACAACCTAACGTGTCCGTCACGGTAATCGTATATGTTCCTGCACATAAATTTAACAACGTGTCTGAAGCATTGGTCGTGGTCAGTGTGCCTAATACGGCTCCACTTACTGCATCGGTCCAAGTGAAGTTCCAAGGTGGTCCATCTGAGCCAACAGCATCAGCAATGATATAGCCATCACATGACCCGACACAAGTAACATCCTGATAAGTAGGAAATGGGGGTGAGCACGGAGGACAAAACACATCGATTAAAATGGAGTCCACAAAAGTACAACCCGATGATGCATCAGTAACTGTAACAACATAATTGTTAGTGGTAATTGGAGTGATAAAAGGATTCTGATCGGTTGCATTGCTCAAGGCTTGGCCTGTCCATGCAAAATCAAAAGTGCTTGTGAACGCGCAAGTAACCTGTACATCATCTAAAGACCAATTATCACAACCTACACAGGCAGAATAATTCGGTTGAATCCATCTGAACATGGTATTTCCAGTTAACGCCGCACCTGGGATAGGAATTGAAAAACACTGCCAGGCATTTAATGCATCCCAATCGGATTGCAGAAATGTTTGCATGAGTACCCATGTAATTCCACCGTCCACGGAGTATTCTAACACAACATCTTCGTTAACGTCTGCATTTTCGCATGGTGCACCGCCTGATCCAGAATTTCCAATGAAAAGGCAAAAATCAACTGTTGTACATGGAGCTGTATTTATTCCGACGGTTGTTGCGGCTCGATCGCCTGTACTGCTGTCAAAATGCAATGCTGCAGCTGATCCGCCGTTAGCCCCGCACCCAACACCCGGTGTTCCATTATCAACGGACCCCCATATTAATGGGTTTATTGTTCCAGATTCAAAATCATCCTCAATGCCAGCAGAAACTAGCGTTGAGTCTAATGTGGCAAATAGTTGCGTTGTTGTTCCGCAAATAGAGGAGTCTAACGCTGTTAAAATAAAAACGGGCGAAACGGAATTGGCAATAGTTATAGTCACAGAATCTGTTTTCACACAACCATCAGGACTTGTGATATCTACGTAGTAGGTATATGTGCCAGGTGTTGTAATATTAGCCAAAGGACTGGATATAAAAGCGTCATCTAGGAAGGTAGCTGGTGACCATTCGTATCCGTATAATCCCGTCGGCGATGTCGTTAAATTGATTTGAACAGGATCAAAAAGACAAGTACTAGCAGCTGATTGTGTCAGAGTATGTGCGAAATCTGGGACAACATTAACGGTAACCGTATCAACATTAACGCATCCACCAGATAGGTTGCTAATTACTTCGTAAACCGTTGTGATAGCCGGGTTGGCAATTGGATTTTGACAAGGGTTGCAACTGAAATTAGCAGGCACGCTTAGCGGATCTCCCGAAATGACAGACCAATTAAAATTAGATCCACCATTGGCATTTAGTTGAACTCCTTGACCCAAGCACATTATTTCATCAAAACCAGCCCAAGTACTGCTAACGATTGAAATTTCAATAGGATAGGTGAAAAATCCTTTGATCGGGCAAGCATTGTCTTCGGCAATAATCGTAAAAGACGTAAATAGTGGAGATCCAGGTAGTGCTGTCCAACAGACATTTGCAGTACATACATCGCCTGTTGCATTCCATGAAGTAGTGAATGTGGAGCCCGCAAGTACGGAATCGATATTAGATGACATGTATAGTGAATCGCCATCTGGATCAGAAAAGACAATGTCAAAACAAAAATTATCTCCTTCGCAAATTTGAATTTGATTCGGTCCTGTTTGAGTCCCTGTACCACTAAAATTCGTAATCCCTGCAATCGGTGGATCTGGATTGTTGTTTCCCGGACAAGAAATAACTTCAAATTGTATGTCGTGAACAATGCTACCTACTAAATCTCCTGCAGCATTGTACTCTTCGATTAATATGGCAACAACATAGTTTCCGATGGTATTTGTATTGAATGTTATTTGTCCAGTCGCAGGGTCAATAGTGATGTTTACGGTTCCCGTTATGGGAACTGCCCCTGTATATCCTCCGGCATACACTACGGCACCACCTGTTCCATTAGTCATGGCTGGAATAAAAGAGTATGCCAAAGTATGACCATCTGGCTCGTAGGCTCCAAGGTTATAGGAAACTAAAGAGCCTGCGCATACATAAGGTATTGGAGGTGCGGTTATTATTGGAGAAGTATTACAAGGTTCTGTTTGATTATTTAAAATAGACTCCCAGTAATAACTTTCGCCTGTACTTGGTACGTTAGTAGCGCCGTTTCTGCAGCAAGAACCGTATGAAAATGTCCAGGAGTCACAAGGACCAGGGAGTGTAACGATTGCTTGCCATTGATGCATATATATTCCTGGAAGGGTGCCGCCATTACACTCAGAGTTGGGCATTTCAATATCGCAGAGCTGCGAAACTTCCTCTTGAAACATGGTGTTTGGGAGACTTACATTTATTAATCCCGTGTAGCCACAATCGTTGTCAATAACCACAGTTTGATTCACATTTGATGTAAATGCTGTACCACAGTCTTCAAATAAGGTCAGTGTGATGAGATATTGGTTTGGTCCAACGCATTCGTAAGTGATATTCCCGCCAGGAACATGAGACGCAAATGATATGGTACTAAAAAGTAGTAAAAAGCAGTTTAATGCTAAGTGTTTCATTGTAAGTGTAGTTAGTGCTAACTTTTAATAAATAGGCATTTAATCCAATTAATTCTCGGTCAAATTTTATTCTTTGACCAGTTAGCTAATTGACGAGAGTATTGTATTAAGGTTGCTTTTTTATTAAAGTTGTTTAAAGGTACATTTACATTTAGGTAAATGCGTAACTTTGAGAGCAAAAGAAGTATAAATAATGAAGAATGTTATTTTTTTAACAAATTTAATCCTTAGTTGTGTTGTTTTTAACGCTCAACAGTTGCCAAATGCTAGTTTTGAAAACTGGGACATAATAACCGATTCGAGTCCTCACGATGATATGGCAACGAGTTGGAATACGGTAAATTCCAGTTTAGATCCATTTACCGCAGGTACCCTAAGTCCAACTTGTTATCGATCTTCAGATATGCATTCAGGAGCGTATAGCATTAATTTGAAATCGGTAAGTCCACCTATTCCTTCTTTTCCTGTTGTCAATGGTATTGCAACATCAGGGTCGATTAATACATCTACCTATGAAGTAGAAGGAGGGGTCTCATATGTGCTCAGACCAGATAGTTTGATAGGTTGGTATAAGTCAAGTCCCCAAACGGGCGATTTGTCGACAATTGAATTCGTATTGAAAGGTTCTCTAAATGATACGATAGGTTGGGGTAGATTTGAATCCCCGACAACACCAGTTTCCGTTTGGACAAGGTTTTCAGTGCCGATTGAATATTGGTCAAGTGACATTCCTGTTTTGGCTATATGCTTATTGTCTGCTTCCGATGGCTTTAACGCCGTTGCAGGAAGCGAATTATGGGTGGATGATTTGGAATTGATCTTTAATGTTATTGGAATAAATGAGATTGAGGAAGAATTGAATCTTTATTATTCAAATCAGCAATTAACTTGGAATAAAAATGCACACGTGAAAGAAGTTTCCGTTTTCAATTTAAGCGGGCAGTTAATGTGTTCTTTTGATGATTTAACAGAAAACACAACTGAATTAACACTTCAAGAAGGTGTTTACATTGTAAAACTTACTACCCTTAACGGCGAAATTTCCAATAAGTTATCTGTTTGGTGATTGTGAATTTTAATATTCGAAAATGTAAGAGGGCAATTTTGTTAATTGCCTTTTTCTCTGCGTCATTTTGTGCTCAAGGACAATCCGGTATTGTAAAAGGAATTGTAGTGGATGAATTTAAGTCCGGATTACCAGGGGCCCAAGTGCAAGTAATTGCAGATAAGCAATTAGTAGCAACAACTTCTGTGGAAGGCAAATACTTTTTAGAGCTTCTTCCTGGCAAGTACCTCATTGTAGCCAGTTATTCTCTTTTGCAGAATGATACTGTAGAATTGATTATTAAGGCCAATGAAATAGTGCGTCAAAATTTTTCTTTGATGGAACACGTTGATGAATTGGGTTTGGTTGTCGTATCTGCCGGCAAGTTTGAGCAGCGGCTAGAAGATTTGACTGTTTCCATGGAAGTGCTCAAGCCAGAGCTTTTGGAAAATAGAAATACCAACTCAATAGAAACCGCTCTTGAACAAACTCCAGGATTAACAATCTTAGACAACGAACCACAAATCCGAGGCGGCAGTGGATTTACCTTTGGCGTTGGTTCAAGAGTTCAAATTGTAGTTGATGGCATGCCATTATTAACTGGAGATGCTGGTCGGCCTGAATGGGGGTTTATTCCAGTTGAAAACATTGAACAGATTGAAGTAATAAAAGGGGCATCTTCCGTGTTGTACGGATCTTCGGCACTGAGTGGTGTTATAAATATTAGAACGAAGTTTCCTAGACTTGAACCAAAAACAAAAGTGATTATTAATTCTGGATTGTACAGCTCACCAGCTATTTCAAACAAATGGTACGATGATGTTCCCTTTTATGCAGGTGCAAGCTTTGTTCATTCAAGAATTGTAAATAATAACTTGGACATTGTAGTGGGTGGCAACTTCTTTAAAGACCATGGATATATTGGTCCACCTGTAGTGGACTCAAGTATTATCGATACGTTGACTAATTTCAACAACAGAGATATGGTTAAGACACGAGGCAGAATTAATTTCAATGTACGATACCGATCCAAAAAAATTGAAAATTTAAATGTAGGTGTTAACGGTAATTTTATGGCTGCGTCTTCCAATTTTGTATTGGCTTGGTTTGATGACTCGATTAGTAAATTTAATGCTTATCCAGGAGCAGTTGCGTTACAAAACCAATTGATATTTAACATTGATCCATACATCAACTACGTTTCTTCCAATGGTGTTAAACACAGTTTGAAAACTCGAATTTTTGTAACTGATAATTCGATTACTAATAATCAATCAAACTCCAGTAAGTTGTGGTATAGTGAGTACCAACTTCAACGAAAATTTACAGGCATACAAGCGTTAAATTTTACGGGGGGAGTTGTAGCCAATATCGCCAAATCAAATTCAGCCATTTACCAAGGAAGTGGTAGCTCAGAAAATGAAATAGCCAACATAGCCGGATACTCTCAAATTGATAAAAAGTTTGGTAAAATTTTAAATGTCTCTGGTGGATTTCGCATGGAGTATTTCAAAATGAACGATGTTGAGAGTGTCGTAGAACCAGTTTTCAGGATGGGGATTGGATTGAAATTGACAAAAGGAAGCACATTTCGATATAGTTATGGTCAAGGATTTCGTTTTCCAACAATAACTGAGCGATTTATCCGCACGGATTTGGGTTCTTTTGGTGTTTTCCCAAATCCTAATTTGCAGCCTGAAACATCAACAAATACCGAAATTGGTGTTAAACAAGGTTTTAAATTTGGAAAATTAGTGGGCTATCTAGATATAGCAGGTTTTCATCAAGAATATGAAAATACAATCGAATATCTTTTTGGACTATGGGGAGACCAATGGCCACTATACGGATTTAAGTTTTTAAATACTGGGAGCACGCGAGTGCGTGGTATCGATATCTCTTTGATGGGGAAGGTGGAATGGAATGATCATGTTGACATCACTTTTTTAGGAGGGTATACTTATGTTTTACCGGTTGCATTGGATCCGAGTTTAGTCTATGCGGAAGAAGAAACACCTGGAGGTGTGCAAACTTTCAGCTATATGTCGACTTCCATGGATACTACGGACTACCTTTTAAAATATCGATTTAAACATTCTGCAAAGTTTAATGCTGATCTACGGATTGAACGTTTTACCGTTGGTTTCAGCACACGATATTACAGCCATATTTCAAATATAGATACTGCCTTTGCTGTTCTTGAATTATTGACAGCCTTTGATCCTAATACGCAAAACATTCAGTATGTTGATTACTGGAATAGTCATAAATTCGGGATTACAATTTTTGATGCAAGATTCGGGTTTAAATTTAATGATCATGTGAAAATCAGTTTGATTATTAATAACTTGTTTAATAAGGAATATGCGTTAAGGCCTATGAAAATAGAACGCCCAAGAACTACTGCAATACAACTTGTATGCAATTTTTAATCGACAATTTCTCTTATTGTAAAAACAGGGAATGTTGATATCTTGCAGTACAAGAACCCTAAATGACAGCTGAAAAATACATTTTATCAATGGATCAGGGAACGACTAGTTCTCGAGCAATATTATTCAATGAGCGAGCAGAAATATGTTTTGTAGCGCAAAAAGAATTCGAGCAAATATTTCCTTCTCCAGGATGGGTAGAACATGATCCGATCGAGATTTTAGCTACACAATTACAAGTAGTGAATGAAGTAATTAGCCATGTTAATCCTGAAAACATTACGGGGATAGGTATTGCGAATCAACGTGAAACGACCGTGGTTTGGAATAAAGAAACAGGTAAGCCAATATACAATGCAATAGTGTGGCAAGATAAACGGACAACCTCTATCTGTAATGATCTGAAACAGAATGGCTACGAGAAACTATTTAAGGAAAAAACGGGGTTAGTTCTTGATGCGTATTTTTCAGCTACCAAGTTGAATTGGATATTGAATAATGTAGAAGGTGCTGTAGAACTAGCAGCAGATGAAAAATTACTATTTGGAACGATAGACACCTGGCTGATTTGGAACTTAACTCAAGGAGAAGTCCATGCAACCGACTACAGCAATGCTTCTCGAACGCTTTTGTATAATATACATGAGTTGTGTTGGGATGCACATTTACTAGAATTATTAAACGTTCCTCAGAATATGCTACCAGAGGTGCGAGATTCGTCAGCAGATTATGGACATTATATGTACAATGGCATACGCATACCGATTGGTGGTGTTGCTGGTGATCAGCAAGCCGCTTTATTTGGACAGCATTGCTTTAGTGCCGGAATGGTGAAAAATACGTATGGCACAGGTTGTTTTATGTTGATGAACACCGGAGATAATGCGATTGTATCAAAAGCTGGTCTGATAACAACTATTGCCTGGGGTATCAATGGAACAGTTTCGTACGCATTAGAGGGAAGTGTTTTCATATCCGGAGCTGCTATTCAATGGCTTCGAGACGGGTTGTCTTTTTTCGAAAATGTATCAGATTCCGAAAGTCTTGCATTAAAATCGATTGATTCTGAAGAGGTCTATTTTGTTCCTGCTTTTACGGGACTAGGGGCGCCATATTGGGACATGGATGCCCGAGGTGCAATTTTTGGATTAACCAGAGATTCTGGTAAAAGTCAAATTACGAAAGCGGCGTTAGAATCGATTGCATTTCAAACAAAAGACCTGATCTCCGCGATGGAATTGGATACGAACAAGAAATTTTCAGCGTTGGCAGTTGATGGAGGCGCTTGTGCTAATAATTTTTTAATGCAATTTCAGGCAGACATACTAGGGTCCAGCATACAACGCGCTGCAGTTATCGAATCCACCGCTTTAGGTGTGGCATATCTAGCTGGTCTTCAGGTTGGGGTATGGACATTTACTGAGCTGAAAAATAAAAAAATAAATAGTCAGGTTTTTAAGCCATCTATGGACGATGAAAAAAGAGAACGTCTATACAAAGGTTGGTTAAAAGCTGTAAGTAGAACTATGAATTGGAAAGAATAATGGATTCTTCAAAACATATATTTTCAGCGGATCGTAGATCGCAATTAATGACCGAATTGGTCAAAAGAAAATTCGATATTGTAGTCATTGGAGGGGGAATTACGGGAGCTGGAATTGCCTTAGACGCTGCAACGAGAGGGTTGTCGGTTGCCTTAATTGAAAAAATGGATTTTGCGTCTGGAACATCAGGACGCTCTACAAAGCTAATTCATGGTGGCTTACGTTATTTAAAAAATTATGAGTTTAAATTGGTTAAGTCTGTTGGAAGAGAGCGCTCTATTGTTTTTCAAAATGCTCCGCACCTTGTAGTTCCTGAAAAAATGCTTTTGCCGCTTTTTGAAGAAGGCTCATATAGTAAGTTTAAAACCAATTTGGGTCTATGGTTATATGATCGATTGGCTTCGGTACATAAAAAAGAGCGTCGGATTATGCTTAATCGCAAAGAAGCGCTGGCCAAGGAGCCACTGCTCAAAGAACAAGGAATTCTTGGCGCTGGATTTTATTCGGAATACAGAACTGACGATGCTCGTTTGACTTTGGAAGTAATGAAAACGGCTTCTTCTCAAGGAGCTTTGTGCCTTAATTATATTCGTTGTTCTGGAGTTAACATCAGTAGTGATGACTATAGCCAAGTCTTATGTACAGATTATTTTGGTTCTCAGGATTTTGTTATAACTGGAAAAAAAATTGTTAATGCAACAGGACCCTGGGTAGACGAAATAAGGGACATTGATGGCGCTGATGGAAATGAGAAACAACTTTATCATACGAAAGGAGTGCATCTAGTTGTTCCATGGGAAAAACTCAATGTAGAAAATGCTGTTTATTTCGATGTCGGTGATGGTAGGATGATTTTCGTAATACCTCGATTTAGCACTACTTATATCGGCACTACAGATACGACCTATGAAGGAAACTTTGAAAACCCTTCAGTCTCTGTTGAAGATGTCGATTATTTGCTGACAGCTGTTAATAAGATGTTTCCAACGGTGCATTTAAATACAGAGGACATTGTGTCCTCGTGGAGTGGTTTACGCCCATTGATTCATGAAGAAGGTAAGAAGCCATCAGAAATGTCCAGAAAAGATGAAATATTTGTTTCGGCTACTGGACTGATATCGATTGCTGGAGGTAAGCTAACGGGCTACCGATTAATGGCGAAAAATGTCATTGACTTGATTTGTAAACAGTTAGGAATTTCTCAGGATTGTAGAACTGAATCCATACGATTAATTGGTGGAGAATTCAAATCTACTGGATTGGTTTCAGCCTATATTACGAATTTAAAAACAAGAATGAAAAGTTATCAATTGAATGTGAAAGATGCCGAAATGTTGGTGCGTTCATTTGGTAAACAAACAGATATTATCCTAAATAAGTCTCGTGATTTTAAAGAGTATAAATTGGTACAAGCACTAGCATGGTTCTGTTTAAGAAATGAGCAAGTAAACACATTGGCAGATTTTTACATTCGAAGAACAGGGTTTCTTTATTTTCAGCCAGAAAAGATTTCAGAAAGTCTGGAAGTTATTGTGCCGACTTTTGCTGCATATTTAAAATGGGATGGGGAAAGAGTCGATAAGGAACGGTTAGAGATAATTTCTTTTCTTGAATCCATCAATCAATTCAGTGATGAAGCAAATTAATGTTGAGATTAAAAAAACAGCAAGGTATTTTCAGCTTGGGGAAATAACAGATCGTACAGAAGAAGTGTGGTTTGTTCTTCATGGGTATGGACAATTGGCTAATTATTTTTTAAAGAAATTTAATATGCTAGATAATGGACAAAGAGTAATTATTGCTCCCGAAGGATTACATCGTTTTTATTGGGAAGGATATTCGGGCAAAGTTGTCGCCTCTTGGATGACTAAAGAAGATCGACTTTCGGATGTGAAAGATTATGTTCAGTTTTTAGATAATGTCTATTCAAATTTAAAAATTAAGTCAAAAGTTCGCACGAAATTATTGGGCTTCTCGCAGGGTACCGCAACAGCCTGTAGATGGGCCGCTCTGGGTGATTCAAAATTTGATGAATTGATTTTATGGTCTGGTGCTTTCCCTGCTGACATAGATTACAAGGAGAAAAAACATGAATTAAATGCATTGAATGTTAAACTCGTAATTGGGGAACAAGACGAATTTTATTCGATGGAAAAAGTAGTTGAACATCAAAATTGGATAACAAAAGAAGGAATAAGAGTAGAACTCATATCTTTCGGTGGAGGACACGTTATAGACGAATCAACTTTGATGGATATGGCCTAGCGCTTAAAAAATTGCCGTAAGACGAACGTTCAATCTTCTCGAAGTCAGATAGCTGGGAACAGCATATGACCTGCTATTTACATCTTTTATCCAGTTGTAAGAAATCACATTGTTGATATCAAGTAAGTTAAATACTTCAAAACTAACTTTCAATTTATTAATCTTTCTTAATACGGATCCTTCTTTTTTTCTGTCTTTCTGCTCTTGTGAGAGTATTTCTTTAGCAAACCCTATGTCAACCCGTCTGTATGGAGGAGTTCTTAGCACGTCTCTCCATCTGTCGTGATTCGGTGGTCCATAGGGGAGTGCTGCGCCAAAAATCAGGTTAAGATTAATACTGAATGTTTCCCATTTAATTTTACTTCCTGGAATTAGGTCTTTAGGCATGTGATCTTGAAAAAATAAACCAATCGACACACGTTGATCCGTTGGTCTGGGAATAAATCCGGGTTCTGTTAGGGTACTGTCTGATACAACGCTATTTGCGGTATATCCTGAAATTATTTCCTCCCCTTCGTCATTGAAGTAGGTATAATAGCTATCGTTAATGATGTCTTCTTCTGTCTTTAAGTAACCAATTGTTAACCACGATTCAATTCCTTTTACAAATTCACCGTTGATTTTGAGGTCAGCACCATACGCATAACCGGTAGCCATATTTTCGGCAAAATATCGCAGTTTGACGTTGTCAACTTCATACGGAACAATATCTGTTAGATGCTTGTAATACGCCTCTGTGGTGAGCTTGAACGGACGGTCCCATAATCGAAAAACATAATCACCACCAATAACAATGTGATAGGAGTTTTGGGCACGAATCGTTGGATTCAAAATACCATTAAAGCTTCGGTATTCTCGGTAGAATGCGGGTTGTGAATACTTGCCTAATGTGAGTCGAAATGCAACTGATCGACGGTATAATTTATTTTTGTTCCAATAATACCATCTTGGTTTGTATTCTGTAACGACTCTTGGGCTAATTACATTTTGTCCATTATAGCTCCAATAATGGGACCTTACACCAATGTTTAATTTTAAATATGCATTGCTTTCGAAAGTGGTGTCTTTGGTATGTGTAGAATCTTCGGTTTCACTTCTTCCCAAAAAAGTAATTTCTTTTCTTTTAAAGGTATAGAAATTACTTTGCGCATATCCTTGAGCTCGGTGACTGCTTACCGTGTTGTTTGCTTTAACTACTTCAAAAAGATCGAGGTATTGATACGGTTGCAGTGCTGGTTGTGTGTAGCCAACCGAATCAATTACATGCGGTATAGAATAACCAGCCGAATCCAACATGTTCCATTCGCTTAAAACGTCATCGATGCGCTCGTGTTTATAGGTGCCACCCCAAAGCAATTCCCAATTACTAAATCTATGCGCTCCTTTGTGAGCAACGGCGTAAACGGTACCATTAAGCTCGTTTCTTGCATGCTCAATGTAGGAACCAACTCCCCGATTGTAGGCACTTTCTCCAAATTCTTCAGAGCTAATGTCTCTTTCTAGCTCGTCTAAGAAATATTGACCTAAAATGTCAAAATTTTCCGATTCTACCGTCTGAAAAACGGAACCAATAAAGCGTAATTTTGTTTTCTTATTCGAAGAGATAAAGCGGCTTCGAAATGCAGCAAGATAGGTGTTGAATTGACTAATTTCTTGACCTTCAAAAAATATACTTAATCGAAGAGCTTCATTGACAGTTCCAAATTCGGATTCCGCATTTTCTGGTACAATTCTGTATTTATTTAGAGCGCCATATCCCATGAATGAATGTTCCCAACTGCCTCTAGAATAGGTTATTCTGCTTTGAAAATCTGCAAAAACAGGTCTGTACTGACCTTTGGTAGGTAGGGCATTGAAAAGATATCCATTAGATCGGTAACGTACACCAGTATTGTAGGACCATAAATGATTTTTTGATTCATTACCGAATTGAATGTCAGCGCCAAGAATACTAGTGCTCACAACTCCTTCAAATCTTGTTGGTCTTTTGTAGGTAATATCAAGAACCGATGACATTTTATCTCCATAACGAGCTTCGAATCCACCTGCAGAAAATCGAATACTGCTAATCATACTAGGATTAATGAAACTGAGGCCTTCTTGTTGTCCTGATCTTGCAAGAAATGGTCGGTAGATTTCCACATCATTAACGTATACTAGGTTTTCATCGAAATTACCTCCGCGTACGTTGTATCCAGCGCTTAGTTCATTGGAAGAGCTTACGCCAATTCCGCCTGTTTTCAATAGATCTTCGAAGTTACCCATCGGAGAAGTTAGTGATCCGGGTTTGAGTATTGGCAAGGTATCCAAACCTGGTTCTTTCAATACAGTATCGATGTAAACGGTTCCAAGCTCTTGTTTTAATTTAATGCGAAGACGAATAACTTCATCGTCTTTCAATTGATACGAAGCTTTATATTTTTGATAGCCTTCTGCCTCTACAATAATGTTGAATACTTGATTAGAAGGTACTTCTATATTAAAACTGCCGTCAATGTCTACGTAAGCACTATAGTTCATGCTGGGAATACTTATTTCAGCATCTAGAACCGGTTCATTCCCATGAACTACTTTACCTTTAAGCGTAGCGTTTTGGCTAAAAACTTGAAATGGTAGCAACAAAATTAGAAAAACGATATAGTGCAGTACTTTCATCTAATACCTGCCAAAAGTAACTGATTTAGCACCAATAGAACAGTAAGACAGCGGAAATATTGCGTTGGTCGATCTTATTTTTTGCGCTTAAAATCACCATTTTTCCAGGCCTGAATAAATTTTGACCACGCAAATGGATTCATTAGACTGATTGGCGGTGCTTGGCCAGAGTGGTACAATTGCCTTTGATGATGCGCCATGGCCCATTTAAAATTGACATCTCCATCTCCTGGTGTTCCTAGCATTCTGTCTCTCATATCAGCATGTTCTAGATTTTTCCTAGCTCTTTCCAGATTGTCGTCTGGGATGTCGAATTCCAGAAAAGCTTGAGCGAATTCTTCTTTACTGGGCCAGGGATAGATGTACACGGGCTGGATGAGAAAAGTATCCGTTTCCATCATGAAATACATGGTGTAATTATCATTTGTAATCGTGTCAGGTATCGTCAGATACGAATCTTTATAACTAACGCTCGTAAATCGAATGAGATCTCCTGGTGCCGCTACAATAGAGAAATAGCCATACAAATCAGCTAATCGTCCTGATTTGCGACTTTTATTGTAGATACCTGCGTACGGAACCGGAATTAAACTGTCAGAGTCAATAACAAAACCTGAAAACTGAATATAGTGCGTTGAATCATTTTTGGACATCTGATCTAACTTTTGACTAAATGCTTGATTGCCAAATGCTAGGAATGCAATAATTAGAATGGAATATGTAATGGTTTTAGCCAATGCTTAAAAGTACAAATTAATAACTCAGTAGTGTTGTACTTAGTGTTTCAAACGTGCTTTTTAACAATACTTTGCATTTCATAATTCAATATTAGCTTTAAATACGGCAGTGTTCTTTCGTTCGTCGGTAATTGTTGTCACCAATTTGTGTTTGCCACTGTCAATTTTATTGTATTGATTGAAAGGAACCCGCAGCAAGTTCGTCTTTGGGTTATAGAAAGCATGAAACCAATTTCCATCAATTTTAACGTTATACGTATCTATACCTGATAAATTGTCTGAGATTTTAAATCTAATTTCTCGAGCGATTTTATATTTCTTGTTTTCTAAATTCAGTGGGGTAATTTTGGGTTTGACGGTGTCTATGGCAATGGCGTAATTTCCAAAAGAGCGCACTTTACTGGTCACCCAACCATCCTTCATTGTCCCGCCTTTTGATGAAAGCCTGTTCATGTTCTTACTCAATTCAGCAATGACTAACTTATTTTGATGAGCAGGCTTGACACCAGATAATTTTAATTTCAAAATATAGTATTTATGAATGGGTACAGAGTCTGTGTTAAAATTGAATACCGCTGAAATCGTATTGTGCCGTGCAGGATATTCTTGAAATTGAATGGATGCATCATCATATAAAGCGCCTTGAGGCAAGTACGCTTTGAACTCTTTGCGTACTAATTCATTTTTTTTTGAAGCATTGAATTGAATAGGATTGGGGTTTATTGGGCTTCGCTTTTTTAGGCTTGTCTCACCTTTTAAGTCAAAATACAATTCAGATTTATTTCCATATACGTCAGAAACGATGTATTTCATTTTTTTGACTTCATTTTTTTCAAATTTCAAAATTCCTTTATTTCTGATTTCCCCATAAATTTCGAGCTTGTTATTTACAGCTAGAAAGGATTTGTGATAGCTCTCTTTGCGATATCTATATTGCAAGTAATCCATGTACGTATTAATGTAACGATTGGTGTAAAAGTTTAATTTCTCGAATTTTTGTTGAAAAATTAAGGTGTCGCCATCGTACAATTCAATTGAATAAATACCGCATTTATTTGGTGCTTCATTTAATTTGTCAATTGTATTTATGGCGATTCCGACTTCTCCATGAATCACAATGGGTGATTTTGTTTTTATGTGATACCCTTGGGAATTTTTGATTGCGGCACACAACAGGTCTGCATTTTTCCCATTCACATTGGCCCCATTTAAGGAGTAGATTTTTATTCCTTTTATAATAGGAGGGATGTCATCCTTAACATCAAACCCGAAGAGTAATGGGTTAATTGGTTCCTCAGTTTTTGTATCCCTTATTTCAAAGTGCAAATGAGGCGCAACTGAGCTGCCAGAATTCCCTGAAAATCCAATAACTTCACCTCTTTTAACAGGGAATTGTTCCGCACCTGGGTATAATGTGATGGTTTCTTTTTCTTTTTTTCGTTGTGCTTTTCTAACGAACGCTTCTACTTCTGGTGTGAACTTTTTACAGTGTGCATAAACGGATGTGAATCCATTGGGATGTTGCACATAAATACATAATCCATAACCCCAATGGGAGACATTAATTCTTGCAATATAACCATCTTCAATGGCGTACAATTTGTAGCCTTCTCTGTTGTTGGTCTTAATGTCTAATCCGGTATGGAAATGATTCGATCGAAGTTCTGCGAAATTTCCTGCTAACACTAGCGGAATTTTCATTGGAGCAGCAAAATTTATGTCTTTGTAACGATTCTGCGAAAATGTTTGAGAAGAAACCAGGATTACCAAAACGGTTATTGTTAGCCATATTTTAAGTGTCATATTCGTCATTGTATTTCGCAAATGAACAACCGCTTCAAGTTGAGCCTTGGCGAAAATAATAGTTGAGGTGTTCTCTTTTATAATTTTATTGTTAAAGATTTTAACAATCAGTTCGCTAAAAATTTGGTTGGTGACAATTCAATCCTATTTTTGTATTAGTTGAAACCTATGACTTCTATGAGTTCACCGAATGTTGTAAATGAAGTAAAATCCAATATTGAAAAACTGATTGGATTAAGAGAAGGTCTAAAACGCGAAAAAATCGCGTTGCTAGAAGCAAACAGACTGCTAGAAAAGACGGTAGAGGAACAGCAATCAGAGATTAAGGAATTACATGGGACAATTGAAATGTTAAAGATGGCAAAATCTATAGCTGTGGCAGACGGAAATAGTACCAATGCTAAGCTAAAGATTAATGAATTGGTTAGAGAGATTGATAAATGTATCTCCCTACTGAACAAATAGACATGAGTGAACTATCCATAAAGGTGACCATTGCAGGAAGGACTTATCCACTTACCATAGAAAGGGCTGAAGAGGAAAAAATTCGTAAAGCGGTTTCCCGAATCAATGAAAATATAAAGCATTTGCAAGATAATTATGCTGTGAAAGATACCCAAGATTTATTGGCCATGACAGCACTTCAGTTCTCGACGCAGAATGACTTGTTAGACTCTGCTGTAGAAGCAGATAAGCTAGAAAATGCGATGGTAGAAGTAAATACAATGCTCAAGACTTATTTGAATCAGTAATACTGTTCTTGTCATCTTTTCAAAACGTAAAAGATGGATATAACTAGTGTGCTTATAGGTGTCGTAGTTGGCCTTGTCATAGGGTCAGTCCTCATGTTTCTTTTTCTTGATAAGATTATGAAATCACGTAAGAAAGGCATGATAGAGGATGCTGTGAAAGAAGGTCAGGCAATCAAGAAAAATAAAATTATTCAGGCCAAAGAGAAATTTCACCAACTCAAACAAGATCATGAAAGGAAGGTCAACGATGAGAATAGAAAATTACAAAGTCGTGAGGATAGTTTCCGTGCAAAGGAGAAAAATTTAGCCAGACAGATTGATGAACAGGCGCGAAAAGAAAAATTAGTTGAAAGTCAGGTGTCCATGCTGGACAGTCAACAGGATTTGGTTAGAAAACGTGAGGAAGAGCTTAATAAGCTCAATGATCAATACGTAAATGAGTTAGAGTCTATTGCTGGATTAACTAGAGAAGATGCCAAAGCCCAAATGGTTAATGCGCTTAAAGATGAAGCCAAAACAGATGCAATGACGCACGTAAAGGAGGTTATGGATGAGGCTAAAATGAATGCTTCGAAAGAAGCGAAAAAAATTGTAGTCCAAACCATCCAGCGCGTTGCTACTGAGCAAGCCATAGAAAATTCTGTTTCTGTTTTTAATATAGCTTCGGATGAAATTAAGGGTAGAATAATTGGAAGAGAAGGACGAAATATTCGAGCAATAGAAAGTGCAACGGGAGTTGAAATTATTGTTGATGATACGCCAGAAGCCATTATACTGTCGTGTTTTGATCCTGTCAGGAGGGAGATCGCTAGATTGGCTTTGCATCAATTGGTTTCAGATGGCCGAATTCATCCGGCTAGAATTGAAGAAGTCGTTGCCAAGACCCGAAAGTCAATTGATGAAGAAATTATTGAAATTGGCAAGAGAACTTGCATCGATTTAGGAATACACGGGCTTCACCCTCAATTAACTAAAATGGTTGGAAGAATGAAGTACAGGTCATCTTACGGGCAAAACTTGTTACAACACTCTAGAGAGGTAGCGAACTTGTGTGCTACGATGGCCTCAGAATTGGGATTCAATCCAAAAGTTGCTAAACGAGCAGGGTTACTGCATGATATAGGAAAAGTGCCAGAGGATGAGCCTGAAATTCCGCATGCTATTCTGGGGATGAAAATGGCCGAAAAATTTGGTGAGAAAAAAGATGTGTGCAATGCCATCGGTGCGCACCATGATGAAATTGAAATGACAACCATGATTTCGCCAATCGTACAGGTGTGTGATGCGATATCTGGTGCGAGGCCTGGGGCTAGGAGAGAAATAGTAGAATCTTATATTCAAAGGATCAAAGACTTAGAAGGCCTTGCTCTTGCTTATCCCGGTGTGCAAAAGTCTTTTGCTATTCAAGCGGGTAGAGAGCTAAGAGTATTGGTTGAAAGTGAGAAGGTGTCTGATAAGAGGGCCGAAGAATTATCTTTTGAAATTTCTCAAAAAATTCAAACGGAAATGACTTATCCCGGTCAAGTTAAGGTGACAGTAATCCGGGAGAAGCGGGCCGTCAATTTTGCGAAGTAACCAGCATGCAAAGCAATCCTGTTAGACAACTTGGATATGTTTCGAATTGGAAATTAAATAATCACAACTTCAGATTTCTATCTTTGTGATTAGACAAAAGATCTTGAGGATGAGTGAGACCAATCAAAAAATTGCTATTGTAATTCCAGCTTATAAAGTAGGTAGACAGATATGCGATGTTTTAAATGCTGTTCCATCTGGTATTGATCATGTAATTGTAGTGGATGATGCTTGTCCTGAAGAATCCGGAAAGCTTGTAGAACAAAATTCTTTTGAACAGATCGATAGTTTATCCGTACTGTTTCATCAAAAGAACAAGGGAGTGGGGGGAGCTGTAATTACGGGATATAAGAAAGCAATAGAATTGGGATGTGATGTTGTTGTTAAAATTGACGGAGATGGCCAAATGGACTTGGGTCAGATACCAGCCTTGGTGAGACCTCTGTTATTGAATAAAGCAGATTACGTTAAAGGTAATCGGTTCGTAGATTTTAAAGCTTTGAGATCAATGCCAAAATTGAGATTGATTGGTAACAGCGTTCTGTCTTTTGTTTTAAAAGTTGTTTCAGGAAATTGGCACATTATGGATCCAACTAATGGGTATACCGCAATTAATGCCCTTGCGCTGAAAAGAATTAATTTGGATGAAATATCAAAACGATATTTTTTCGAATCAGACATGCTTATCAATTTAAATATTCACAAGTGTGTTGTTAGAGATGTGCCAATGTCTGCTTTTTATGGAGATGAGGAAAGCTCATTATCTGTTAGAAAGGTGCTTTTTCAATTTCCATTTTATTTGCTCAGAGGTTTTGTTAAACGGATAGTCCTGAAGTATTTCATTTATGATTTCAATATGGCTTCAATTTATATTCTCTTTGGGTTTCCAATGCTAATCTGGGGCTTGTTTTTTGGTGCTTATCAATGGTGGATTCATGCAACTGCTGGTACGATTACGCCAACCGGAACAGTAATGCTGTCTGTGTTGCCATTAATATTGGGAACTCAATTGATTTTACAAGCGATTACAATAGATATTAATTCAATACCCAAAAAGGACTAGTTAGCATAAATAAGTAGTTGAGATTAAATGTTAAAAGTCGTTATGCAATGGAATCGTAAATTTTTCTCATTGCAATTATCGAATTTTGCCAAGCATATTGCTTCTTAACAAAGGCTCTCGCATCAACTCTTGATTTTTCTCTCAACTCGCCATCTTCCAGTTCGAGTAATCTCTGAGAGGCGTTAGCAATTGAATCAATCGAATACAACCTTCCTGATTCGGGATCAACTACTTCTGGTAAGCCTCCGACATCTGAACACACAACAGGTAAACCACAAGCCTGCGCCTCAAGTACAGATACCCCAAAGCTTTCTCTACGTGAGAAGGCGCAATATACATCTAGTGATTCGTACGCTTTTACAACTTCTGCATAAGGAATGAATCCCATAAATTTGACATTATTGGTTAGGTTCAGCTCGTTAACTAGGTTTTTTAAATCGTCTTCCTGACTGCCTTTACCGTAAATCACCAGCTGACTTGTAATCGTTGATGTTTTTAGGTATTCATGATAGACTTTGATTAATAAATCAATGCCGTAAGTCTTTTCTAAGCTCTTAACGGTTCCAATCGTAAACACAGGATTTGCTTTTAAGGTGCTTTGAAATACAGTTAAATCTACTCCAAAAGGTATAGTCTTGGTGTTTTTATAGCCATATTTTGCAAGTTCTTGGGTCATGCTTTTCGAAGTTGAACAAATTATTGATGCTCGGTTTAGAATTCTTTTTAAAAAATACTTATGTACAATACTCCTTTTAGGAAAATCCATGATGTCGCTCCCCCAAACAGAAATTACAGTCGGGTTATGAGATAGCTTTCGCGCGAGCATTCCATAGGAAGTTGCGTAATGCGCATGAACAATGTCTGGCTGAACTTTAAACGCAAATTTTTTCAGCTGCCTGGCCGCCTTTAAATAAATATATTTGGCTGCTGTGTTTTTTGACCGAGCTTTTTCATCTGCAATTTGAACAGAAGCAAAATGGGTGCACATTTCGTCAGGCCAGTTATCCCGTGATTCACTCAGCGAAAACAAGCTGATTCGGTAATGCCTTGCTAAAGAAGATACCCACTTTTTTGTGTGGCTAGAATTGACATCTGCTAATATTAATATACTTTTGTAGTCTCCCAAGTCGTTGTAAAATTAACATAAATCACTCTCCTTAATGAAATTGTTTTTAAATATCCGAAGTGTGAAATATGTGGGATTAGTTATAGCCCTGGTTGTATTCTTTATTTCAATTGGATTTTTTGAACAAACTATTTTTGAATATCGACAGACTTTTGAATGCAGCGCTGAGGTTTACATGGAATACAACCAAGAAATGGAAAATTATTCCGTTAGTTTGGAGGATTCCAAAATAACCTTCAGTCCAAATTTTGAATCCATAGGTGACAGTTTGATGAGTCGAGGGGTGAGGCGTTTCGAATTGAAGGTTATGACTAATAAAAGTGCTTATGAGCCATTTTTTGCTCAATCATATTTTACACATTTTGATTTAGAAAATGTAAAATGTGTATCTCTGAAGGACTTTGGGCAGAGTAAGTCAATGGGGTATAGTTTGGGCTTGTCGCTTCTGATTTATGTGCTCTTTACATTAGTTGGACTTGTACTTAGGCCTACTACACCTGCGCCTAGTAAAATGGCATAAAGTGAAATTAGGTTACTGTTGGAAAAGCTGAGATTGCTGACTCCAATAAATAAAAGGACGAAAAGCATCAGCATTGCACCATAATATCGATTTGTTATGGTGTGCTTCAGGATGCTAATGATTAGAGCTGAAAATACCATCAATCCTACAAGGCCGTATTCGAGATAAATATATGCATACTGGTTGTCAATAGAATATCCGATTAGTTCTGGAATATTTTTGACTTTCCCTTGGCCTAAGATGAAACAATCTGTATTGGCAATTATACTTTCTTTAATGGATGCTATTCTGAATAAAAAGCTATTTGATTCGAAAATTCTACCGTCAAATAACATCAGTATATAATCAAATTTAAAAACCAATAAGATTGTGGCGAATATGCACGCGGCCAGGAAGCCGTATAGTACTGTTTTTTTCCAATGTATACGGTTGTTTTTTAGGACGTAAATAAGCAGAATTACTAAGAAGGCCAACAATGCAGTTCTACTTTGTGTCATAAAGATTAGCATGCCCGAAATGGCAATGTAACTCCAGCGGTTTTTGATCTTGTAGAATAAAAAGAAACAAGCAAATAGTAATAGAGCCGCTGCATTCGTGTTTGGATTCGAAAATGAACCAAAAATCCGAGTGTCGAGTACTGAAAAGTTTATCAAATCTAAATAAGATACTGATGGTGCGTAGAGTTCAATAATCAACGGTATTTCCATGAGCTGTAATGCGTTAATTACCGCCAAAGTTAGAAAGCAAAACTCTATAATTCGGCAGCTCAGTCCATGCCAATTTTTGAAGGAATAAAGTCCACACCAAAACAACGTAAAAATTTTAAACCATTGAATTGACCATAAAAATTCAGAAAAGTTTATTCCCTTGTTGAGGTAATTACTTAAAATTTGGACGGCGCAAAACAACGTAATTAATAAGAGGCTAATTTGAAACCTTCTTTCCTTTCTGTACAAATAGAAAAGTGCTAGAAAACAAACTGGAAATAAATAATTACCTAAAATATAATTGCTATTAACCGGTAGTAAAATATTCAGGAAAAGTTCTGAAAAGGCAAAAATTGGAAGTATGTAATTCCAGTTAATCATTACAAATGAGTTCGTTAAGAAGATGCAATGCGTGCTTTCTTGAATAGGGATAAGGGTTGAATTCTTTGACTTTCAGCTTTTGTAACTCAATGATGGCATTTGTGATATCTGCTTTATTATTCGATACCCATTTGTGATAAGGGTATTTATCTAATTCGCGCTTTAATGCTCCTTCCCCAGGTTTGCCTTTTGTAATAATTAATATTTTTTTATTCAGGGCAATGTAATCGTAGATTTTTGTGGTTGATTCAAATGGAATATCCATGGTAAAAACAACACCAATATCAGATTCTGCTATTTTATCATAGAGATCAGCTTGGTTTAAATAACCGAAATATTCATATTTGTTTTGACGAATGTACTCGTGGTTTGAATCGATTTTTTCACCAGCATGTTTAAAGGTTAAGCCAAGGTTTTGCAAAACATCAAAAAATGAAATCGGTTCCCAATAGAATTTTCCTGCATAAAATAAACCCTGAGACACTTCCTTTTTATTTGAATCAATCTCATCATTAAATCCATTGGGGATGATCCAGCGCTTAATAGATTGGTTCTTGGGCGCAATGTAATTATGACATTCAGCATTCACAGCGATTAAAGCATTTGCGTGTTTGGTAGCAGAATATTCAAATCGCTGCTTAATCCATTTTTTCAATCTTTTTTCCTTTAATCTCGGATTATAACTAAACGGATCTCTAAAATCTAGGTACACTTTGACACCTTGATTTTTAAAATATTTTGATAAAGAAAAATGAAAAAATGGCCCGCCGGTGATTATAACAAAATTCAAATCGGTAATTGGATTTCGGCTCAGGTATCGCATTACATCATGTCGCCACCTTAAGCCTTCGTCTTTTATGATAGCCGAAAATGAACTCTTAGATTTAAGAGGTACGTGATGAAAGGTGTATTCTTGTTTTTCTTCATTGCGATATGCAGAGATCACTTCTATATCAACATTGTGCTGATCTTTGAAGTGCCTAGCCCAGTATGCGGGCCTTAGCGCTCCTACACCAGGATTAGGAGGGAATGAGTATGCTAAAATAAGTCCCTTCAAGATTTAAATTCTTCTATTAATTCGGATAAAATTTTATCCGTGTTAAATGACTTCTCGACAAATTTTTTGCCTGGTAAATTAGCCTCTAACTTCTGTTGGTCAAGTTTCTTTTTGAAGTTGTCTAATGCGTTGTGCAGGTCTGTTTCAGATTTTACATGCACTGTGTGGTTTAATTTTTCGCTATAAATCACGTGACGCTTTTTATACAATGCCTCCAAGATGAATCCAGAGAGCCCATCGTGTTCAACCAAACGCAAACAAACATGATGTTGTTCCATTAGATCTGACACATTATCAACCCAACCTAGAAATTTCACATTTGACAACTTTTCATTCTTACCGTTAGTGCCAATAATTGTGAAATCTACATTTGGAAAAGACTTGGCAGCTGACATCAGTTTTTCATATCCATAATAGTCTTCTCGATTTTGGGCCATATAGCTCAATACTTTGAGCTTAGTACCCGCTGGGTATTCCGCGTTTAATTGGGTTTTAAAATTGAAAAAATTCAAAATGCCAGCATCAATGTTCATTTCTTTCAGTTCATCTTTAATCCACGAAACTTCACAGAAATGATGCGCTTTTTGCAAGTATTCTTCATTTGGAGTTCTAATTTTTTTCGATTTTG
>CAJQPO010000060.1 GCA_905480225.1 uncultured Flavobacteriales bacterium | reverse complement strand
CATTCCCATTCCCATTCCGCCACCTGCCATGCCTTCGTTCTCTGCTGCTTTCTCAATGGCCTTAGCTGTTTTAAGTTTGGCAAGCTTGTCGAGATCAACTTGCGATGTGAGTCTACTGAGTTCGAAAATTTCTTTTTTAATCTCATCAGGCATTGAAATATTTTCAACTAGAAATGTGGATAGTTCCAGTCCGTATTTCTCAAAATCTAAAGACATTCGGCCGTGCACGTCACTTGATATTTCATTTAAATTAGACGCGTATTTTTCAACGGGCAATTCTGTTTCGGCTATGGCGTCAGAACATCTAGTTACTACGAGAGATCTAAGTTGGCCTGTTATCTCATCTGTGGTAAAATCTCCATCTGTACCTACAATCTCCTGAATAAACCTTGGGGCATCATTGACTTTAATCGCATACGTTCCAAAGGCTCGAATTTCAAACATGCCGAATCTAGGGTCAGATAGTGAAATTGGGCTTTTGGTGCCCCATTTCTGATCGGTCATTTGAGTGGTGTTCACAAATAGAATTTCTGCTTTAAACGGAGAATCAAAGCCATATTTCCATCCTTTTAAGGTGGATAAAATTGGCATATTAGCGGTTTCTAATCGATGCATTCCTGGTTGATATACATCGGCAATTTTCCCTTCATTTATGAAAACTGCAACCTGGCCAGGTCTAACGGTTAATTGTGCGCCGTTTTTTATTTCATTTTGATAACGATCAAAACGATGAACAAGCGTATCGTTGGAGTCGTCTAAAAACTCTATGATATCTATTAACTCATTTCGCAGTTTGTTCCATAATCCCATTTCTATTATTTTTTGAAGACGTAATTAACTTCGGTGTCCTTTGGTTTCTGCATTGAAAATAGTAAAAAATGAAATGCGAAATGGCTTAATGAGCAAACTGTTCTGTTCTGTTAAGCCCATTTTATGAAAAATTAACACGGGTCAAAAATGCTTTGTTTTTTCTTGATGTGGTGTTTGTATCGATTTTTGTTTGCTTATTTATTTGTGATATTACTTTGGTTCTTCATCAATTTCTTGTTTTCCTGATTTTTAGTTTTCAATGCGATTAGCTCGTGTAAATTAGCATGAAATTCATCCATACATTTTTCGTGAAATTTCGGATATAAGTGCTTGTCTCTGAATTTGCTTTCGCTTTTAAAATTTGAGTAATGAATAATGAATGTTTTTTTGCCTTCTTTTTTAAAAATAATTCTTTGACGTCCGTGTGATTTGTTGTCCTTTCCGTAAGTGAATTCAATAATTTTTTCAGCTTCGTTTATCTCGGTAATCTGAAAAGCAACAACAACATCTAAAAGGTTGGCTATTCTAAGGTCAAGCTCATATACCATTCCAAGCTCGATAGGTGGTAATTCAGTTGATTTAGAATCAAATAGTAAATGATTGGTTTTCGAATAGGATTGTTTAAATGTGTTTAGTGGGCCTTTCCAGGCTTCATTAGGTCTTACGTTGATGTATGTGTTCCAGACTGTTTCAATATCCGATTCTACGACGTATGATTTTTGATGATAGCTAAAGGAGGTTAGGTCATCACCCTTCTTAACACTTGGAGTGAATTTTCTTAATCGCTTAATTTTTCGGTTGCGTTCAGATGTAGTTTTGTTAACCGTAGTTTTGGTATTCTCTTCGCCTTCATTACCTGCGATGAGGCAAGTTGAACATGTAGTTAACACTGCGAGTAATAGGGTTCTGATTAAATTGTTAAATACTTTCATCTTTTTGGTTTGTTGTTTGAAACAAACCTAGCTTAGTGGCCTAAGTTGTGAAAGCGAAAAAAACATTAATGCGTACTTCTAAATAGCTATCAATATTTTTATTTTTAACATAATTTTAGTTGAATAATGTATATTATACGTACTTATATTTTTGATTATATTCAGATTTTAAACCAACAAAAAACAAAGTGCAGGTTACAAGCTCATGCAAAATTCGTCTTGACTTTTTTGCCTGTAAATGACACCTAGCTCTTGCAACGTTTTTTGAACTTCCTGGATTATCTCTGGATGAATTTCATTAGTCTTTTCCCATTCAGTTACTTTCATCCACGCATCCGCGTCTTTTTCTTCAATTCCATATCGATTCGATATGAGCTGAATGGCGTCCGGTTGGCTCATGAATTCAAAGGATCTTTGTTTTATAATTCGAATGAGTTTCTTTATTTCATCTAGCCTGGTTGATAAGATCTCATTTCTTACTGCAATTACAAAACAAGGCCATGGAGTTTTAATCGTATCAATTAATCTAAGTTCACCGCTGTCTACCAGTGGTTTAGTAGTAAATTTTTCCCATAGAAAAAGGTTTGCTCCTTGATATCCGAGTGTTTCTCTTGCACCTTTTAAATTAGCAACAACACGAAATTCAAATTCTTCTTTGGTCCAACCTTTTTGTCTTGCGTATAAATAAGCCATTAAATGTGATCCCGATCCCCATCTAGATATTGCGAAAGTTTTGTTTTGAATTGCTTCAGGCGTCATAAATGGATTATGGCCTGAGGTATGTACACCCCACGTTAGTGGCGACTTTACATAAAAACCTACTATGGTAGACTTGTTGCCTTTAATTATGTCTGCAATAATCCCTTCCGTTAAGATTAGGGCTACATCAATGGTTCCATGTCGAAGTTCTCTGGCCATTGCTCCTGTACCTCCCGGAAAATCTTTCCAGCTAACTGCCATGCCATCATTGGTGAAAAGACCTTCTTCTATGGCTAAATGCCATGGCAAGTTGAAATGTTCTGGTACACCGCCAATTCTGATCTCCTTGTGCATTATTGTCTTTTCATTTTAGCAATTTCACTTTTTCGACCTACTTTGCGAGTAATGTAGTCTATCTCGTATGAATTGTTTCTTGCTGGTGAATACTCTCTGCCATAAAAGATAATCTGCAAGTGTAATTTATTCCATAAATCTTTAGGGAATAATCTTTTTGCATCTTTTTCTGTTTGTTCAACATTTTTCCCATTCGTTAAGTTCCAGCGAAACAATAAACGATGAATATGTGTGTCGACAGGGAATGCAGGTACTCCAAATGCTTGAGACATGACAACTGATGCTGTTTTATGACCGACACCTGGTAGGGCTTCCAGATCTACAAAATTGGAAGGAACCTGGCCTTGGTGATTTTTTAACAGCAACATTGACAATTCATGGATCGCTTTAGATTTTCTGGGTGAAAGCCCGCATGGTTTTATGATTTCACGAATAGTTTCCACGGATTGTTGAGACATATCCTCAGGGTTATCGGCTAAAGCAAACAAAGCCGGCGTAATCAGGTTTACTCGTTTGTCCGTGCATTGTGCGGATAGAAGAACTGCTATTAACAAGGTGTAATCATCTTTATGATCCAAAGGAATCGGTGTCTCTGGATAAAGTTTTTCCAATTCCGCAATGATGTATGTTACTTTCTCTCTTTTATTCATTACCCGTTGGATCTAATAGAGACTCTATGTTTTTTCTACACAATTTCAGGGCGCCAATACCACAGACTAAAATGAGTAGAGATTGACTGTATACTACGATTTTCTGGCCTGTGGATTGTACGATTCTTCCCCAAGGCTCGTGAGAATCAGGCCCATAAAGTAAAAGCAATACATAAGAACCAATTAATACCCCGATCAATAAATACAGATTTCCATAAGTGTTCGGATAATTGGGTTGTTGTCTGATTAATATAAAAAGTAGCATGCTTGCAGCCATGAAGGATAGAAAACCAGTAAAAACAAAAAATAAGTGGATTTTAGGCCATAAGTTCCATGGTGTTACAGCAATTCCTATATAGCCAATACCGGCTAACAGACCTGCTGCATTTGAAGCATATCGCAAAATTTTATTTGATTTTAAAATCAAATAATTATGAGCAATAAAAAAGACAATTGTACCAGAACCCATTATTATTAATCCTAGAGCATAAAAAAGGGCTGTCGCATGGGTCGAATTACCAGAGAACCCTTGTGTTCTTCCTAAATCACTTAAAAAGGACCCAAAAAAATTATAATGCGGTAAAGTCGGGTTGAATTGATCTCCGCCTGAATAAAAAAGCATCGTAATTGTTGAAAACAAAAAGTAAGTCAATACAGATGCGATTCCATATAGAATTGACTTTCTTACTTTTATTGGACTCATTGACGTAGTGCTTTTCCGCAAAAATAAATGAACATTTGGAAATTCAGGTTGTTGTAGAGAAAATATTAATAGACATTCATTTATTTATAAATAACTTGGTTCAATGGCAATTGTTTTAGTATTGCTTCAAATCAGCTTTTAAACATGTTCAAAATAATATACGTTTCAATTTTGGTAATCTTTTGTGGTTCATTGTATGGTCAAACTGCAAAAATTTCAGGTAAAATAACAGACGCTACCAGTAATGAACCGGTGCCATTTGCCACTGTGAAGATTACAAACCCGCTGAAGGGTGTCGAATCTGATGAATCGGGCAATTACAATTTGATAAACCTGACTCCGGGATTGTACAACATAGAATTTTCAGCATTTGGTTATGAAACCGTAGTCAAATTTGAGGTTGAGGTAACGAATGCCAAAACGACTTTTGTCAACATGGCTCTAATCAGTGCAGATTTTGGTGTTCTAGACTCTGTTGTAATCACAACAAATCCTTTTTACAAAAAGCAAGAAAGTCCAGTTTCTTTGAGAACATTGCAAGCATCTGAAATAGCACGTTTTCCAGGTGGTAACAGAGACATCTCGAAAGTGATTCAAGCACTGCCTGGTGCAGCCGCAAGTGTTTCCTTTAGAAACGACGTAATTATTAGAGGTGGCGCACCGAATGAAAATCGATTTTATTTAGACGGTATTGAGGTGCCCAATATTAATCATTTTGCAACGCAAGGATCATCTGGTGGACCTGTTGGCTTATTGAACGTAAACTTTATTGATAAAGTAGATTTCTATTCCGGAGCATTTCCTGCAAATAGAGGTAACGCCATGAGCTCTGTTTTTGAATTTGTTCAGAAGGATGGTAATCTTGAAAAATTAGAAACACAGTTCGCTCTTGGATCCAGTGATGTCGGGTTAACATTTGACGGACCAGTGGGAGAGAAGACTTCATTCATTTTTAGTGCAAGGAGATCTTATCTCCAATTTTTATTCGCGGCCTTGAAACTTCCATTTTTACCGACCTATAATGATGCACAATTTAAGGTGAAGCATAAGTTTAATAACAAAAATGAGTTGACGGTTATTGGTTTAGGCGCTATTGACGAATTTGAGTTGAATGAGGCGGCAAACGACGGTGTAACGGATTCAAGCACATTAGAATTTAATAACTATACCTTGGGTAACATACCTGTAAATACACAATGGAATTATACAATTGGTGCTAATTATAGGCACTTTAAAGAAAAAAGTTATCAAACGGTGGTTTTGAGTAGAAATCACCTGAATAACAAAGCAGTAAAATACCGAAATAACGACGAATCATCTGAAGATAATCTAATATTGGATTATTCATCTCAGGAAATTGAAAACAAATTCCGCTTAGAAAATACTGTACGAATTAATGGTTGGAAATTAAATATGGGAGTTAGTTTTCAAAATATTGAGTATTCAAATCGAACCTACAATAAGGTATTTAACTCCCAAGGTGCGCAAGAGATTGATTTTACTTCCAAATTATTGTTTAATCGTTATGGACTGTTTTTTCAATCTAGTAAAAGGTTTTTTGATAAACGACTTTCGATTTCTGCTGGTTTAAGGACCGATTTTTCTGAATATTCGAGTACGTTGTCCAACCCTTTTGATCAGTTGTCTCCTCGATTTTCTTTGTCTTACATGATCACAGATCAGTTTGGGTTTAATGGTAATGTGGGCCTTTATTACCAATTGCCTTCCTATACGGTATTAGGTTTTCGAGACATGTCCGGTCAATTAGTCAATAAGAACAACGGAATCAGTTATATCGAGTCTGGTCATGTCGTAGCTGGCTTAGAATACAGCACCTCTAAAAATGCGCAAATTACGGTTGAAGGATTTTTCAAGAATTACAGTAATTACCCTTTTCTGCTAACTGATTCAATTTCACTGGCGAACTTGGGCGCAGATTTTGGTGTGATAGGTAATGAGCCAGCCAATAATTCATCCGAAGGTAGAAGCTATGGTGTTGAGCTATTAATTCAACAAAAATTATTCAAAGGGTTGTACGGTATTTTAGCTTATACTTTTGTTACCAGTGAGTTTAAGGATAAGAACGGTTCATATTTGCCTTCCGCTTGGGATTCAAAGCACATAGTATCTGTAACAGGAGGTAAAAAATTTAAACGAAACTGGGATGTTGGTTTTCGGTGGTTATTTTCTGGAGGATCTCCATACACACCTTATGATATTGAGCAATCTTCTAATATATCTGCTTGGAGTGTAAGAGGAGTTGGCTTACTAGACTATAACCAATTGAACGCAAGAAGATTGGGTAATTTTCATCAGCTAGATATTAGAGTTGATAAAAGATGGTTTTTTAGTAAGTGGAGTTTAAACCTCTATCTTGATATTCAGAATTTCTATAATTTCCAAGCGGAGCAGATACCCATTTTGAACATGCAATCTGGTGCAGATGGTGCGTTTCTGACGGATCCCAATGACCCTTCGCGGTATCAGCCCTACCTGATTGAAAACAGTGCCGGTAATGTATTGCCATCAATAGGTATAATTGTAGAGCTTTAATTAATTTCTTCTGTGTAAATTTGATTGAATGGATTAACATGTACTTGTGACCACATTGTTTAGATTAGTTTCAATTTTCTTCATATCATTAACAACAAGCCCAATGATGGGTCAATCTGTATTGAGCTATTCCGATAGCTTAAATACTAAGAAACTCATAACTGTAATTGGTGTCGAGTCCGTGGGAACGATTGGTTCATTTGTTGCCTTAAATAGTATGTGGTACAAACAGTATCCGAAAGTCCAGTTTCACAACTTTAATGACAATAATGATTGGCTGCAGTTAGACAAAGCGGGACATGTTTTATCTGCTTATTTTATAGGTCATGCAGGAATTGAAGCGATGAATTGGGCAGGAGTTGAAGAAAAAAAAGCAATATGGATTGGAGGAGGATTAGGTCTGGTATATCTGACAGGTATAGAAATTCTGGATGGGTATTCAAGTGGATGGGGATTCAGTAATGGAGATATGATAGCCAATGGAATTGGCATGGGCGTGCTTGTTTCCCAAGAATTGGCATGGAAAGAGCAAAGAATTCAGTTAAAGTTTTCTGCGCATTACACTAATTTTGCACGCTTTCGACCGGAGCTGCTTGGAACCAATGGTTTCCAAAGATTATTGAAAGATTACAATGGCCAGACCTATTGGTTATCGATGAATTTAAAATCAATATTCTTTAAAGAAAAAAAATTTCCAACATGGTTAAACATAGCCTTCGGATACAGTGCTAATGAAATGATAAGCGGATCTGTGGATTCATTTGATAATTGTGCTGCAGTTTCATGGTGTCACGATTTAGTAAGATTTCGACAATGGTATTTTTCCTTTGATGTTGATCTAACAAAAATAAGTGTAAAGCATCCAGTGTTAAAAACCGTTTTTGGCACATTTGGCTTTCTCAAATTTCCAGCGCCTGCATTAGAATATTCAAAAAATGGATTTCAACTAAAGGCATTCTATTTTTGATGCTGGAAACAAAAGGTTGAATTTCTTTATATGCAGACAATTCACCAGCTTTAATTCTTCAATGTTTGGGAAATAATCTTCTGAAACAGTGAGGTTTTGTAATTCTCCTCTTGCGCTCTTTCCTTTCCCAGATGGTTTGAAAACATAACTTTTATTGTTCAATATTTGTTGAATCCGAAAAGGAGAAAGTTTAGTATTAATTGGGAATGTGAATGCTGTTGATTTGATTCGTGATTTAAGAATTGATTGATCGTTGATATTTGCTTCAAAAACTGTTTTCGAACCCGATCTTTCCCATGTAATTTTGGCCATCTCTTTTGGAATACCCCAATTTTCTCGTCCTGAAATTATACTGTCTTCCGAATCCACGTATATCTTGGTAATCATTAATCGATACCTATTCTTAATTAGAAAAAAGCCAGGTATAAAAAGGAGTTCTTTATAAGGGCCACAATCTGCCTCTTGATAATTAACCATCATGGTAAAAGCCAAACCGCCTTTGAAACTATTTCGTAAATAGTCTGGTATAAAACCATTTTTAAGCATCCAGCTTTTATTTGCGCGATGAGAAAGAATAATTCCTTCTCCTAATAAGTTCCAAGGTGCTTGGTAGATCATTATAATGTCGATTAAACAAGTAGTATTTTAGGTTTATCCCACAATTCTTGCAGTTCAGGTGGTCCGTTAAAATGTTTGCCTATGAAGTCATCGAATTCTTCTTTTGTCTGTTGTGATAATACTTCGCTAATTAGTTCAATTTCTTTTCCTGAAATGGCAATAGGAAAATCCTCCGTTATCATTTGATTTCCTTTGAACGCTCCTACAATTTGATATTCGTCACATTGCTCAATGGATTGCCCTGAGTATACACATCGTGTTAATTGATCAGCCGACTTATTTTCTTTAACTGTTTGTGATTTTTCAGTATTTAATTGTGTTCTCTTTTTCTTCTGGTAATTAATCAGACTATCTAAGGACTCTTTACTTAAGCATTGATTCATCTTAGTTGCACAAGTGATACAGATTGCGAATTCAAAAATAGTGAGCGGTTCTATTTTATTAGGATATTTTCTAATGGCCTTTTCAACGAAATAATGCTTTTTACTTTGAATGAGCTCACCATCACATTCAATACAATTTTGAAAAGGCTGGCCGGTTTCGTCGCAATAAAATTTCTCTAAGATATTTACACGATAAGGATCTGGATTATTTCCTTTATGCATGATGTAAATATAGTTCATTCTTGATTATTTTGCCGCATTGCTAGTTTAGAAGTTTATTAGGTGTTATTTTTAAATCCTGATGGGAGGAAATACATTTGGAAACACATTTCGATTGACTACCTATGGAGAATCACATGGCAGTTCAATAGGTGGAATTATTGACGGTTGTCCAGCTGGCTTGCATGTAGATATGGAAGAAATTCAGTTCAATCTCGATAGGAGAAAACCTGGGCAAAGTGCGATTGTTACTCAACGTAAAGAGGAAGATAAGGTGGAGTTTTTATCAGGAATTTTTGATGGTCTAACAACTGGAGCGCCAATCGCTTTTCAAATTAAAAATGAGAATCAAAAGCCCAAGGACTATTCAGAGCTAAAAGATCAATTTCGACCTTCTCATGCTGATTATACTTACCACGAAAAATATGGCGTTAGAGACTATAGAGGAGGAGGTAGATCATCAGCAAGAGAAACAGCCAGTAGAGTAGTCGCTGGAGCAATAGCGAAGCAAGTGCTGTTGAAATATGGCATTCACATTACTGCTTATGTTTCGGCGGTTGGGCCACATAAATTATCGAAAAGCTATTTGGAATTGAACCTTGCGATTGCAGAACAAAATGAAGTGAGAATACCCGACAAAGCATTCGCAAAAAGTATGATTGATTATATTAAATCAATTCGAAAAGCGGGAGACTCAATAGGCGGTGCAATTACATGTGTTGCGAAAGGAGTTCCTGTTGGCTTAGGGGATCCAGTCTTTGATAAGCTCCATGCGGACCTTGGTAAAGCTATGTTAAGCATCAATGCGGTAAAAGGATTTGAATATGGTTCAGGTTTTAGTGGCACATCTATGAAGGGCTCTGAACATAATGACACCATTAAACTCATAGATGATAAGATTTCAACTGACAGCAATTGGTCTGGAGGAATTCAAGGTGGCATTAGCAATGGTGAAGACATTTATTTTAATGTGGGTTTTAAACCAGTCGCTACTATCATGCAAGATCAAAATTCAATTGATACGGAAGGCAATGAAGTTACTGTAGTTGGGAAAGGAAGACACGACCCCTGCGTTGTTCCAAGAGCAGTTCCGATTGTTGAAGCTATGACTGCGCTGGTTTTAGTAGACCATTTATTGCGAAATAGAACTATGAAATTATGAAAAAAGGAAAAAGAAAACTTGCGCTGCATTGGCAAATTATTATTGGTTTAGCTTTGGGCTTAGCCTATAGTTTATTGGCAACAATTCAGGGGTGGGTAGATTTTACAGACAACTGGATTTCTCCCTGGGGTACCATTTTTATAAATGCACTTAAATTAATTGCAGTGCCTTTAGTATTGGTCTCACTAATTGTTGGAATTGCTTCTATGAACAATGTTCGAACATTGGGTAAAATAGGGGGGAAGTCTATTGGAATTTACTTAGTCACTACAATTATTGCAATATCAATAGGTCTTGGTCTGGTGAATCTGGTGCAACCAGGTAAATTTATGTCTGACGAAACAAGGGGCCGTTTAGTTGAAAAGTATGCGGACAAGACACAGGACAAAATCAATCAAGCTAAAGAGACCAAAGAGGCGGGGCCACTCCAACCAATTATTGATTTTGTGCCTAGTAATTTATTTGAAAGTGCTTCAAACAATAGGAATATGCTTCAAATCATATTTTTCGCAATACTTTTTGGTATCGCAATGGTTATGCTGCCTGAAAATAAATCAGGACCAACTCGGGCATTTTTTGAAAGTGTGAATGAAATCATTTTAAAAATAGTAGATCTGATTATGTACTATGCCCCGATAGGTGTATTTGGACTGTTAGCGGGTGTTTTGGTTAAAGTTTCAGAAGGTGACATCAATTTTGCTTTAGAGATTTTAGCTGGTCTGGGCGTTTATAGTTTAACGGTAATTGCTGGTTTAGTGCTAATGGTATTTGTTATCTACCCTCTACTTGTAGGGAAATTTGGGAAAGTAAAATATCGAGTTTTTTTAAAAGCGATTTCTCCAGCCCAGCTGCTCGCATTTTCAACAAGTTCTAGTGCAGCAACATTGCCGGTTACGATGGAAAGAGTAGAAGAAAAGTTAGGGGTGTCTAAAAAAGTATCTAGCTTTGTTTTGCCTTTAGGAGCTACAATAAATATGGATGGAACTAGTCTCTATCAGGCTGTTGCTGCGGTTTTCATTGCGCAAAGCTTTAATATTGATTTGTCATTAATGGATCAACTGGCCATATTACTAACTGCAACATTGGCTTCTATAGGTTCTGCAGCCGTTCCAGGTGCAGGATTAGTAATGTTGACAATAGTACTGGGCCTTTTTCCTCAAATTCCAATAGAAGGTATTGGTATCGTGTTTGCTGTTGACAGAATATTGGATATGTGCAGAACAACAGTTAATGTAACTGGAGATGCGACGGTGGCAACAATTGTTGCTCGAAGTGAAGGTGAATTAAATTTGCCGAATGGCTGAAATGAATGTTAAATGGTGTAACCAAATGTACGATTGTTAGTTATCCGAATGCTTTTGGATGCATTTTTGCTAAGAATCAATAAGCTTTAGGTAGTATGCAAATGTTAAGATTTTCATTTTTATTAGTCATTGCAGTTTTTTATACTGTGAGTCATACTTGTTATGGCCAGGAGGGTGCAGACGATGAGACTGTTGATGCTGCTTGTCTAAGTAAACCTCAAAATAAAAAGGTTCTTAAGCTATTCCAAAATTCAAAAGATAGAAATAAAACGTATAAAGAGCGTTACAAAATGCTGAAGGATGCCCTTGAAATTGACGAAGATTGTGGAGCATGTCTTTGGTCTCTTGGAAAAATGAATTTCTTTAAGGCCAAAGTGGAAGGTGGCGAATACTTTGATCATGCCATTAAGTATTATTCAGCTTTATCAGAGTTATGTCCGGATTGGCATGCAGATGTCTATTACAACTTAGGTATTATTTATTACAATAAAACAAACGATGAAAAGGCAAAAAAGTACTTTCAGCGCTTTCTTGATTTTCCTACAGATAACGAAGATAAGTTGGGAAGAAATTATTCTCAACAAATTGAAGACGTAAATGCTGTCCTTCCAGAAATTGACTTTTATTTAGAATTCTATGGTAATCCAGTACCTTTTAACCCTGTGCTTGTTGCCAGCGTTTCAACTGATAAAGAAGAGTTTCTTCCAATGATATCTCCCGATAATGAGCTGTTGATGTTCACTAGGAGGTTCGATTATAAAGGAAAAGGTGAGCTAATTACTAGAACTATTGAAGAACTAACCCTGTCTAATCGCTCTCTGACAAATAAGCGATGGGGTGCAGGTGTCAAAATGAAATCTCCGTTTAATACCATTCAGTATGATAAATATGGTGGAGTTTCTCTATCTATAGACAACAATGAATTATATGTTTGCGCTTGTCAGCGACAGGGAGGGCTTCTAAATTGTGATTTGTTTTTTACGCATTACGAAGAATATTATGACTCCATTAATAAAAAAACAGCTTTTCAATGGGCAGAACTTCAAAATTTAGGACCCAATATCAATGGTCCACAGTCTTGGGAAGCGCAACCTTCAATCAGTGCAGATGGAAATACACTTTATTTTGCTTCTGCCAGAGGAGATTGTTATAAGAATTCTAGGGGCCAATTTACAATGGATTTGTATTATTCTGAACGGCAGAGTGATGGGTCTTGGGGACGTGCTAAGAATATGGGGCCAACAATAAATTCTGAAGGGCATGAGAAAGCACCATTCATGCATTCGGATAGCAGAACTTTATATTATGTTGCCACAACAGGAAAGCACAGGTTAGGAGCTGGTGGATATGATATTTATTATACTCGACAAGACGAAACTTCTGGAAAATGGTCTACTCCAAAAAACTTAGGCTACCCCATTAATTCGGACGGAGACGAGGAAGGGCTGATTGTAAGTATCGATGGAAAAGAAGCCTATTTTTCTTCAAGTAGATCTGGTGGTATGGGCAAAAAAGACATTTATTCTTTTGTTTTACCAGAAGATGCGAGACCGGACGTGGTTGCCTTGTTTAAAGCCGAAGTGAAAGATGTGAATGGAGATGCAGTAGAAGATGTTGACGTCGAATTGACGTTTAAGGATGAGAACGGAAAAACCAAAACAATTAAAGCTGCGTCTAAAGTTGATGGTAATGGTAAAATGACTGCTGTTATTAATTTAGGGAAAAAAGAGGCTCCTAAAGATGTGTTGTTAAGTGTAAAAAAAGAGGGGCATTCTTTCGCTTCTAAATTGATAAAGGCAGATGACGTTATTCATGCAGATAAGGCTCCTGTAATTGAAGCAAAAACAATGAAAGTTGCTGAGCTTGAAGTAGGAGATTCGTATACGATAGAAGATGTACTTTACCAATCTAATTCAGCTGAATTAATGTCAGAATCGATTATTGTACTCGAAGGGTTCGCACAATATTTATTGCAAAATGCTTCTATAGAAATTGAAATTCAAGGGCATACAGATGATGTTGGGAATGATGATAATAATTTAGCGCTTTCAAAAGATAGAGCTTTTACCGTTCTGGAATTTCTTTTAGGTAAAGGAATAAAAGCTTCTCGATTGTCATTCAAAGGTTTTGGAGAAAGCAGCCCAAAAGCTCCAAATGATTCGATCGATAATAGAGCGAAAAACAGGAGGACAGATTTTAAGATAGTTTCATTTTAATTTCAATAACTTTATTGCAAATATTTAAATAAAAAAGAATGAAAAAGGCATTTACTTTATTATTTATAGCTCATTTTTTTTGGTCGTGTACTGATACTATTCAATCTGATGTATCGACAGCTATTGAGACTAACGAAATAAGTGATGATACTGCATCTTCAGAATCAAATCTAGCAGAAGAAGATCAACCGGGACAAATGACGTTTAATGATTCGGAGTATTTGGTTTATGGAATAAATAGAAGTTTTCAATTGGATACGTTGCATTCTGTTGATGAAATGTACAAGGGTATCTTAAGTGACGGTAATGTAACGATGACGGTTCAAGGCTCTTGTTCTGAAATTTGTCAAATGGCTGGTTGTTGGATTGAAGTAGCTAAGTCGGACAGCACTAATGTCTTTGTTAAATTTAAAGATCATTTCACCCTCCCTATTGAGTCGACTGTAGGAAAGTCAGTTGTTTTTCACGGAACCGGTAAGGTAGACACTACTAGTATTGAAATGCAGCGTCATTATTTAGATGACAAAGTCAAAAGTGGAGAAGTTGTTTCCCAAGAAGATTATGATGCCATTGTTTCACCAAAAGTAGACATAACCTTTATTGCGGATGGCATAATGGTTGAGACAGCAAACGGAAACTAGGAAATACTATAAGTATTTTTTAAATTTCTTCTTCAATTTAGATCTTTTATCATCGAGTTTTTCTTGGTCGTCATCCAATTTTGAGTTTTTCTCATCTATTTTGGCTTGATCTTCTTTTGCTTTATCTAGTTTTTTACCTTTTTTAATGCGCTTATCAAGTTCTTTTTGATCGTCTTTAAGCTTTCCTCTTTTTTCATCAATTTTTTTCTGATCATCATCAAGAGCTGCCATTTTATCTTCATAGCTCTCAGTCTTGTCTTCAAGTTTTTCTGCTTCTTTCACGATTGCTTCGGCTTCTTTTTCTTCCTTTTCAGCTTCCTTTTCAGCTTTTTCTAATTCTTTCAGCTTTTTCTCTTCGTCTTTTTCTTTTTCTTCAGCTTCTTTCTTTTCCTTTTTCGCTTCCTCTTCTTCTTCTTTTAACTCTTTCTCTTCCTTCTTGATTTCTTTACTGGCCTCTTTTTTCATTTCTTTAGCCTCTTTTTCCGCCTGGTCTTCTATTTTATCTTCCTTTTTTTCTACTTTCTTATCTGCTTTTTCCGCCTTCTTTTCCAATTTCTTTGCTTCTTCTTGCTGCTCTGCTTTCATCGCTTCAGATAGTGCATCTTCTCTATTCTTGGCTTGAGACTCTCTTTCTCTTGCTTCAGCTTCCCTCGACTTTTGATCAGCTCCTGATTTTTTATCCGCTTCCTCAACATGACCTGCAGCGTTCTTCTTTATTTCCTCTGCTTTTTTCAAGCTTTCTGACGTTTTATTGTTGAGGTCTTTTATTTCATTTTCTTGGCTTTCAACTTTTTTGTGTAGATCTTCTGTCTTATTGGTAATAGATTCTGCCTCTTTTTTAATTGATTCCGTTTTTTTCAATGCCTCATTCTTCTCAGTTTCAAAAGCTTCTTTTTTCTTTTCAATATCGGTTTTGGCATCTTCTGTAATTTTTGTTCCTATCCCAATAGATATCAAATTTATTTTAATGGTTTCTCCCTGACTTACTGAAACATTTTCTTTCACGAAATATTTGTAACCAGCAGCTCTAATTTTAACAATAATCGGTTGTCCATTAAAGTTTTTTAAAATGATGTTGGCAATGCCCTGGGAATTGGTTTTACTGGCAGCCAAAATAGTAGTGCCATTATAAATGCTCACAGAGGCTCCTGATATGGCTTTTTCTCCTATAACTTTTACTTCAAACGAAACTTCTTGAAGAACAAGGTTTGTTTCGTTGTCATTTAAATGTGCCAAAACGCCTACAGGAAGAAGGGTGTATGTTAGTATAATTAGATAGCTAAATATTAATTTTTTCATGTTACTTGATTGTTGCGTTTGAATTGCATAAAAGTACTTAAATCTGTTGGGTTATTGAATTAATAAATACAAAATTGAGTGGAAGGGTATTCTATTTAACAATTTAATTCATTCCTTGATTTTAAATTCGATTATTTGTTTTTTGCAATTTTTGAATTTTTTTATTCTAATTCCAGGACATCCATTTAAATTTTCCTGAAAAGAGTTAGTAAAATAGAATCCAAACTCCTTCGTTTTCTCCAGATTTCACAATTTCATCTGCTTTTTTCTTTGCCTCTTCTTTGCTGATATAGCCTCCATAGCTGACCGTATACATTTCATTTCTTTTACCAATAATGAGTGCATTAGAAAATCCTTTTTGGTTTAAATTTTCTACCAAATTTAAGGCATTACTTTCTTTAGAAAATGAACCGCCAATTATATGATAAAGCTTATCTGAAGAAGAAATTACGGTTGGAACAGGTGGCTCAATAACTTCGTTAATTATTGAAGTGCTGGTATCAACCAGATTGGTATCCAGATTAATTGTGGGTTTAATTGTGGTGTCTGTTTGTATTGTATCTGACACCGGTCTATTGCTGATTATTTTTGCTGTGTCTGAAATTCTATTGTTTTTATAAACCGAATCTAAAACAACAGGCAATTCCTCCGTTGAATGTTCGGCTAATTTGGGCTCACTATTATTTAGAAGAACCATTATTCCATCCCATCTAAGCCAGCATAGGAGTGAAATTCCACTCAAAATTAGAAAAGTTCCAATCCACAATAATCCTTTCTTTTTTTTAGGCTTTGAATTAGAGCTTTCAAGCTTAACGGGTTTGTCAGTCGGACCCTTCTCTTTTTTTGATTCATTGTCCTGACTTATATCCGCTGGTGGTATATTCGAGCGCTCTCTTTTAGGTTTTACCTGCTTTGATGCTGGAGGTTCAAAATTATCTGCAAGTTCTTCAGTTTGATTCGATTCAATAACTTCTTTTTCGTTACTGCTTTCATCTTGAAGAACGGACTCATTTTCTGTGTCATTTTGATTAACACTGTCTAAATTAACCGTTGGACCCTCAGAGGATACTGGATTTGATTCTTCCGTGCTTTTAATGTCTTCACGATTATCGCTGGGCGGAATCTCTGGGGTTATTTCTGCTGTATGCTGAAAATCTATTTTCCCAGATTTTGTTAGCAGTATTCCTAATCCTGGAATCAAGTAATTTCCTTCTGTTTCTAATTGACTTAATACGGAATTAGTGTATCCCTGAATTATTTCTAAAGCCTCTTTCTCTGGGCAATCAGTACTAGATTGGATCTTTTTTTGAAGTAACTTATCGTTGTATTTTAAAAATTGGTTGAAAAGAATCGTATAAGATGTGGTTCCCTCACTTTTAATGAACGAACCAAGCCCGGGAACAATAACGTTTTTATTTTCTTGCAATAATTCAACGATCAATGGGTCTAAATTCATAATGCTACTTAATTAACTCGATAGAAAGATAGATGCTTTCTTGGGGATGTTCAGAACTATTTGTTCTCACTTTACTAATTTTTTCAACAACATCTATTCCTGCATATACTTCCCCACAGACGGTATACTGATTGTCTAAATGTGGTGTTCCTCCTGATTTTTTGTATTTATTTTTATTATCCTGAGAGATTTTTATTCCATATGTAAGCTCTATATTTTGCAATGAAGCATCATTCTGTATGGATCCTTGTACAATATAAAAGGTAAATGGATTAGACTTTTTGTCTCTTTCAATACCGGGTGAGAAGTCAGAGCCGGCAAGCGCAAATGCACCTTTGATATGCGGGTGTTTCTCTGGATTTAATTCTGACGGAATTTTATATTGACCAATCTGAATTAGTCTTTCGTAGGCGCCAGGACCATCCGTAAACCCACCCTGTATGATGAATTTTTTTCTAGTCCGATAAAATCGTGACCCATTAAAAAGTTTATGTTTAATCATAAGGACAGTACTGGCTCTATGCAAGGGCGTATCTTTGAATAAACGTACTTTAATGTCACCAAATTGAGTTACAATCTTGAATTTTGTTTCCTTGTTCTCCTTACCATAGCTCCTTAAACGTTGTTCTGCTTCAAATTGATAAATACGCTTCCACCCTGGTGTTTGCTCGGTTGTATCTTTCACTGTTCTAACTGAATCCGTTTTCGTAACAATAGAATCAAGAGGCTCAAAATAAATGGGTTTGTTGGCGCTTATTATTGGTCTGGATTCCTCTTGGCAGCTCAGAAAAAGCGCACAAACTAGGAATATGTATTTATGTCGAACCATTGCACTAAATTACGCATCAGAATGAAGAGCAGAATTTATTAAAGGATTTATTTTACAATACTGGTCTTAATAGATTTGACAAATGCTATCTTTTCTTCAGCGAATAATAAGAAACTGAATCATTAGGTAACAAGTAAGGTCTTATTTCGGTTAAATTGATTGGAAGCCGTTTTATCTTATAAATTTGGCAACGTAAAAACAACAAGTATGAAAAAGTTAATTTATTTCAGTTTGGCAATTCTTCTAATTTCTTGTAGCGAAGAAAGTACAGAGAAAATTAATCAAATGACTTTGGCATTGGAAGATCTTAAAACAGAAAATATAAAAGTAATTAATGAATCTGTTAGAAAGGACTCGATGATTAATGCGTACGCACTTTATGTGAATGAAATTCATCAGAACCTAGATTTGATAACTACAGAACAGGGATTGATTAATGCGCTACGCCAAAAGGGAGAGCTAGGTAAAATGGCTAATGAAAGTGAAGTCATTGAGAATATCAAGACCATTTCGGATTTAATGGCTCAAAATGCTTCTCGGGTTACTCGATTAAAGAAAGATTTGAAGAATGCTAATATTGAGATGGACGAATTTGAAAAAATGATAATTACGATTACCGAGGAAGTCGCCATAAAAAATCAGGAAATTTATATACTTGAGGAGGAATTGGCGAACATAGATGGCGCTTACCAGGAACTGTTTGTAGTTTTAAAAGAAAAGGAAGACCTAATTAATCAACAAGTCGCTGAAATCAATCAGGTGTGGTATGCTATAGGTTCATCCAAAGAGTTGAAACAAAATGGTGTAATTACGAAAGAAGGTGGCTTACTTGGCATTGGCAGAACCAATAAGTTAAAGGCAGATTTCAACAACGATTATTTTACAGAAATTAATCTGGTTGATGTGAAAGAGATTGTGTTAGGTGGAAAATCAGCGGAGATGTTAACAGCACATCCATCAGAATCATATTCTATCGAAGGTGCTGTCGGTACAGCTGAAAAAATAATTATTGAGGATGCGAAAGCTTTTTGGTCTGCATCAAAGTATTTAGTAATCGTACTTAAATAAATAATATAAATTTCCGAGTATGTCAAAAGAATTCCAATTCGATCAAAATAGTATTGATTTTGTAAGAAGAAACTTGACGAATAAGCTCAAGTTCCGACTGCTTTTAAAAGCAATTCTACCTATGGGCTACCGCAGTAAGATGTACATCTCTGAAATGAATGAGGAAATGTGTGCTGTTAAGGTGCCATTCAATAAACGGAATAGTAATCCTTTTAAATCAACATTTTGGGCAGTTCAAGGAATGGCAGCTGAAATGTCTTCTGGAGCTTTACTGATTTTATACACACAAAAACAACCGGAATCTATTGCTATGTTGGTAATGGATATGCATGCAAATTTTGTAAAAAAAGCAGCAGACGTATCTACTTTTGTTTGCAAAGATGGGTTGAAGATAAGAGCGGCTATAAAAGAAACGATTGAAACAGGAGCTCCTGTATTAATTGATTGTAAAATGATAGGGGAAAATGAAAAAGGGGAAGTCGTGTCTAATTTTAGTTTTACATGGTCCGTTAAATGTAGGGCTCAAAAGTAAACTAGCGTTTTTGTTTTCTGAAAACATAATGTGTAATCAATAAGCTATTTCCTTTAATGGAGTAGGTTTGATTTAAAACAAATCCGAAATTTTCTAATTGATTGAGGTACTGTACAACCTGATTGTAACCACTGAATCCTCGTGACAGCAGTTCGTTATTTTTGTTTTTCCCAGTGAAAATAGCAACTCTTGAAAGATTCGCAGCTTCATTGCCTTCTATGGTTTGAAATTCATCTTCCAGTTGCATGCGAACTTCCATGATAACGTATTCTCCTTTTTTACATTTTGATATGGCATCGGTTAGTTTTGTTTGTTGACTAAATCCTGTTAATGTAAATATGATACTGTAAAAAATCAGTGTAAATCTCATTGGTTTTTCCATTTGATATTGCATCCCATACTTGGCTTTTGTTCGAAGTCTATCTGTTTTTTTTCCAAGACATATTCTAGTACTTTTCTTAAATCTTTACCATTACTTGGTAAATCATTACCTGGTCTAGAATCATCCATCTGGCCTCTATAGATGCAATTATTTTGGTGATTAAAAACATTAAAATCAGGGGTGCATGCTGCATTGTACGCTCGGGCTATATCTTGGGTTTCATCAAATAAATATGGAAATGGGAATTGGCGTTGGATCGCCATTTCTTTCATTTTGTCAGGACGATCATCAGGATAATTATCGATGTCATTAGCGCTAATGGCAACGAACGCAATGCCTTTAGGATTGTAATCGTGGGCTAAAGCAATCATTGCATCAATCACATGAACTACAAACGGACAGTGGTTACAAATAAACATGATTACGGTTCCATTAATTCCGCTCAAGTCGTTAAACGTATTTTGATTTCCTGAAACTACATTGGTTAAACTGAAATTAGGTGCAGTGAAGCCCAGAGGAATAGTCTTAGTTAATGTTTGCGCCATGGCTTGTTTTTACACTAATGTAAGAAATCGATAATTGGATTAAGATGTATTCTGAATAAAGGATACATTTGAATCATGAAATTCTTGCTTATTATTTTTTCTTTACTTCTTTTTCAAGTGCCTTCAATTGCTCAGGTTGAGGACTCTATGCAGCTAAGGCGCATTTATCATGAAGTTCTAGAGCGCGGAGAGTGTTATGAGAATTTAAGAGTGCTTTGTAAAGAAGTGGGAAATAGGCTTAGTGGCTCTGATAATGCTGAGAAAGCCGTTTTATGGGGAGAGACTTTGATGAAAAGGTATGGATTTGACCGAGTTTATTTACAAGAAATAATGGTGCCTAAATGGGTGAGGGGTGCTCGTGAAAAGCTATTGTACAAAGATTCGTTGAAGACTATTGAACCTGCCATTTTGGCCTTAGGCGGTTCTGTTGGAACCAATGGAATTCTGAATGGCGAGGTGATAGAAGTTAGAAACTTTAAAGATCTTGAGCGTTTGGGTGAAAAAGAAATTCAAGGGAAAATTGTGTTTTATAATCGTCCAATGAATCCGACATTGATTAGCACATTTCATGCTTACGGGGGGTGCGTTGATCAAAGACATGCTGGGGCATCTGAAGCTGCAAAATACGGAGCTGTCGCAACAATAACCAGGTCAATGACACTCCGTAATGATCGAATACCTCATACTGGAAGTATGGGTTACAAAGAAGGCGTTAAAAAAATACCGGCGGTGGCCATAAGTACAATTGGCGCTTATGATTTAAGCGAAGCGTTAAAACGCAATCCTAATTTAAGTATTAGCCTAGATCTTTCTTGCAAGTCAGAAGAAGACGTGAAGTCCTACAATGTTATTGGAGAAATAAAAGGAAAGGTCTATCCTGAGAAAATAATGGTTGTCGGAGGACATTTGGATTCTTGGGATGTTGGCGAAGGTGCGCATGATGATGGAGCTGGAGTTGTTCAGTCTATTGAAGTCTTGCGCCTTTTTAAGAAGTTATCAATACAACCTAAACATACCATAAGATGTATTTTGTTTATGAATGAAGAAAATGGAAATAGAGGAGGTAAATCATATGCCCGTTTAGTTAAACAGAAAGGCGAAGAGCATATATTGGCTTTGGAGAGTGATCGTGGAGGCTTTTCACCAAGGGGCTTTTCTGTAGATGGTACATCTGCACAACTTGAAACAGTGCAACACTTTGAGGCTTTGTTTCGCCCGTATAACTTACACCTATTCAATAAAGGTTATGGAGGTGTGGATATAGGACCATTAAAAAATGGCAAAATATGCCTGATTGGTTTAGTTCCTGATTCACAGAGGTATTTTGATTTCCATCATGCTTCTTCTGACATTTGGGAAAATGTAAATGAAAGAGAACTTGAATTGGGTGCAGCAGCTACAGCATCTATGATTTACTTGATAGATAAGTATGGATTCGAACAAGGGTTGAAACGAGCCACATTTAAGAAGTGACATTGGATTAATCAGACTTGAATCAGTTGATGAATTGGTTAAAATCAGAACCAGAAGGGTTTTGAAATATGTCGAGTTCAAATTCTGGTGCAGCAGCAAGGATATGATCAAATAAATCTGCAACTACTTGTTCAAATCCTTTCCACTCTTTTACTTTTGAAAAAGCATAAATCTCTATTGGAAGTCCATTCTCAGTTGGTTGTAATTGCCTTACCATATATGTCAATGAATTATTGATATTTGAATTATTAGCTAAGAACATTTCTATGTAAACTCTAAAAACACCGATGTTCGTCATTTTACGACCATTAATAAGCATAGAATCATCAACCTGTTCAGTTTTATTATAAGCTTCAATTTCATGCTTTTTGTCTTGAATGTAAGTAGAAATTAAGTTGATTTTAGAAAATTTATGGAGCATATCATTATTGCAAAATTGAATGGATCCAACTTTAATATGAATGGCACGCTTTATTCGTCTTCCGCCACTTTCTTCCATGCCTCTCCAGTTTTTAAAGGAGTCCGAGATGAAAGAATAGGTGGGGATTGTTGTAATCGTATTGTCGAAATTCTTGACCTTTATTGTGGTTAGATTTATTTCAATTACATCACCGTCTGCTCCGAACTTTGGCATTGATATCCAGTCACCAATTCGAACCATGTCATTAGCACTCAGCTGAATACTGGCAACAAATCCCAGGATGGTATCTTTGAAAATGAGTAATATAACTGCAGTCATAGCACCCATCGCGCTTAGGAAATAAACAGGAGATTTTTCCGATAGAATCGAGAAAACTAATATTCCCGCAAAAAAGTAAATAAAAATCTTTGTCAGTTGCGCATAACTGTAGAGGGGCTTGTCTTTCAGATTGGGCCGTTTACTTAAGAACTCTCTGGAAGCATTTACAAATGCAATAATTACTTTGGTAATAAAAACTACAATAAGCGCATCCGTGAGTCGATAGACAATAGAATTATTGTCTAATATATCTTCAAAAAGTGTACGCTCTTGAAATTCTAGTATTAGCGCGGGTACAATGTTGGCAAGCCACTTAAAGAAATTGTATTGAACCAGAAAATCATCAAATTCCGTTTTTGTTTTTCCAGAAATGCTTTTCATGATTACCTTGGCAATCCATCTTGTAACCAACCATACGACCGCGCAAATTCCAATTAATATTGCGGCGTCAATAGCAACATTTTCTATAACCTCTGTGGTAATGTCATCTTTTAAGTTGAAAAAATTTTCAATTCTGACAGAATTTAGAAGGGACGTTGTATCCAGGTCAGTATTTTGTACTGGCATAATTAGTAATTTATTCCAAAATTATAATAACTATTCATATTGAAGAAAGACCAGCTCTATATATTATCTATGATTACAGTTGTTGCATTCCCATTCTTCGCATATTTAATCAATTATTTTTTTTCAGATCGGTCTTTCTGGGAACAGTTTGATTTTAGTTTGTCTTTGTTTTATCAATTAATTATAGGAGTCTTATATGGTCTTATTGCTGGTTGGATTTGTCTTGCTCTGATTCGATCATCTTGGATGGCTGCCACAAATAATAAATATGCATCTCGTTTGCGAGATGTATCGCTAAATTATTTGGATATTGTACTTATCTCCATTTGTGCAGGTGTAGGCGAGGAAATTATGTTTAGGGGAGTGCTACAGGAATTCTTTGGTGTTATTTTTACATCAATTCTTTTTGTGGCCATTCATGGTTATTTGACTTTCAAGGATTGGGCACTGTCTATCTATGGCTTTGTTATGACAATAATCATAATGGGCTTAGGATATATCTATGAGTTTTGGGGAGTTTTCATTCCAATTGTGGCACACACTGTAATAGACCTTGTTCTACTTTTAGAAATTATAAAAAATCGAGAAAATAATGCAGCGGCCTAATTCATTTATTGCAGAAAATCCGGTTATGAGATTACTTCTTTTTTGTTTTTTTTTGAGGCTTTTCATGGAAAAAATACTTTAGGTCGATAGTTAAGTATTGTCCGCCAAGATAGATGAATTGGTTATAATCTGCTGCTGAATCATTGCGCCACGTAGTTCGGGTAACCGCCATCAATCCGAATGGTTTACTGTAAGAAGCCCCAAAATAGAAATAGCCTTTTCGTTCGGTTCTGTATTCAAAACCTAAATTGGCAATGTAGGAAGCTCCAATTCTGGAATGTGGCCAAGTGGTTTGAGTCATTTCAATGTCTCTACCTAAAGTGTAGGTTCCTGAAACATAAAAGTCTACTTGAACTCCGGTGCTGGCGTTCATAAATAGTTGATCTGCTAGTTTTATATAAACCAGGCCCTGAATAGGCATGTTATAACTTACGAATCCAAATTCTGTTTCATCCATCAATGAAGTTGAATCTATTTTTGCCATGCTAAGTCGATAGTTTCTTCGCACATAGTTAATACCAGATTCTATAGACAGTGTTTTGGTAAATCCCCTTCTAATGACCATACCAAAAGCATAACCTGTTGATGAAGTCAATGATCCGCTATACGGAAGATCGTTAAATTCTATTGGTCCATCAACAAAAGTTTTAATAGGTAAAATGGGCTTCAATTGAATTCCAAAGGTTGTCACATTTTCTTGAGATAAACTCAGTAAAGGCAGACAGACTATTATAAAAAACAACTTTCTCAAGACTATAATTAACTCGTTTATAAGGGAATTATTTTAAACAAAAGTATAAAATTCTTCAGTTCAATACTCAAACTTCGTTTCGCTCTTATTCGCTAAGAACGAGGCCAAATAGAGCTATGATTAATAATAGGACGGAAAATATTACGATTCCATATCGAAACCATTTATTGGTGCCAAGTAGGGGCTTTCTAAATTCTGCCATCGTTAGAAAATTGCATTCTAAGGTTGCTGAGAGATGACTTTTGCTCACACCAAATAAATAGAGGGGTTCATTTTTAAAATCATCAAGGTCTTTTTCAAATGGAATCTTTTTTTCTTTTAACAAATTCTCGAAAAAGTCGGCTCTCTTTTTTTCACGAAAAAAGAACACCTTGTACAGATTGTTCTTAGGATGATCCTTGTAATTTGTAAGTTGAAAAAATCCTTCTTCGTCACTCATTGATCCAATCTGTTACATATTCAATGGGCTTTCTTTGACCTGAAGGCCATTCTTCTGCAGGATACCCTACATATAAGAATCCCAGACACCTGTCTTCCGTTTCGATGTTTAAAAATTGTTTCGTTTCAGTTCTATAAGTTGGCCATCCGCTAGACCAGTGAACCGCTAAACCATATGCAGTAGCTGTTAAGAGAATATTTTGAACGGAACAGGCAACGGCTTCAATTTCTTCAATTTCAGGAATTTTTCGAGACTTTTGTCGCTGCATACAAACGGCAATAACAGCACTAGACTGAAGAGGCCTATTTTTTAGTTTCTTGAATTTCATTTCATTGAAATCGTCTTGTGCTATTATCGTTTGATAAAGCTCACTTTGATATTTGCTTAATTTTTTTAATCCATCATTCATGAAAACTTTAAAGCGCCAGGGCTGTGTCATTCCATGACTAGGCGCCCAAGTAGCATTTATCAGTAATCGATCAATTTGTTCTTTATGTACTTTTCTACTGGAAAAGAGTTCTGGATAAATGGTTCTTCTATTCTCGATGATATTATTAACCTCACTTAAATCGTACTTCATCTTCAGATTAATTTGACACTTTTAAAGAACAAATTTATTCTTATTTATTATTGAATCACGTAAGTTGTTTTAATTTGGCATAATATTTCCGTTGGAAGCTTACAGTTGCTAAAGACTAGATTAGTCTATTTTAAAAGTATAACCGTATTACGATTGAAAAAATATAATCTTGACATTTTTATTTTTATTACGTGCATTTCAGTATTAACTGCATGTGTAGAGCCAATGGTTGGAGATGATTCTGTTTTAGAGAATCCAAATGCCGGTGAGTTTGGTCGTGCTGGTGAGAATGTGTCAAAAGAATACAAGAACACATTTGTAATAGATAAAGTTGATAGGCTTTGGTTATTATCAAAAAAAGACACCATACACAAAAAATCTGCGTATAATTTCACTTTATATGATTGGCCTCATCAAGAAATGACGGATACTATTGAATTGCGCGCAACAGAAGGAATTCCATGCTCCTTTGTGGAACCATTTGAAGACAGTGATTCCGTAATTATAGAGTTCGGTTATTTGCTTTCAACCTATGTCGATGCACCAAACGGTCTCGGAGTGCGAGAAATGAATTCGAAAAGAGTAGTGTCCGTAAAATTATTAGGATTAGTAACTGAGCATAAACAAGTGCTCGTTGAATTGAATGAGTTCATTGCTGATAATGATTTTACTGTAAATGGAAACAGATGGTACGAGTACTCTAATATGTTAGACTCATTACTAACAGATTCAACCTACACGGTCGTTCGTCAACCAATTCAATAAATTTTGATGGGTTCGTTAAGGGGATAAAAACCATTAACGCAATTCACTTGTAATTGCTTTTCAGGATGAAATTTAAATTTCTTCGACTTCAATCATTTTAACCGGAAGGTCAATAATGGCTTGGTAATCTTCTCCAGCTTCAAGCATGTCTTCATCGTCTTCTTCGTAGTGCCAATTAACAGAAACGGCTGTTTTCCCACCGTTATTGAGTGTCTCAAGCTTTTTAAAGAAGTCAAGAATACATTTTGAAGAAGATGTATTGAAATATTCTAAAACGATATTGACTTCTGTTTGTTCTTTCGGTTGATTACCATAACTATCGATCCAATCAAATAGTGGTTTGTAAAATTCAATTGAATTTTCTGGGATTGATCTACCTTTTAATTCCAACAAGCCTTCGCTCGGATCAAAATTTACAACTGGTGTTTTCGGTGATCCTTCTAATTTTAGTGCGTCCATTTTTAATCGTAATTAACTCAACGAATATACAAATTCTTTTTTCTGAATAACAATTCAAAAATACATTATTTATCCTTTTATTTGAGTTAAACTATAAAATAGCAATTCATAATGGAATTCCTTATCGGTACGGGTAAATCGACTATTAAATGTTTTAAAACAGACATTGGAATGATGGGCTATGGAATGAGCTCCAATACTGTTCATTCTTCTGCAACAGATTTATTTTCACGATCAATTTGGATTCAGGATAAAACCGGAAACGTGTTCATTTATGTATGTGTGGAAATTTGCTTTATTACTCCGGCAATTAGACGCGAGGTTCTCATCAAGATGCATAATGAATTAAGCGTTGATTTTATTGATGCGAATGTTATGATTAGTGCTCAGCACACACATTCTGCTCCAGGAGGGTACTCAGAATATGCCTTGTATAATTTTTCAATTCCAGGTTTTCAACAAGAAGTTTTTGACAGCATTGTATCCGGTATTTTTGAATCCGTCAATCTAGCAAGCCTTGAGTTAAAAGAGTCTAATATTGATTTCGTCGAGGGTGAAGTTGATAAAAAATTGGCTTGGAATAGGTCTCTGAAGGCCTATAATCAAAATCCTGAAAACAAATTTGTAAGCAAAGAAAATGCGCACAAAGCTATTGATGCAAGAATGAGAATGCTGCGAATTATTCAAGATGGGGAAGTATGTGCACAAGTCAATTGGTTTGGTGTACATGCAACCTGCATTGGTAAGGATAATCACCACATCTCATCTGATAACAAAGGATATGCTGCAGCTGGTTTTGAGAAAAAAGGCAGAAAGCTTGGGATATTTGCGCAGGGTCTATCGGGTGATGTTTCTCCTTATTACCATGGGCCAGGAGACCTGAATAAACGCAAGTCTAATAAAGGACAATTAGAACATGATTTTGCCCGTATCAACGGTGAAATGCAAGCGGATGAGGCGGACAAACTTTTTGAAATGCCACCTGCTGAAATTATTAAAGGGTGCATTGATGGCGAAATAGTAAATCACGATTTTGCGAAAATTCATGTGGATAAACAATTTGCGAATGGTTTTGAAAATGCAAAAACTGGGCAAGCGTGTCTCGGTGTTGCTTTTTTCAATGGTACTAGAATTGACGGTAGGGGATTGTCTAATGTGCTAAACACGACAGCAAAATTATTGAGTAGTGTGTTGAAATATTATCACTATTTGTCTTTTCCTTTTAAGCGCAAAGAACGGCAGCTTATTTGGAAAGAAAAGTACAGGGTTCAGGGCAAAAAGAAAATATTGATGGATGCACATGAACACAGAATTTTAGGTACAACGAATATCAAAAGGTTAATTATCCCGGGATTTGCCGACCCAACCGTAGCTGAAATAAAACGGGAACACGTCAATGGTGCTTATCATGAAAATAATTGGATGCCTCATGTTTTGCCACTTCAAATTATTACAATAGGTAAGTTGGCATTTGTAGGTTGTCCAGGTGAATATACCATCACGGCAGGCAGAAGATTAGAACGTACTATCTTGAATGTGCTGAAAGATGCTGGTATTGAACATGTAATTATGTGCCCGTTTAGTAATGGATACATGGGATATGTGACCACTTTTGAAGAGTATCAGCTGCAAGGTTATGAAGCGGGACATACGGTATTCGGCCAATGGACGCTTGGTGCGTTTCAAACTAAATTTACAGAATTAGCGAAAGAAATGATCAAAGCGAAAGGAGATCGGAAAATAGACACTACTGATAGTCCAGTTGTTTTTTCTGAAGATGAGCTTTCAAAGAGAACTTATTGACTGTATGCGCCGGGTTTAAACTCTTTCTTAAAGAAATTTTTGAAAATAAGACTTCTAAATATCGCCTTAATTCCGAAAAATTTCTTACATTAAGGTTCTACTTATTACCCTGCCCTCCCATAAGAATTCTCCATTCCACTTCAGAAATTTTTAATTGATTATTAACGTCAAATTCTTTTTTACATGTTTAAGTCGTATAAATATTTTTGCCCAAAATGTGATGAACAATTAAGTGATCACAATCATGTAAGTTTTCATATTCTTGAGGACGGAAAATTCAAAACTTCCATTAAACTCAATCCTAAGCCCGGAGAATATGATTATTTATGCGAATCCTCTGTACAACTGAACATGGGTGAGAGATTAAATTTTCACTGCCCAGCGTGCAATGAAAATCTGCAATCAGAACAATTCTTTGATTTTGTAAGTATTAATATGAAACCGACTGAACGAATAGTCTTTGAAGTTCTGTTTGATCGAACTTGTGGACAACATGCAACCTACGTCATGACTGAAGATATGGTTGAAAAGCACGGTAGTCATCCAAAAGATTTAATCTAGTTTAAATTCTTGGTCGTCTATTTTTACGTTAGTTTCAATTTTTGATACGTTAAACTCAATTTCTTGGCTGCCACTTACCATGATCATTTTATGAGGGTGCAACATACCATTAACTTCTTTATAATCCTTCAGTTCTTGAGACGACATTACCTCTTCGCCAGTTGGACTTTTGTCCGTAGCTGTTGAAAAAACTTTCAATTTAGTATTCACAT
>CAJQPO010000059.1 GCA_905480225.1 uncultured Flavobacteriales bacterium | reverse complement strand
TCAACGGATACGATAGCCATTTTTTTGGAAGGAAAATCAGTCAGAAATCTTCTAACCAATTCATCTACCAAAGATGATTTTCCAGCACCTCCAGTTCCTGTAATCCCTAGAACCGGGGTCGTTTTTTTTGATGCAGTTTCGTGAATTTTTTTCAACACTGATGCGTTTTCTTCAGGATAATTCTCTGCTGCTGAAATTAACCTACCTAGCGTTCTGTAATCATGAAAATCATTAGACTTAAAATCTGCTTGAACATCATTGCCCGTGCTGAAATCACATTGTTTAACCAAATCATTAATCATTCCCTGTAGTCCCAAAGACCTGCCATCATCTGGATGGTAAATTCTTGTCACACCATACGCTTGTAATTCGGCTATTTCTGAAGGCAAAATGGTACCACCGCCTCCACCAAATATTTTAATTTTGCTGGCTCCGTTTTCTTGAAGTAAATCGTACATATATTTAAAATACTCCATATGACCACCTTGATAAGAAGTCATCGCAATTGCCTGAGCGTCCTCTTGAATAGCACAATTAACAACTTCTTCAACACTTCGGTCATGTCCTAGATGAATGACTTCACAGCCTGTAGCCTGAATGATTCGTCTCATAATGTTAATCGCCGCATCGTGGCCATCAAACAAAGACGCTGCTGTTACAATTCTGATTTTATGCTTGGGTATATAAGGAGTAATTTGTTCCATTAATTCTGTCTATAAAAAGGCAAGCAAATATAGATATAAGAACTTAATTTTTAAATCCACTGAAGAAAAGAACCAATGCCTTGAATTGAAATCATATAATATTAGCCGTTAGAACACCAATTTTATCTATTTCTTTATTGGAATCCCAGATATCCAGGAGGAGATAGATCAATTACTTTATAAATCGTAACTTGAACCATGCTACGACTAATAATCTTTTTTCTATTTCTCTTTATTAATCTTGAATATTTTAATGCTCAATGTTCTTCAGGCTTTGCCGAAATGGTTATTGAAATTGTACCTGATAGCTACCCTTTAGAAATTTCTTGGGACGTTACCTCAGCAGGAACAGTGATTGCATCTGGCACTTTTGAAGGAGATACTATCTGTATAGACACCACAGTATGCACCACATTCACTATTCACGACACTTACGGCGATGGAATTTGTTGTGGCTACGGAACTGGCTACTACAATATTCTATTGAACGGAAATATGGTAGTTACAGGAGGCGAATATGACTATTCTGAAAGTTCTAGTTTTTATTGTCCAACGGGGAGCTCTTGCGAAAATCCAATTGAAATAACGGAAGGATCTTATTCAGCTGCTATTTTACCTGAAACCTGGTACGAATGGTCTCCTGATTCTGCCGGAATTTATGAAATTACAACCTGTGCAAACACTTGTGACACTCGAATTTGGGTTTATGATCTTTGTGCTGGGCTCGTATTTGACAGTGGCAATACAGGCACTGTATTTTACAATGACGACAATCCAACTTGCGGCATTCAAGCTTATTTAAATGGAATGTTTGATCCGGCAGAAACCTATTACATTAGAATTGGTCAAGTAGGAGTCTCTTGCGCTTCAGCACCGGTGGACTGGTCATTAAATTTCTTCTCTGCAATTTCAGGATGTACTGATCCAACTGCTTGTAATTACAATCCGCTAGCTACGACCAGTGATACTTGTTACTATATTGGTGATAGTTTGTGTCCGGATGGTCCTGATTTATGGTTACTTGAAGATGTGCTAAGAAATACCATGTATGTCGATGATTTGTTCAATACTGACCCATGCACCATCAATGAAGGTTGTTTAAGAGGATACGGAGATCGTGAAATTATTCGATTTACAACCCACATTAAAAACATAGGTAAATCAGATTATTACATTGGAACTCCTAGCTCGAGCCCAGGCCAATTTGAATGGGATAACTGCCACAGTCACAATCATTATGTTGGCTATGCGGAATATGTGCTCTATGACGTCGATAACTTCTCTACACCAGTAGGATTTAAAAACGGATTTTGTGTGATGGACTTAGAGTGCGACAGCGGTGGTACCATGACATATGGATGTGGAAATATGGGTATTTCTTACGATTGTGGAGATTATTACAGCTCTTCTCTAAATTGTCAATGGATTGATATTACAGAAATTGATACGGGTAGATATGTACTCGTTACAAGAGTAAATTGGGACCAGTCACCGGATGCACTTGGACAATATGAATCAGATTACAGTAACAATTGGGCTCAAGCTTGCTTCTATCTAGAAAGAGATCCAACAACTGGGGCACCATCAATAACATTGGACACGGTCTGTCCTGCGTACGAAGATTGCGCCGGCATACCTTTTGGAACAACCTTTGTCGATTGTAATGGAACATGCAACGGATCGGCGCTGATGGGAGATATCAATGCAGACATTGTGCAGAATACTGCAGATGCAATACAATATGTTGATGACATTATTGGAAATAACATAACATCTACAACTTGTAACGATTTGAATGCAGATGATGCCATTAGTGTTTACGATGCTGCATTAGTAAATAGCTGCTATCTTTTTGGCAGTGGCCACGTTCATGCAGGAAGTAGTTCTCACGACCATTGCAACTTCCCACTAAATGTTCATAATCCTTTTGACACGGCCCATCTCAGCATCATCGGCTATGACTTCAGTGCTGGTTATATTGATATTGGTGTAAAAAACGCTAGTTCAAAAATTGTTGCCTACGAATTCACAATGGACGGAATCACTATAAACAGCGTTGATAACTTACAAGCATCTAGCCAATACCCAATAACCCCGAGTTATGCTGTTGGTGGGAGAAAAGTAATTGGTATTTCTTACCTGGATTCTGTTATTGATAAATCCAATGTCTACCAACCACTTTGTCGAATTCACATTTTTAACATCACAAATCCTACAATTTGTATTGATTCCATATTTGATATAGTAGATGACAATTACCACACCGTTGAAAATGTCATTGATGAATCTTGTCTTTACTTCACTTCTGTTGATGATAACGCTGGATTTGCAACTATGCACATGCAACCCAATCCAGCAGTAAATGAAGTCGTTATTAATTTAAACTCCAGCTTCGAATTGAAAGGAGACCTTATGGTTTACGACTGCCTGGGTAAACTGATTTTTTCTAAACGGCTTAATGCAAATCACATAGCCTTTGAAAACGTCGATGTTACGAGCTGGAATTCTGGCGTGTATCACGTAGTTTTTACTTCTGATGGTGGACTCATACAAAAACCTTTACACATCGTTAAATAGTAATTAACCATCATTATTTAATAAGTTAGGCACAAAAAATGATGTCAGTTTAACTACTTCCATTATATTCATTTAACATTTAGATGAGTGCGTATGGCAAAGAGGAAGAAGATAAAAAAAATCTTCGTGTTGGACACATCAGTAATCCTTCACGATCATGACTCCATTAAAAGTTTTGAAGAACACGACGTCGCAATTCCAATAACGGTCTTAGAGGAATTAGACAATTTCAAGAAGGGAAATGACATCAAGAATTTCTCTGCCAGATCGTTCATTCGAATTTTGGACAAACTTTCGAAAGAGCACATGCTACAAGATTGGATCCCTTTGAATGGACCGGACAAGGGAAAATTCAAAATCGTCATGGTCAATGAAAATAAATACCAGGATGCTACCAAAATATTCGCTGATAGGAAGAACGATCATCAAATCCTAAATGCTGCTTTAACTTTAGCAGAACAAGAAAAAGACAAAAAAGTCATTCTTGTTTCCAAAGACATCAACCTCCGACTAAAAGCGAAAGCATTAAATCTTGCAGCAGAAGATTTTGAAACCGGAAAAGTAGAAAACAGCAGTGTTATCTTTTCCGGCAAATTCGAAGTGACAGATGTTAATTCAGAGATTATTCAGGAACTTTACAAAAAAACAGCGTCAGACAATGTTGAATTTCTCGGTGAAAACCTCTTCAACAATGGTTTTTACGTACTTAAAAATGGTAAATCTTCAATCCTAGGATATTACAATGCCAATAAAAAACAGCTAGAACGGGTTGAAAAAAGTTATCACTACGGCATTAAACCAAGAAATGCCGAACAAACTTTTGCTTTTCACGCACTAATGAACCCCGAAGTAAAATTAGTCACTTTACAAGGAGTTGCAGGAACTGGCAAAACGCTATTAGCACTAGCAAGTGCGTTGGAACAAAAAAACATGTTCCATCAAATCATTCTAGCGAGACCAATCGTGCCGCTTAGCAATAAAGACATTGGGTATCTACCTGGAAGCGCAGAAGATAAAATAAGCCCATATATGCAGCCTTTATTTGATAATTTGAAATTTATCAAGTCTCAATTTAAAGAAAACGAGAAAAAATTGAAGGCAATTGTTGAAATGGAAGAAGATGAAAAATTGAAAATTACACCATTGGCTTTTATTAGAGGTCGCAGTTTATCCAATATTATATTCATCGTTGACGAAGCGCAAAACCTCACCCCACATGAGGTGAAAACAATCATTACTCGAGCCGGCGAGAACACCAAAATAATTTTCACAGGTGATGTGCATCAAATTGACACGCCTTATTTAGATGAGCAGAGTAATGGGCTTTCCTATTTAATTGACAAACTAAAAGGAAATGAGTTGTACGCGCACATAACCCTTGAAAAAGG
>CAJQPO010000058.1 GCA_905480225.1 uncultured Flavobacteriales bacterium | reverse complement strand
AGGATTCAACTTCTCCAATTTTATCATTTAATTCCTTTCTGATTGTTAATGAATTAAGTAAATAATCAAAAGCCAATTCATTGTTACCTAAAACATGCTGAACTTCGCCTATTTTATGATAGGTGTTTGCAACATTACGGTCCTGACCGAATTTAACGAAATACTCTAAACTTTTTTCAAAATTCTCTAACGCCAATTTATAGTTTGATTGTTTTTGATAAATAATACCAATACTATTCAATGCTGAACCTATCCCTTTTTGAATTCCTGTTTCCTCGCATATTTTGATGCATTTTTTAAAGTTTAATTTGGCTTCATCAAACGCATAAAGGTCGATCAAGACATTGCCTTTATTACCCAATATTTTTGACAATGATTCTGGCTGACCAACCTCTAAAGCAATTATTTCAGCTCGATTGTAAAGATCCAGTGCTTTCTTATTCATTCCTCTAATTGTTAGAGAAATTGCTTGAATATTTAAGGCATTGAGCATGCCCTGTTTCTCGTTCTTTGATTTAGCAAAATCATAGATAAGACTTCCGTAGTAAAAACCACTGTCAGGCATAGAGAATAAATAATCACTCCAAATGATTTTATTCAATGCGTCAATTCTATTGTTATTCGCTTGAGATTCATCATTCCAAACGTTCCACAATGAATCAAGTTTATTTTGAGCTATTGAATGAAACCCAATGAAAGTAATGAATAGAAATACAATGGCCTTTTTCACGCATTAAAGGTAGGTAAATTAGCCCCGAAATAATAGCAGATTTTTACATGTCAATGTCCTTTAGGTTGCAAAAGCGTTTGAACAAATTTTTAGCACTATTCTACAATCAATTTTTTTACTACCCTTCCTTGATCGTTTTCAATCAGCAAGCTGTATATGCCAGAGTTGATATCTTCGAAGTTAAGCTGTATCGAATTCGATTGGAATCTATATTTAAAAATGTTTTCCCCTTGCATATTGTAAAGAGAAACCACATTAATAGTATGATTGCTTGATAGCCGAACGTAATTAATCGCTGGGTTTGGAGATACCTTAATGGCTAGGTTTAGTTGGTTGCTAGTAATACCATTCGATTCGCACCTTACTTCATCCCCAATTTCTTCTTGAAATACACCATTATTAACCGACCAGTTATTCCATGAACCAAAAGCACTTGTCCAAGAAGTAAGATTAAATGTATTTGATCCTGAACTGGTTCCTTTAACCTGGCAAGCTTTAATGGCCTCACCACTTAAATTCCAATTTAACGAATACCCCGGTGTGCAATTTTCTGGCGATAAGTCCATCAACTCACAATTCAGTTGTACAAAATAAGCATTGTCATCGTAAGTTGGATAGCCACCAAAAACCTGAGCTAATCCATTCGTGTCAATACAAACCGCTGTGTACTCGTCACAAGCAATCCCTTTGCCTTCGACCCCGTAGTCGGTGTACATCCTGGCAAGAAACGCTACATGTCTGCCTCTTCGATCCGGGTCATCATAGTGCGTATCTGTAATTACATTTTGCATAAATTCATTTTCAAAAAATGCATTTGAATCTACGCGCACACGAATATCATAGGGGTTATTCAATGCACTAGATGAAGTTACGGTGCCGTATTCTGCCGAGAAGTAATAATCGCCTAAAACTGCCATTCCAGCACTGGTGCCGCCAATTACTATGTTTCTATCTGCTACAGCCGAATTAATCAAATCCGCTATTGGCGTATCGCGCCAGAGCGTAACGTAATCCCATTGGTCACCACCAGCAAGCCAGATTGCTTCTGCGTCATTGATCTTTTGATGCACATAACTGTCGTAAGATGCTGTAATAGTATTAAATACGATAGTCTCAACTGAATTCACCGGAACACCTAAAGAAGAATACAGATAAGAATTATATCCATCAGATCCACTTGCTCTTAGAACAAGTATATCGCCTACATCTGACTGTTCCAAAAACCACTTCATGGCATTGTCATCTTCGGTAGCACCACCCATTAGGCACATGCCACCCTTAGGATTTGTAGGGAGATTAACAGAATTCCCGGTAAAGTAAGAAGTATATGCTTGTGCCATAATAATGGGAGCATGAATTATTAATATGACAAACCAAAGGACTTTTTTCATGTTGCTTGCATCAAAGCGAAAATTCGAAACTAAGATAGGAAACGAATACATAGGATTTTTATGGATTCCCCGTATTGGAGATCATGTCTTGCAAACAAGCGATTTTATGTTTGACTACGTCGTCCCAAACGAAATGTTTTTTCACTTTAGATAGTGATGCTGATTTCATTAGTTTCAGTTCAGCAGAAGAGAGTATAATGGCTTCTGTCATCGCATCTTGAATAGCTGTTGCGCTAGAATTTTTCAGCAACCAGATCAATGCAGAATTCAGTTAAGACTATCGGATTTTATCGCCAACCCGTTATTTAGAGCTTTAAAAACGTCTAAATGCTTTTGTGCTACTCGATTCCAAGTGAAATTGGTCATACATTTATTAAAAGAATTGTAAGACATTCGATTTTTTTCGTCGGCACTTAATAAATAATATTTTTTTATTGCTTTTTTTAACGATTCAACGCTATCTGGCTTAATAACAAAACCATTCTCGTTATCAACCAGTTCGCATGTTGCGCCGGTATCGCTTACAATAACAGGAAGATAATTACTCATTGCCTCAAGAACTACTGTTGGCATCCCTTCAAACAAGGTTGGGAAAACAAATACATCTGAATTTTGATAAATGATATCCAGTTCTTCGTCGCTAACAAACCCTAGGAGTTTAACATTTTCGGGAAGACTTTCATTTTTGTACTTTTCATAAAGTGGTCCTTTACCTCCTAATTTAAAGGAAAGTTTATTCTTGTACCCTTCGTTATTCAGTTCTTCAATTGCTTTCATCAATATGTGAATACCTTTGTTGGTAGCAAAACGAGCAAGAAAGAACAAATCAATATTCTCTTTCTTTTCTGGCCTTGGTTTAAACACAAATTCGCCTTTCTCAGCTACAGCATTTGGCAGAATAGTAATTTTATTCGAAGGAAGAATCTTCAATAAAATGGTTGTTAATTGACCACCAAGAGAAACCGTCAACCTCGATTTTTTAAAAATCTTTTTAAATATGTACTGAAATGGAATTGAGGTAATTCGATCATTCCTACTTATAGCTTGAAATGGTTCTAAACCGTGTGGATTGGTAATAACCCGATTCGAAAATTCTTTAAGACCGTACCAAACAGCAAATCCTTGATTGTATATTATTGTATCGTCTGGTAATTTTTTTAAAACGGTATATACTCTTTTTGAATAGGCCTTGGATTCCTTCAAATAATTCTTTTTTTTATCAATACCTTCAATCGCAAATTCTTGAATCTTTAATGTTTCATCAAAGACTTTCACGCCTTTGTGCGGGTGGATTACGAACAAATTAACATCAAACGATGACAAAGCTTCAATAAGTAATCTTGAATGCTTTTGCATGCCTCCAATCTGATGTGGAGCTATTCCATCTGTACAAAAAACGACTTTTAATGCACTCATTTCTTGATTAATGTTTTCACACCTTGATCAATATTCCATTCAGGTTCCCAACCAATGGCATTCTTTAACTTATTCACATTAGCTAACAGATGCATTCTGTCTGTCTTTCTCATCCGACTTGGATCTTGATCAATTGAAATGTTCTCTCCTAATTCACGCTCAAACGCTTCGACAATTTCCCTAACAGAATATTCAATACCTCTACCTAAGTTAAATACGTCATAGTTAATGTCAGATTTCAACAAAGAAATAACTGCACGAGCCATATCATAAGTGTGAATAAAGTCACGTTTAGGCTCCAAGTTACCTAGTTGAATTGTTCTTTTTCCAGCATTAATTTGCTCTTGAATTTCAGGAATTAAATGGGGGTTTGTTTCATTGGGGCCAAAAGCATTAAAAAATCTACATACCACAGTAGAAACTCCTGTTTCTAAATGAAATTCTCTAGCCAATCTTTCTCCCGTTAATTTGGAAAGGCCATAAATGTCGAGTGGACGTAATTCATGATTTTCGTCTACAGAATGGTCACTTATCGGATATACCGCTGCTGTTGAAGCAAAAAACAATCTTTCGAGATTTTGCAATTTTTTGCATACATCAAATACATTAATCGTTCCTTGAATATTAATATTAGCCGCTTCGAATGGATGTTGATTGCAATATGGTATGAAATGAATCGCCGCAAGATGGAGCACCCAATCTGGTTCAATTTCTGTGAAAATTGACATCAATTGGTCTCTCTCTAAAATATCAATGTTAAAGAAATGATTGTCATCAATATCTATGAAGTCTCTGCTTCCAAAAGACAAATTATCTATTACAAATACCTCATGCCTCTCATCATTGAGGTGCTTTATAATTGCAGATCCAATAAAACCTGCACCACCTGTAACTATAATTTTCTTACTCATTTAGCCGAATTCTCTTTCGTATTTATTTTTCAAAAACTCATCTATTTATTGAGTCTTCACTACCTCAAATCAAACGATTATCCATTATAAAGCTAAAGGTAATTATTTTTAGAAATGCAGTTAAGAAATGAGTTAATATTCGAATAATCAATAGGCATTAGCTATCAGCAGGAATATCTTTCAAAACATCCTTTAGAAACGACCAAAATTTTTGGACAGACTTGATGTTCACCTTTTCATCTGGTGAATGTGGATTTTTTATCGTTGGCCCAAAAGAAATCATATCCCAAGATGGGTATTTTTCGCCAAGAATTCCACATTCTAATCCGGCATGACAAGCCTGCACCTTGGGTGCTTCATTAAACAGCTTACCATATTTGTCAATCATCAGTTTGAGAATTTCACTATTGGGGTTGGGCTCCCAACCGGGATATGAGCCTGTATGCTCGACCATACAACCCATCAAATTAAAAACAGAACCCACAGCATTAGCGACATCGGTTTTCGCGGTTTCTACAGAACTCCTTTGTAAACTCTGCGTTCTGAATTCACCTGCTTTAACGATTACCCTCGCTAGTGAAGACGACGTTTCTACTAAATTTGGAATGGTCGCACTCATGCAATAAACACCATTTTGAACGGCATTGATAGCGTGTGTTAATTTAGTCTGATCATTTATGGACATGACATGCGTTGGGTTCTCGCATTTAACGATGGTAATGTCTAAGTCTGGTTCAATGAATTTATATTCAGATTTTAATACGGCTACTCGAGATTCAAACTCTTTCAGATAAGATTCCTCTAAAATTGAAATTATTGCAAACGATTCTCTTGGGATTGCATTCCTTAGACTACCACCATCAATTTCAGAAAGACGTAATCCGAATTGATCCGTTTCGAACAATAACCGATTCATCAATTTGTTTGCATTACCTCTTCCTAAATGGATATCCATTCCTGAATGGCCCCCTTTTAAACCTCTAATTGAAATTCTGTACCCATTGGAACCCGGTATCGAAGGAACTTGATTGTATTCGTAAAATGTATTTGTATCTATACCTCCTGCGCAACCAATAGAAAATTCATCATCATCTTCAGTGTCCAAGTTCAGCAGTATTTTACCATCAAGAATACCTTGCTCTAATTCAAAAGCGCCGGTCATACCCGTTTCTTCATCGATGGTAAACAAAGCTTCAATAGCTGGATGTGGTATTTCTTTTGAAGCCAATACAGCCATAATACTCGCGACACCCATGCCGTTATCAGCACCAAGTGTCGTTCCTTCTGCTTTCACCCAATCGTTATCGATATAGGATCTGATTCCTTCCGAATTGAAATCAAATTCCGTGTCTGAATTTTTTTGATGTACCATATCCAGATGCGCCTGCATGACCACTGTTTTGCGGCCTTCCATTCCAGTAGTCGCCTTTTTCTTGATAATGACATTCCCCACGGGATCGGTATATGTTTTCAATCCCAAGCTATCACCAAAGTCTTCCATGAACTTAATCACGCGTTCTTCCTTTTTGGATGGTCTTGGCGTTGCGTTTAAATCCTCAAAATGATTCCAAACCGATTTGGGTTCTAAATTTCTTACTTCGCTCATTTTAAATTGTATAATAAGAAGTTAAAAAAATGAATTATGCTGTAGTTCCAACCAATTCGGCCATTTTAATTCCGATATCAGCCGGCGAGTCTACTACATGTACACCACAATCCCTTAAAATTCGTTTTTTGGCTTGAGCAGTATCTTCTTCACCTCCCACTATTGCGCCTGCATGAC
>CAJQPO010000057.1 GCA_905480225.1 uncultured Flavobacteriales bacterium | reverse complement strand
AGTAGATTGGTTTACCCCAGGTTTTAGGGCTGGAGGTCCTATACGATCGGTATCAAATTTGGTTGAATCGATGCAAAGTAATTTTAATTTTTTCATAATTACCTCTAATAAAGACTTGGGCGCGGTTTCTCCATATGATGTTGAACCCAATGTATGGCTTACAGTTGAGCAGTTCAAGGTTTATTATTCCGATGAAGCTCCAAGGATTGCATTTATAAAAGCTACGATTCAGGACAAGAATATTAACGCAGTTTATTTTAATTCTCTCTTTTCAAAGGACTATACAATTGTGCCACTGAAAGGTTTGAAAAGACTTGAAAATTGTCCAAGATTAATTCTGGCGCCAAGAGGGATGCTTAGTTCAAAAGCGCTTGGTATCAAAAGAATTAAAAAATCTATTTTTCTATTGCTTGCTAAGTGGACAGGGTTGTATGATGGAATTACATGGCATGCAACATCAACAGATGAATCGATTGACATCAAGAATAAGTTTAAAAAGAGTGCAGTTGTCGAAGCACCGAACTTGGGTGTACTTCCAAAAAGGGTTATTAATGCTGGTACAAAAATCTCTAAAGTCATTGATATAATCAGTATATCTAGAATTTCAAGAATCAAAAACATACACCTCATTTTAGAATCTTTAGAAAAGATACCTCACGATAGACGGATTAATTATACGCACGTAGGACCAATCGAAGACATGGAATATTGGCAAGAATGTTTATTGTTGAAAAACCGATTAAGCAAAAACGTTTCATTTCGTTATGCTGGAGAGAAATCGCATGTCGAAATTTCCCAAATATTAATGGAATCTCACCTCTTGATGCTCTTATCGGATAGTGAAAATTTTGGTCATGTTGTATTGGAGGCGTTTGCACATGGAGTGCCGTGTATTGTTAGTAATGGTACACCTTGGAAAAATCTTTCGCAACGAAAGATTGGTTTCAATTTACCAATTGAAGATATTCATGAAATAAGTGCAAAGATGACTTATCTTTGTGATATGGCGGCTGTGGATTTTGAGCAGTGGTCTGTAGCAGCCAGAAAGTTCGCAGAAGAGCAAATTGGCAATGAAATGAATTTAAAGAATTATTTAAGATTATTTTCGGGTGATTAAATCGGATTTATCTTCTTTTAACAATGATTGGTATCGGCCTGGAAGCTCGGTCAAGCGCTTGCTATGGTATTTTTTTAACGTCCTATTTCTGTTGAACCCTTTAAACCCATTCGTTGGGTTAAAGATATTTGTTTTGAAGATGTTTGGCGCTAAAATAGGAGAGGGCGTAATTATTAAGCCGAAGGTAAGTGTAAAGTACCCGTGGAAACTGGAAATTGGGGCCAATACTTGGATTGGTGAAAATGTATGGATAGATAACCTGGATGTTGTGAAAATTGGATCGAATTGTTGTCTATCGCAGGGTGCCTTGTTGTTAAGTGGTAATCACAATTACAAGAAAAAGTCATTTGATTTACTGGTAAGACCAATTACATTAGAAGACGGCGCTTGGGTTGGGGCTAGGGCAATCGTTGTACAAGGTGTCGTTATGAAGTCTCATTCTATTCTTACGGTAAATTCAGTAGCTACAGCTAACTTGGAACCGTATGGAATATATCAAGGTAATCCAGCGGTAAAAATTAGAGAAAGGATCATCAGTGAAAGTTAGTATTGTAACTATCTGCTTTAATTCTGCCGAAACGATTAGAACTGCGTTGCAATCCGTTATTGCACAATCTTACCCAGACATTGAATATATCATTGTGGATGGTAAGTCTAAGGATAACACCTTATCCATTGTAAATGAATACAAGAGCAATATTGCTAAAATTATATCTGAAGAGGATGATGGAATTTATGACGCCATGAATAAAGGTGTCAAGGAAGCTACTGGAGACATAATAGGTATTCTTAATTCCGATGACTTATATGCAAACGAACACGTAGTTTCCAATATGGTAAAAGCGATTTCTGATGCGGATGCCGTATATGCCGATCTAGTCTATGTTAGGCGAGAAGACACGAGTCAAATAACTCGTACCTGGAGAGCAGGAATCTATAAAAAAGGATTATTTAAAACGGGTTGGATGCCACCACACCCAACATTCTTTGTTAAAAAAGCGTGTTATGATAATTTTGGGTATTATTCCACGGAGTTAAATTCTTCAGCGGATTATGAATTGATGCTGAGGCTCATACATAAGCACGGAATTTCTGTTAATTATTTCCCTGAGATCATCGTTAAAATGCGGGTTGGTGGTCAAAGCACGGTTTCGATAAAAAACAGATTAGCCGCAAATAAGGAAGATAGGAGAGCATGGGAAATGAATGGTTTACATCCAGGAATAGCTACTATCCGCAAACCACTTTCAAAATTGTCACAGTTTTTGAAAAAATAGGTTTAAATCTTAAGAGTTAAATCTAGATAAATGTGAAGGAATTAAAACTTTGCTCGCACTTTTCGCACACCGCGTTTTCTGTAGCCCAACCAACCGTAGTTTCGACTATAAAATCTATTACGTCCTTTCACTACGTAACTGTACGAAAAGCTACTAAACATGTAGGTGTCATTGTGCGACGGGTCACCGCGTTTGTTAGAAAATGTTTCATTTGAAGCGGGGCCGTACTGTTCCATGCTGGGTAAATCTGGCCGATCCCCGAGTTCAGGTCTGCGATTGGCAACTTCTCCTGCAATACCCTCTAGGTTGTTTGCGTATACTGAGCTCACGTCATCTAAATAATCCGTTAGGGTAGGTGTCCAAGAAATTTCCCAACCAAACCTGTGACGTCTTTTATGAGTGAAAAAGAACCCTAATCCAATTGGAGCACCTGCTGTAACTAGTGTATATTTTTTTCCTTCTGTCTGTAAAGGTCTTAGTTTAACAAATTCTCCGTTATGTAAAGTTTTTGGGCCATGTGCAATCGCTGCAACACCAGCAAATCCATAAGCTTGAAAATCAACGATGTATCTGCCGTGGTTACCCACGTCTTTTTCATCGAAGAAATAGTATTCAGCTCGTCCGTAAACTTCCACAAAATCATTTCTGAAATTTAAATTTCTACCGACCCTTTGAGGGTTAGTTGACAGCGCATCATCTCCTTGGATTCTGGCGTAGGTCGCACCACAATTAAACGCGAAATTATGGTTTATTCTAGATCTGAGAAAAGCACCAATGAGTGGCTTTGATTGATTCAGCTTCATATCCCAAATAAAGTCTTGCCGTGTTCCTTCTTCTCCACCCATTTCTCCTAGGTAGTTGGCAGCACCAATTCTGACACCGTAGTCAAGTTTGTATTGAGCACTTGCATTTGACCCAAGAATTAGTAGTACGATAAGTGAGCCTGCATAAAGCTTTAATTGTCCCATAAAAACAAAAATAGGAGATTTAGTTGAAATCATAAGGATAGAACGCTGGTTTTTTGATGAATGTTTCAATAAATCCTTCAAATTATTAGTTTTTTTAATACCAAAGAGGGGTTATAATGTGAATAATCTCGTCATTTTTTCGCAAAAGGAGTACTTTCGTACGCTACCATTTGTTCAATATGAATAAGCTTTCAAAATTATTTGGGATTAAATATCCGCTAGTTCAAGCCGGCATGATTTGGTGTTCTGGATGGGAACTGGCTTCAGCTGTTAGCAATGCTGGGGGATTGGGCATTATAGGTTCAGGATCAATGTACCCGGATGTTTTAAAAATGCACATTGAGAAATGTCAAAGAGCAACGAAGTTCCCTTTTGCTGTCAATTTACCGATGTTGTACCCAGATATTGAAGAGCACGTAAAAACAATTATAGAGCGCAAGGTTCCGATAGTATTTACTTCCGCAGGAAATCCTAGAACATGGACGTCAGAGTTGAAAGCAGCAGGGGTAGTTGTGGCACACGTAGTATCGTCTGCTAAGTTTGCAATAAAAGCAGAAGATGCAGGAGTTGATGCGATTGTTGCTGAAGGGTTCGAGGCTGGCGGTCATAACGGAAGAGAAGAAACAACTACCATGTGCTTAATTCCTCAAGTTAAAAAGTGCATCCAAGTACCTTTAATAGCTGCTGGAGGAATTGGAACGGGTGCTGCCATGTTGGCCGCGATGAATTTAGGTGCCGATGGAGTGCAGATCGGTAGTCGATTTGTGGCTTCAAACGAGTCTTCTGCTCATAGGCATTTTAAAGAGGAAGTTATTAAGGCAAAAGAGGGAGATACCAGTTTAACGCTCAAAGAGCTAACACCAGTTAGGTTATTGCATAATGCATTTTACAAGGAAGTAATAGAGGCGTACCAAAACGGTGTATCTAATGAGGAATTGCGTGAATTATTGGGTAGAGGAAGAGCTAAAAAAGGAATGTTTGAAGGGGATTTGGTTAATGGAGAGTTAGAAATTGGACAAGTTTCCGGGTTGATTAATGAAATTAGGCCGGCCAAGAAAATTGTTGAAGAACTGATTGCTGAATACAAAAACGCCCTTCTGGCGATGAACAATAATAAATATAAATTTTAATGATTCGATTTGATAAGTTCACCTTGAGCAATGGACTTAGAGTTCTTGTTCATAAAGACCAATCAACACCAATTGTAGCATTTAACTTGCTGTATGACGTAGGAGCAAGGGATGAAACAGAAAACCAAACAGGTTTTGCGCACCTGTTTGAACATTTAATGTTTGGAGGTTCAATTAACATAAAAGATTTTGATATTCCTTTACAAGAAGCTGGTGGTGAGAATAATGCTTTCACATCTAATGACCTCACTAATTATTATGCTACTTTACCCGTACAAAATTTAGAAACTGCATTTTGGTTAGATTCAGATAGAATGCTAAGCTTGGCATTTTCTGAAAAAAGTCTCTCTGTTCAGAAAAATGTAGTTATTGAGGAGTTCAAACAGCGATATTTGAATCAACCCTATGGCGATGTCTGGTTGTTATTACGGCCACTGGCTTACACATCCCATCCCTATAAATGGGCCACTATTGGTAAAGAGATTGCACATATTGAAAGGGCTGAAATGCCTGAGGTAAGAGCTTTTTTCGAAAAACATTATGGTCCTCAAAATGCGATCTTGTGTGTTTCAGGTAATGTTGATATGGATGATGTAAATCAATTGGCTCAGAAATATTTTGGTCCCATTCCTGCAAGAGAAAAATACGTAAGATCAATACCTTCAGAACCGAAGCAAGATAGCTATAGAGAATTGACAGTGAAAAGAGACGTGCCGGCTCACGCCATTTACAAAGCCTTTCACATGTGCGAAAGAGCACATCCTGATTATCATGCTGCTGATCTCCTTTCAGATTTGTTATCAAATGGCCATTCTTCTAGATTGCAAAGATCTCTTGTAAAAGAACAAGGGGTTTTTTCAGAAATATCAGCATTTATTATGGGGAGTCATGACGCAGGCTTGTTTGTTGTTACCGGGAAAATTGCAGACGGTATTGAAGTAGAACTCGCTAATAATTGTATTGATATTGAACTTGAAAAAATTAAAACTGAATTAGTAGGCGATCATGAATTACAAAAAGTGAAAAATAGGCTGGAGTCAACTCAAATGTTTAATGAAATGACAGCATTGAATAAGGCCATGAATTTATGCTATTACGAACTTCTCGGTGACGCTGCGTTGATTAACTGCGAAGTTGAAAAATACAATGAGGTAAGCCCTGTGCAGATTCAACGTGTTGCAAAAGAAGTTCTTCAAAAGAAAAATTGTTCAACGCTGTTTTATTTATCTAAAAATAAGGTTTAGGTATATTGTCTTAAATAAATGAAAATAAAATGATTATGAATCTTGATAGGTCCGTATCTCCAGAGGTTAAGCCCATAAATAGAGTTGATATACCGCTTCCTGAAAAGTGTGAGCTATCTAATGGTATTCCTGTATTTTCTTTCGATTTAACAGAATTGGACTTGATTCGAATCGAAATTGTATTTAAGTCTGGAAGTGCACATGAACATTCAACTTTAGGAGCTGATTTTACTGCAAAAATGTTGCGTGAAGGAACAGTTGCCAGGTCTGGAAAGGAAATAGCTGATTATATAGATTACCACGGATCTTTTATTGAACAAACGATAAGTAAAGACATAACTACTTTCACGCTTTTTACCTTAACGAAGTTTGTGCATCAGACCATAGAAGTACTGGCAGAAATTATAGCTAGTCCGATTTTTCCAGAGAATGAGTTGGAAACACTCAAGAAAAATGAATTACAGAAATTTCAGGTAAACATGCATAAAAACTCAATAGCGTGTAAACATGAATTTGGAAAATTATTATATCCTAAATCTCATCCTTATTTTTCAGACATACACGCCAATGACTTTGATGTTAATAGAGAACAATTAATCGAGCATCACAAACAATTTTTAAACTTGTCCGATGCCACCATTTTTATAGCAGGAAAGGTAACGAAAGACATTATAAAAACTATTGATAGTGTAATTGGGAAAGTTAAAAATAGGCGTTCCAAGAATTTGGAAATTAATCGCATAGAGCAAGCGATAGGAACAAAAGTATTATTACCCAAAAACGATGCTGTTCAATCTGCCATAAGAATAGGGCGATTATTGCCCTTTAAGAAGTCAAGCGATGATTTCATTCCGTTTCAAGTATTGAATACTCTCTTGGGAGGGTACTTCAGTTCCCGATTAATGGCCAACATTAGAGAAGACAAAGGTTTCACATATGGAATTGGTTCGGGGTTGTTAGCTAATTTGTCCTCAACTATATTTTTAATAGCGACAGAAGTTAACGTGAATTCGACTGGTGAAACGATTAAAGAGATATCCTATGAAATGGATCGATTGAAGACGGAAAAAGTGTCGAATTCTGAGCTAAATAGAGTGAAGAAATTCATGATTGGTTCCTTTCTTAGAAGTTCGGATGGACCATTTAATGTTTCAGATAAATATAAATCCTCGTATTTCCACGGCTTAGATAATGAATTCAATTCTCTTTATTTGTCTAAAATTCAAGATGTTAGTTCAGAAAATATTCGTGATTTAGCCATAAAATATTTAAATGACAAGGATATGATAGAAGTGGTTGTTGGTAATCGATAGCAACGGTTCAAATGGTAATGCGTCATTGGAATAACAAAAATGAAATTATTTCGTTAAATCTTTGATTAAAAAGCTAATACATAATTTGCGAAGAGCACTTCATAAAACATTGTTGCTTTCCCTGTTGCTTTCGATTCTGGTATCGGGAGCGAGAGCTGATCATTTGGTTGGTGGAGATATTACATGGGTTTGCCAAGGAGGAGGTGATTATATTTTTCAGTTGCGACTTATCATGGATTGCAACGGCGTAATAACAAACTCGCCGACTGAAGACATTCAAGTATGGAATCATTCATCGATTACAAGTGTTACGGTGAATTACGTCATTGATTACGATGCTTCGCCAATATGTTCTAGTTCATTAGGTAATAATCCAATATCATGTACTTTGGGAGGGGTTGGTGCGTATTCAGTTTTCACTTATACTTCTGATCCGATTAATATGGCTGGAATTCCACCATCGGATGGTTGGATATTTACCTGGTCCGATTTCTCAAGGTCTGGCGCCATCGAAAACTTAGATTCTCCGCAAACATTCGGGCTCACTTTAATTTCTAAAATGTTTAATAATGCAGGTGCGAATGCATCACCGTGTTACGATTCTTCTCCACAATTTTCGAACGACTTGGGTGCGTTGTATTGCGTTGGGGATAATCAGTACGTTCAGAAAGTAATTGACCCAGATGCTGATTCATTGGTTTTTAGTTTCACTGACCCCCTTACTTTCATTACTGCTGTGCAGCCTAATTTTGTTCAACCTGCGGCCATTCCTTATTCGGCTGGATACACCAGTAGTAGTCAATTGCCGAATGCTTTTCATAACGCTGCAAATGTTCCCGTTGTTTTAGAAAATAATGCTGGTGTTATGACATTCTCATCTCTTACGCAAGGTACTTTTACCTCTTCGATGATTGTAGAGTCATTTCGCTGTGGTTTGAAAATAGCAGAAGTCAGGTATGAAATTCCAATAACGATAGTTTCTTGCAGCGGGAGCAATTCTGAACCTGCTATTTTATCACCAATTATTTCTTCAAGTGGAGTTCCAGTTTTTGCGGATACTGTTTTGGCAGGAGACCTAGTAACTTTTACTATTTCTACAACTGATATTGAGTTTTTACAGGATGGAGTAACAGCACAGGGGAATACA